>JAFRBA010000059.1 GCA_017405115.1 Kiritimatiellia bacterium
CTAAAGATACATGCGGACGTTCGCTAGCATGGCCTTGTGCCTTTTCGCCGCCGCTACGGCGCAGGCGTTCGACTCGGCCGAATGGCACGGGAAGCGCGAGGTCCTGCTGCGCGAGGCGGAGCGGCTGCAGGCCGCGTACTCGAACTGCCTCGCCAGCGCGGTGGAGCCGGCCGAGGACATCATAATGCGCGCATGACAATTCCATGACAATCGCCCTGGCCGCGTTTGCTATAATCGCGGCAAATCAAACGGGAGGATTGTCAACATGAACACCAAACTACTGTCCGCTGGATTTGCCGCAGCTGCGGTTGCCGCCGCAATGCAGGCAAGAGGCGACTTCACATACGGCGGATACGATACGTCGACAGGCTACTATCAAGAATCTGGCACGGCGAGCGTTTCCGGCGATGATACAACATCCGAAACGGCGCTTGCCGACGAGACCGGGATTCTCGACGCCCGCCCCGAACTTCTCGCGTTCCCGAACAAGACGTCCGTCACAGCGGCCGGAACATACGAGGCGTCCGCAATCGGCACGGATTTTGTTCTCTCAGGCACGATTGACGGCAACGTCGCGATAACGGCAACGGAGACCTGTCGCATCACGTTCTCGGATTTGACGATGTCTGGCGTTCTCGCGATAACCGGCGACGCGCAGTTGTGGCTAAAGGGCGAGAGCACGATTACGACGACGGAATCGAGCGCGATAACATCGACCGGCACGCTGACTATTGGAGGTCCCGGCTCGTTCGCCGCGACTGCGGCAGGCGCGAAGAAGGTCGGCGTGATTGAGACGACGGACTTCATCCTCGCGGGCGGCGAGACGACGCTCACCATCTCGAGCAACACTAAGAACGCATGCGGCGTATCCATTACGGGCAACTACACCCAGCTCGCGGGTAAGCTCAAGGTTGTGTCAACGCAGTCCAAGAAGTCCAACGGAGTCTATCTCTCCACGAAGAAGACAACGGCGAAGATCTACGGCGGCACGCTCGATGTCGCGCTCGCGGGCGAGAAGTCGGTTGGCCTTGCATTGGACAAGAGCACCATTACAGGCACGATGTCCGGCGGCGTTCTGAAGTTCGCGATGTCCGGCGACGGAGCGAAGGGCGTCAAGGGCGACGGGACGTTCACGATGACCGGCGGCGCGATCGACGCCGAGATGACGGGCGGATATGTAGAGGAGCTTCTTGAATACGAAGACTCGAACGATGTCGTGTGGAACTACTACATAACGCTGGGATCGTCATCCAAGACGACCGGCAACAGCGATGCCGGGTCGAGTTCGCTCACCGTGGCTACTTCCACGCTTATCGCGAACGGCACGTACGCCGTGTACGATCCGTCGAAGGCCTACGGCGTAAAGGTCGGCACGCTCAATATCTCGGACGGCCTTGTGCGCGTACGCTGCACAGGCACGTGCGGACGCGGACTCGGCGCCGACACGATGAACCTCTCGGGCGGCGTCTATGACATCTCCGTCGCGGGCGGGCCTACGGACGTGTACGTGGAATCTCTCGTTGACGCGGACGATCTCGACGACGACACGGCGACGAACGGAACGGTGACCGTCTGCCTCGATTCCGGCGGCGCGGCGTGCCTGAAGGCCGACGACCTCACGATCACCGGCGGCAAGTTCGAGCTGTTGGCCACCGGCAACGCCGGAAAGCTCATCAACGTCGGCGGATGCCTTGTCATCGGCGCGGAAGGATCGACGACGCTTCCAACCGACACCACTTTCGCTCCCGACATCCAAGGCCAGGCTCTTGGCGAAAAGGTGTATTGCACCTACTACAAGCAGAAGTACTACGGATCGCTCGCGACTGCCGTCGCAACGACGAACATAGCAGACGTATCCTGTTCGGTGGCCAGCGACAACATCGTCGCCGGATCCGGCGAGGACGTGGACTACTCGAACGCCAAGGGCATCAAGGCCGGAACATCGGTCACAGTGAACGGCGGCAGAATCCGCGTATACACCGCTAACGACGGCGGCGAGGGACTCGAGTCCAAAGACGTGATGACCATCAACGGCGGCGTAATCGAAATGAACTGCGCCGACGACTGCATCAACACGGCGGGCGACCTGACAATCAACGGCGGCTACATCTATGCCGCCTCGACTGGCAACGACGCGATCGACTCGAACGCCAACGTCACGATCAACGACGGCTGGATCTACGCCTTCACGCTCTCGAACCCCGAAGAGGCGTTCGACGTGAACAGCGGCTATTCCGTCACCATCAACGGCGGCTACATCTTCGGCGTGGGCGCGGCGCAGTCCTGCCGCGAGGGAACGCTCGCTGGAACGCAGGGATACTACCAGGGCAGCAAGACGCTCTCTACTTCCGCCACTTACTGGTACGCAAGCGGCTCGAAGACCGTCTACGGCAAGATACCGGCGGCGGCATCCTCCTCATCGGCCTATCTCTTCGTGTCAGTACCGGGCATGACGAGCGGCACGTCTCCGACGAGCTACGGGACTTCCGCGCCGAGCGGCGCGACATCGGTCGGCTTCCACGGATTCTACACCAAGTAACAACGGCAGGGCGGCGTGCCACCACGCCGCCGAAGAAAGGAAATTGGCAATGAAGATCAAGACCATTCTCGCAGTACTCTCTCTTTCGGCGCTTTCGTGCGTCACTGCATTCGCCGAGCCGCCGAGCATTCCGTCCGGCGGCGACGGTCCCGGAAGCGGCGGCACGGAAGGACCTGGTGGCGGCGGACCCAGCGGCGGCGGTGGCGGCGGCGGCTCGTTCACATACGACAGTTTCATAAGCGTCACGACAAACGCCTACTGCCTTGTCCGCGAAGGAGTATTGTTCGGCTACACGTCGTCGCTTTCGACATCCGTCGCGCCGACGGCGGCAGCGGGCGTAACTGAACTTGCGCACGGCGTTTTCGCCGGCAACACGTCGATCACGACGGTGAACCTCGAGAATACGTCTATTACGGAGATTCCGTCCGACTGCTTCGCCGGATGCACCGCACTCAAGACCGTGACGCTTCCATCGACCTGCACCTCGATCGGACCTGGCGCGTTCGCCGGATGCACGGCGCTCGCGACGTTTACGGGCAACGGCGTGACTGCTGTGAGCCACGACGCATTCAGGGGCTGCACCTCGCTTGCCGCTGCTGCGGGAGCTGATGAAATAGGCTCTTACGCCTACTCGCAGAGCGGTGTTGCGAGCGCTGATGTTTCGTCGGCTACAACCCTCGGCGAAGGCGTGTTCGCCGGTTGCGAGAGCCTGACTTCCGCAACGGTCGCGTCGGGCGCGACGCTCGCCGCCGCCGTATTCGCCGGCTGCACATCGCTCGCCGTGAGCGACTGGTCTGGCATTTCGGAATTCGGACAGGCCTCGCTCGCTGGAATCCCGGCGACAGCGCTGACTATTTCCGCCGATGCCGCCGTCGGCGCGTATGCATTCGCGGCGGACGAGGCGACCATTGTGACGACACTCTCCGCGCTTCCCGCGAGCTACGATGCGGATACTTCGTTTCTCGGACGTGAAACATCGTACACCGTAAACGGGGCCGATGTCGTCCGCATCGAGGCGAACGAACTCGTTACATGGCTCATGGCCGTTGCGGAAACGCCACTTGAAAGCACGGCCGTCGCGCAGCCGACGAGCGACGGGACGACCGTCTGCTACGCCACGGCGTCTCTCGAGTCGTGGCTTGCCGATTCCTCCAACGAAGCGGCTCTGCTCGCATACTGCTACGGCGATGGGACGGCGGCGACGGATGTTCTCGCGGTCGATGGCGGCACGCAGTCGTTCGTGTTCGAGCCGTCGGGGAGATCAGCCGTAACGGTGACAGTTGTCGGAACGAACGACCTTGCCGTGGATTTCGACGCCGCCAGCCTCTCCGGCACCGACAACGGCGACGGGACGTACACGTATGTTTCCGCAGACGACACGGCGACTTCCTGCTTCGCGCGACTTAAGTTCGCAAAGGACTGGTGAGCCTGCTTTTTGCTATAATGCGCGGCGTGAAAAACATTCGCATAAAAGAGAATGTCCTCGTGGGCGTGGGGATAGCGGTTCCCACGCTCGCGTTGCTTGCGTTCGGGTCGGTGATCCTTGTGCATGGGTGGCGCGAGTCGTATAACGACGAGCAGTCGGACCTCGATTCGCATGCCGAACTCTACCTGGCGTCGATTCTCGGATTCGCCGATGAAATGACACGGCTCGACTTCGATTCAGACTGCTCCAAGGAGAACCCGCCGCCAGATGGGCGCGAGCGCCGCCTTCCGGGCGCGGGAATGCGTCCGCCGCCGCGTCCGCCGAACGCTCCGGCGATGCCGTGGTCGCGCGAGAAACGTGCGCTTCTGCCGGGGATATGCCGCGGATTCGAGCGTGTTACAATGTCGTCCGTCGGAATCACCGCCTTCGAAATCGTCGATAGTCAAGGGCGGCGGCTGTACGCCAACGCAACATGGCCGGCGAAGCCGGGGCTCTGCGGCGAGATACCGCTTGCGCCGCCGCTCGGCGACGGTTTTCTGCGCACGGCGCGGGCGGACGGCGGCGCGGCGTTTCGCGCACAGAACGTGCGCATCGCATCTGTCGGCGCGCTTCTTCTGGCGCTTCTCATAGCGCTGCCGCTCTCGGTTGCAATGTACATCCTGCATCTTCTCCGGCATGAACGCAGGAACGTGCAGGCGAAGACCGACTTCATCGACAACGTCTCCCATGAGTTCAAGACGCCGCTTGCCGGAATCCGTCTCAACGCGGAACTCCTTTCGCAGGGGCAAGTTTCGTCGGAGGAACAGCGAAGGGGTGCGTTTGACGCGATACTCGTGGAGACCGACCGGTTGACGGGCATGGTCGACAATCTTCTCCAGTTCAGCCGTCTGGAACAGGGCCGCTACAAGTACGACATTGTGAAATTCAATCTTGCAGAATTCGTCGATATGCAGTCCGAACGCCAGGCAATAGCCGCTATATCAGGCGGACGTGCTTCGGTGTCTCTGAAGGGAGAAGGTGCCGCCGTTTACGCCGATTACGGCGCTTTGCGCCAGATAGGGATAAACCTCGTCACAAACGCGGTGAAATATTCGCCAGGTCCGGTCGACATCGAAGTGGAGGGATGCGAAATTCGCTACATGGATCGGGGTCAGGGCGTGCCGCCGGGCGAGGAGGAGCGAATATTCGAGCGCTTCCACCGCGTCGACAATTCGCTCACGCGGACGGCAGGGGGAAGCGGAATCGGGCTTTCCCTCGCCCGCGCCCTCGCACGCGGGATGGGCGGCGATGTCGTCTATTCACGGCGCGAGGGCGGCGGAAGCGTCTTCACACTCAGGCTCAAACCGGCGGAAGGATCGTAACGGCATGGCGCGGATACTTCTGGCAGAAGACGACGACACGCTGCGCAATGCGCTTGTCATTGCGCTTTCCTCGGCCGGATACGAAGTGGCCGCGCGTCCGGACGGCGTGGCGGCGCTCGTGGAATTCGGCAGACGCAGACCCGATCTCGTCGTTCTGGACGTGATGATGCCATGCAAAAGCGGATACGACGTCTGCCGCGAAATCCGCGCCTCAGACGCGGATGTTCCGATACTCTTCCTGACGGCAAAGGCCGAAGAGGAGGATGTGGTGCTCGGCCTTGGCCTCGGAGCCGACGATTTCATTTCCAAGCCGTTCAGGATGGGCGAGCTTCTGGCGCGCATTGCAGCCGCCCTGCGGCGTTCCGCCAAGAGCGGCGGCGTCAACGGCCGTCCAGACGGTGTGTTCTTCATCGGCAAGGCGAAGGTGGACTCGAAAAAGTTCACCGTCGAAGCGGACGGGCTGACGCACATCCTGACCGTGCGCGAACTCGATCTTCTGCGGGAGCTTGCCGCGCATCGCGGCGAAGTGGTCTCCCGTGCCGACCTTCTGGACGAAGTGTGGGGCCTCGACTACGACGGCGGCACGCGGACTGTCGATCAGCATGTTCTGCAGGTGCGCAAGAAACTTGGCTCGTCCGGGTGTCTGATAGAAAGCATCCGCGGAATCGGCTACCGAATCCTTCGGTGAATTGGACTCCATGACATTTCCATGACAATTGGCGGTCATGTGGAATCTTCCTCCGAATACAGTATGGCGAAGGAGGATTCAACATGAAAAGACCAGCAAAGGCAATCGAAATCGCGGCCGCGTTCGCGGCCATGCTTGCGTCGGCGGCGACCGGGGCGGACTCGTACCCGAACCTTGTCGAGATAACCGCGCCGGGAGTCTACGAGTCGGCGGAGGAGGGCACGGACTTCGTGGTTTCCGGCTCGATCGGCGGGGACGTGTCCGTCTCGGCGCAGTCGGCATTCCGCGTGACGCTGGAGAACGCGATGGTGTCGGGGACTCTCGCCCTGGGCGGCGGGCAGTCGGCCGTTCTTCTGCTGACTGGCGAGAATGCGATAGCGTCCGACGGAGCGTCCGCCATCGACGCGGCGGATACGGCGTCGTTCGCCGTCGACGGGCGCGGCTCGCTGTCTGCGACGGCGCAAGGCGCGAAGAAGACGGGCGTGATAGCGGCGGGGGGCGACTTCACGCTTGCCGGCGGAGTCGTTTCGCTGACGGTGGCCGGCGACGTCAAGAACGCCTGCGGAGCGTCCGTCGGCGGCGACTATTCGCAGGTCGCTGGCTTTCTTTCGGTGACGGCTTCCGGATCCAAGAAGCAGAACGGAGTGTTTATGGCGTCGAAGAACGCGGTCGCCGCCATTTCCGGGGGATGCCTGCGCTGCGAGCTTGCGGGCGAGAAGTCCGTCGGCCTCGCCCTTGACAAGGACTCGGCGTCCTGCGCCATGACAGGCGGAGTGCTGAGTTTCGCGCTGTCCGGCGACGGCGCGAAGGGCGTCAAGGGCGACGGCGCGTTCAGCATGTCCGGGGGGCTTGTGGACGCGACCCTTTCCGGCGGCGTCTGCGAGGACTGCTACGAGTACGAGGACGGCGACGGCGTTACGTGGAACTACTACGTCAAGCTGACGTCTTCCACCAAGACCTCCGGAGGCAGCGCGACGTATTCGACGGGCAGGCTCATAGCGTCCGGGGTGTATCCTGTGATGGATCCGTCTAAGTGCTATGCGGTCAAGGTCGGCACGCTGGGGATTTCCGGCGGCACGGTGCGGGTGCGGGCGACCGGGACCGCAGGACGTGGGCTTGGAGCGGACTCCATGCGGCTTTCCGGCGGCGTCTACGACATCGAGGTTTCGGGCGGCCCGACGGACGTGTACGTGGAGATGCTCGACGAGGACGATCCGACGTCGACGTGCCTCGACTCGGGCTCGGCCGCCTGCATCAGGACCGGCGACGAGTCCGGCTCGCTCGTCATATCGGGCGGCACGTTCGATCTTCGCGCCACCGGCGATGCTGGCAAGCTGATAAATGCGGCGGGTTCTCTCGTCATCGGCACGAAAGGACAGGAAACGGAGCCCGGCGACGCGGCGTTCCTGCCAGACATCCAGGGCAGTACGAGCGGCAAGAAGGTGTTCTGCACTGCGGTCAAGCAGAAGTACTACGGATCGCTTGCGACGCCTGTCGCGACGACAAATCTCGCGTCGATGTCGCTGTCCGTCGCGAACGACAAGCTTGTGGCGTCCGCCGGGGAGGATGCCGACTACTCCAACCCGAAGGGAGTGAAGGCCGCGGGGAAGGTGACTGTCTACGGCGGGCGTCTTCGCGTGGCCACCGCGAATGACGGCGGCGAGGGGCTTGAGTCCAAAGGCTCCATGTACATAGCCGGAGGACTGCTGGAGCTTGTCTGCGCCGACGACTGCATCAACTCGGGTGGAAACATGACGATAAAAGACGGTTGGATCTACGCGGCGTCCACCGGGAACGACGCGATAGACTGCAACGGATCGTCGCTCAAGATCAAGGGGGGCGTGGTTCTCGCGTTCACTTCCACGGTCCCGGAGTGCGGAATCGACCTTGACAGCGCTTCGGGGCTGCAGATAACCGGCGGGCACGTGGTGTCGTTAGGCAGCGCGACCGAGATGGCATACGGGTCTTCCGGCGCGCAGAAGACCTACCGCGGCACATCGGTCTCCGCGTCGGAATACGCCGGCAAGTATCTTGTCATGAAGGGTTCGAAGACGGTCTACGTTAAGATTCCGGAGATGAGCGACGCGACGGGGACGCTTTCGCTCGTCTGTACGACCGAGGGTTGGTCGACGGCCGGAACGCCTGCGACGGCGACAAGCGCGCCGTCGTCCGCCGCGACCGGATTCCACGGAGTCTACATCAAGTAAACGAAAGGGGGTAAGCCATGAGAAATGAATTCGCCTGGACTGTTGGAGCTTTGCTCATTGCGTTTTGCGCGGTGGCGGCAGACACGACGACAACCGCGGGGTTCGGGGGTACGCCTCCGAGCGGAGAACCTCCGAGCGGAGAGATGCCAAGCGGAGAACCGCCAAGCGGCGAGATGCCCGGCGGGATCGGCGGCGGAGCGTTTGTCTACGACACGGTTGTTTCCGTCACGACCAATGCCGACGGTACGCTGATGCGTGGCGGAATCGTCTACGGCTACGCCTTCGATCCGACGGCGATAGATGCCGGCGAGTCCGTTGCCGCGCTTGCGGACGGCGCGTTCGCGGGGTGCTCCAATCTGGTCAAGGTCGATCTCTCGGGGAGCGCGATCACGTACGTTCCTTCCGACTGCTTCGCCGGCTGCAAGGCGCTGACGACAGTGGTGCTGCCGCAGACTTGCGTCGCAATAGGGCCGAACGCCTTCGCAGGCTGTACGTCTCTGAAGAAGGTCTTGGCGCGGGCCGTCAAGAACGTTGGCGATTACGCATTCGACGGATGCGCAGGCCTGACTTCCGCCGTCATGCGCGACACGACTTTCAACGACACGGTGTTCCGAGGGTGTCCTGACGGCTTGACTCCGACATCTACGATTCGCCTTGCCGCGAAACGTGCCGAGGGACGCGGCACCGTGAGCGGAGGCGGATGGTACGAGGCAGGGAAGACGGTTGCGCTCATGGCTACGGCCAAAAGCGGGTACGTGTTCGCCGGCTGGTTTACGGATTCCGACTGCACGACGGCATTCCAGGTCGACGGCTACGATTACCGCGCCGCCAAGGTGAAGTTTTCGATGCCGGACGCTGCGACTAAGGTGTACGCGAAGTTCGTGACCGAGGAGAGCGACGCGAAGTCTCTCAGGTTCAAGTCGTCCGCCAAGACTCTGGCGAAATCGACGCAGACGCTTTCCGCCGGCGACGCGGCGTCTCTCAAGGCGGGCTTCTCGTCGATCTCCCAGCCCTCCGTCACGGTCAGCGGGCTGCCGAAGGGACTGACGCTGGACGAATCGTCCGGCAAGATAACGGGCACGCCCGTCAAGCCTGGCTCCTATACGGTGAAGATCAAGATTGCGAACGCCTCCGGCGCGTCGATTTCGCTGACCGTGAAGATGAAAGTCACGGTTCCGTCCTGGGCGAAGGGCACGTTCTACGGCCTGGCCTACACCGGAGGGACGACCAACTCGCGTCCGGCGTACCTCAAGTTCACCGCAGGGTCGCTAGGAAAGATATCCGGCAAGCTCATACGCAACGGCAAGTCCTACTCGTTCACGTCGGCGTATGTGTCGTGTACTTCCGGAAAGGCGAAATTCGCGCCCAGCGTGTCGATTGGCAGCTCTACGTACGAGCCGGACGGGAAGGTTGTCGTCTCGCGGATCCGAAACGGCGTGACCTGCTCGGTCGCTACCGACGCGGAGGGGCTGTTCTACGCGCAGAAGAAGGTCACCATCGTCCGGGACGGCAAGGCGCTGTCCGGTCTTGTCGGCGACAGGTACGTCTTCAGGTACGGCACCGACTCCGACATCGGGAATTCCGGGCTCAAGCAGGACGGAGACCGCATCGCTGTCAAGATAGGGGAGAAGGAAAAGGCAACAATCGCCGGTGTCGTGGGTGGCGTGAAGTTCACCGGACTTTCATGGCCGCTGCTGGTCGACGGCAAGGAGGATTCGGAGGACGGCGGAAGCGTCTACACGGCGCATCTCGACATAGTGGAGCCGGCGACGAAGTACTTTAGGACGCTTGTTCTAGATATTGCGGTCGGCTCTGATGGCGAGGTGTCCGGGGTCGATGGCAGTTTTGAGAGGTGAGACGGAGCTTTTTTCTTGCGAGGTTTTGGGCCTCCGTTTGCGCCCGAGCAGCGCCCCCTGTGGCCATAGCCGCCGGGGGCGCTGCATTCCTCTTTTGGGAGGGAAAAGTCACCGGGTGTGATTAGACATCGCGGTGCGTTTTCAGTATAATGACCGCAACACGAAGAGCGGCTGGGTGGAGGGGCCGACGAGGGTGCGCCACGGCAAGACGACGTTCGAGGGGAGTGGCGTCTACTTCTCGTCTGCCGAGTCGTACGTGCGCATGTTCCGCGATTCCGAGATTGTGCTGACCGGCATGTCGGCGGGAGGGTTCGCGCCATGACCTGGATGCTGGCAGCTCTGCTCGCTGCTGCGCAGCCACCGGCGGCTGCGCAGGCGGCGAGCTATGGCTGCTCGGGGCGGACATCGCGGCGTACGCCTTCGGCAACCGCTTCAACCACGAGCCCAAGAGCCGCCGGAAGCTGCTGGTGCACGCGCGGGAGGTGGAGAGCCTCCGGCTGAAGAGCGAGGCGAAGGGCCTCACGCTCGTCCCGCTCAGGATGTACCTCAAGCACGGGCGCGTCAAGCTGGCGCTTGGCGTCTGCCGCGGCAAGGCGCAGCACGACAAGCGCGAGGCGCTCAAGGCGAAGGCCCTGCGCAGGGACATGGAGCGTGTATAGCGAGGCATGCCCCAGCTGGATGGTTTCTCGTCTCGAAACTGTAAAAGTTGACATGTCATTTGCCTGACGACGGGCCGGTTTGTGGTAAAATGCGCCATGTATGAACAGGGCGCTTTTCTACACAGTGGTAGTGGCTGCGATAGGCGGCTTTCTCTTCGGCTTTGACTCCGGCGTGATATCCGGATGCGAAAAGGCCGTGCAGAGCGAGTTTTCGCTCTCCGCGTTCTGGCACGGACTCATCGTCTCCGGCGCGCTCATCGGCACGGTGATCGGGGTGTTCACCGCCGGGCGGCCTTCCGACCGGTGGGGGCGCAAGCCAACGCTGTGGCTGATGGCGGTGCTGTTCATGGTGTCCGCCGTCGGCTGCGCGTTCACGCCGTGGGATGGGACATGGGGGCCGTATCTTCTCGGCTTCTTCCGCTTCATCGGCGGCCTCGCAATCGGCGGCGTGTCTGTCGTTGTGCCGCTGTACATCGTCGAGGTCTCCCCCGGAAAGTTCCGCGGACGCCTTGTGGCGATGAACCAGCTCAACATCGTGTTCGGTATTCTAGTGTCCTACATTTCTAACTATTTCGTGGCGAGGTTCATGCCGGGCGCCGACCCGCGCGTCGTGTGGCGCGTGATGCTCGGCGTCGAGTGCCTGCCCATAGCGCTCTTCATGGCGCTTCTGGCGACGATCCCCGAATCTCCGCGCTGGCTCGTCCGCGCCGGGCGAACGGACGCCGCAAGGGGCGTGCTGGAGCGCATCGGATACCCCGAGGTCGCAAGGACGCTCGCCGAGATCGCGGAGTCACTGAAGGAGGCGGCGGGCGGCGTGGAGGTAGCGCTTTTCCAGCGGCGCTACCTCAAGCCCATTCTGCTGGCGTTCCTGATCGCGTTCTTCAACCAGGTGAGCGGCATCAATGCGATCAACTACTATGCGCCGCGCATTTTCCAGATGATCTTCGGGGAGGGGAGCGAGCTCGCGGCGCTGGCGGGCACCATCGGCGTGGGGGTGGTCAACCTCACGTTCACGATGCTGGCGTTCTTCGTGATCGACAAGTTCGGGCGACGCGTGATGATAATCGGCGGTGCCGCCATGATGATTCTCATGCATGGACTTGTCGCCTGGCAGCTGTCGCAGCCGCTGCCGAACGCCGCGATCGCCGTCACGGGCATCCTCGGCTTCATAGCCTTCTTTGCCATTTCGTCCGGCGCGGTTATCTGGGTCTATATCAGCGAGGTGTTCCCGAACGCCGTGCGCGCGAAGGGACAGGCCCTCGGATGCTTCACGCACTGGTTCATGTGCACGCTCATTTCGTGGGCGTTTCCGGTGGTCGCCGAACGCGCCGGAACCTGGGCGTTCGCGTTCTTCGCGTTCATGATGGCGGTGCAGCTTGTGTGGGCGGTGTTCTTCATGCCGGAGACGAAGGGCGGAACGATCGAGGACATCGAGAAGAGGCTGGGGATTAGCGGTTAGTTGTTAGTGGCTAGTGGTAGATGAGGATAACATGAGTATTGTTCACAAATCGCAATTGCCACAATTGTTCACAAATCACAAATATAAATTGATGTCGGTCGTCGGCTGTCGAGTGTCGGAAGACAAAGGAATCAAACCATGACGGAGAGAATTAAGAGTCTTCTGGAAAGAACATTCGACAAGGAGCAGCGCAAGTTCCGCCGCGACGTCGACTGGAAGCCGCTCCTTGAACGGCTCGTCGCCGACGGCGTCGGCGACGAGGCTCGCGCCAGGATAGGGCTTGAGGAGATGCTGAAGGCCGAGGAGCCTGCGTTCATGGACGATGAGCGCATCGCGGTTCTGCGCACCGTGCGCGAGATTCCAGACCTTCATTCCGACGATGAGATGGCCGCCCGCCGCGCCGCAGGGACAGCGTTTGGAGAAAAGGGCGTCGTGTTCAACATCACCGCCGACTTCGCCCCGGCAATCCGCGACGGACTGGACGCCCGGCTTTCGGAGATGGAGTCGCGCCTTGCCAAATGCCGCGCCGATGGCGACGCTGATGGCGTAGAGTTTCTGGAAAACGCGATACTGGGCGTGAAAGCAGTCCTTGGCCTCGCGGAGCGCTACCGCGCCGAAGCCGAGAGGCGCGGACTTTCCGAAATAGCCGCGACGCTGGCGCAGGTTCCGCGCAAAGGGGCGAGGACGCTTCACGAGGCGCTGCAGTCGCTTCGCATCCTGCACTACGCGATGTGGTGCGAGGGCGAGTACCACTGCGGGCTAGGGCGCATCGACCAGTATCTCTATCCGTATTACGAGGCGGACATCAAGTCGGGGCGACTTAACGAGGAGACAGCCCTGGAAGAGCTGGAGGAGTTCTTCATCGCCTGCAACCGCGACAGCGACCTATACATCGGCGTCCAGCAGGGCGATAACGGGCAGTCTGTCATGCTTGGCGGCGTCACGCGCGACGGCAAGCCTGCGTTCAATGCGCTTTCGCGCCTTTGCCTGAAGGCTTGCGGGGAACTGAAGCTGGTTGACCCCAAGATAAACCTGCGCGTTGACAAGACCACTCCGCTGGAGATATACGAACTTGGCACGGAGCTGACGGCGAAGGGGCTTGGCTTTCCGCAGTACGCCAATGACGACGTCGTGATTCCCGCGTTGCAGCGGTGGGGCTACGAACTGGAGGACGCCCGCGACTATTCCGTCGCCGCATGCTGGGAGTTCCTCGTCCCCGGCTGCGGAATGGACATCAACAACATCGACGCGGTGAGCTTTGTCGGGGCGCTCGATGCAGCGTTGAGAATTTTAACGCAGAGGCGCAGAGACGCGGAGGATGGATTGGCTTACGAGGATGTGGAGAGGGAGTTTTTCGCCGAGGTGCAGCGCAGGGCGGACGCGCTGGCGGAAAAGTACCGCCACGTCGAGATCCTTCCCGGGCCTTTTGTCTCTTCGATATCAACGGGGTGCATCGAGAGGGCCCGCGACATCTGCATGGGGGCGAAGTACAACAACTTCGGGATCCACGGCACTGGCATCGCCGTTGCAGTCGATTCGCTGGCCTCGGTGAAGGAACTAGTGTTCGAGAGGCAGATTGTCTCACTGCCTGAGTTGGTAAGATTGCTCGACACCGACTTTGACGGACGACCAGATGTCCTCGCCGCTGCTAAAGCCGCGCCGAAGATGGGCAACGCCGATCCAAGGGTGGACGATATCGCTAAGCGTGTTATCGGATTTTGGGGGCATGTCTTCGATGGAAAGCGCAACGACAGGGGCGGAGTATTCCGTCCCGGCACGGGCAGCGCCATGTACTACATTTGGCATGCGCGCGAGGTCCCAGCGTCGCCAGACGGACGTCTCCGCGGAGAGCCGCTCTCGGCGAACTGGGCGCCGGCTTTGGACGCGCCGGTGAAGGGGCCCGTGAGCGTAGTCAGGTCGTTCACCGAGCCGGATCTTGGACTTGTCTGCAACGGCGGGCCGCTGACTATTGAGATACACGACTCCGCGTTCGCGATGCCGGACGGCGTGGAGAAGGTCGCGCACCTCGTCAAGTTCTTCGTGGAGCGCGGCGGACACCAGTTGCAGATCAACACAATCAACCGCGACACGCTCCTAGATGCGCAGAAGCATCCCGAACAGCACCGCCACCTTATTGTCCGAGTCTGGGGCTGGAGCGGATACTTCATCGAGCTCGATAAGGAGTACCAGGATCAGATTATAAAGAGGGTGGAGTTGTAAGTTGATGGTGGGAAGGGTCTTTGAGATCAGGGAGTTTGCCTTGCATGACGGGCCGGGGGTGAGGACGACTGTGTTCTTCAAGGGATGTCCGCTCAGATGCGCCTGGTGCCACAACCCTGAGGGGCAGACCTTTGACACCGAGACGATGGTCAGGAGGGGGGGCGAGAAGGTCGTGTGTGGCCGCGACTGGACGGCGGATGCGCTTGCAGAAGAGCTTCTCAGGAACGCCGACATCATGGCGCAGTCCGGGGGCGGCGTCACGTTCTCCGGCGGCGAGCCGCTTATGCAGGCAAAGTTCCTGCTGGAACTCATTCCGACTCTGAAGCGGAAGGGGATAGGGCTCGCAATCGAGACGAGCGGGCATGCGCCGTCTGCCGACTACCAGTCTGTCGTCTCGCAGCTGGACTTCGTCTATCAGGACGTCAAGCTCCTGGATGCGGCGGAGTTCCGCCGCTGGACAGGCGGGGAGCTTTCGATTGTCATGGAAAACATCGCCTGGCTTCGCGGCGCAGGCATTCCGTTTGCGTTCCGCGTGCCCTGCGTTCCGGGCGTGAACGACTCGGCGGACGCCCGCGCGGCGTTCGAGGGATTTGCAGCCGGCGCACGGATGGAGTTCCTCCCGTTCAACAATGCGGCCGGGGCGAAGTACCCCTTGCTTGGGCGTACATTTCGGTTCCCAGTTTGATATAATACCGCCATGGCAGGAACATTCAAGTATTCCCAGATATTCGAAGACCTGAAGAAGGCCATACGCGACGGACAGTACGCCCGCGGCGTGCCGCTGCCCTCCGAAGAGGCGATTGTGCGCAAGTACGGGGTTTCGCGGATAACGGCGGTGAAGGCGATGGACGAGCTCGTCAAATGCGGGCTTGTCTACCGCAGGCGCGGGAAGGGCACGTTCGCCTCCAGGACGGCCAGGCTTGAGTCCGGGCGACTCGGGCTTATAATGCCCAGCCTTTCGTTCGGCGAGGTGTTTCCCCTGATGTGCCAGGAGCTGATGCGCTGTGCGCAGAGGGACGGCTACACAATGCTGCTCGGGGACATCTCGGCCGGCGATCCGCGCAAGCGCGCCAAGGAAGCGTGCGAAGTCGCGCGGATGTTCGTGCGCGAGCGTGTCGCCGGCGTCGTACTCCAGCCGCTTGCGTTTCTCAGCAAGCCCGACCGCCTGACTAGCGAAATGCTTGCGCTTTTCGAGACGGCAGATATCCCGGTCGTCCTGATCGACCGAGACATCGACATGGGAGCCGACCCTGTGAGGCACGACTTCGTTGGCATAGACAACATCTCGGCCGGGCGCATCCTCTGCGCACATGTCGTCGCATGCGGGGCTAAGAGGGTGCGCTTCCTCATGCGCCCAAACTGCGCCTCGGTGATACGCGACAGGTTTGACGGAGTGGTGAGCGTTCTGGGCGCGGAGCTCGCGAAGGACTGCGCCATTGTGGCCGAGCCGGGCGACGCTGCGGCCTTGCGGGCAGTGTTCTCGCGTCGCACCGGTCGGCCAGACGCGGTGATATGCGAGTCCGACTACGTGGCCGCTGTTCTTAGGAACACACTGGCTAAGATCGGGCTGGCGGTGCCTGGCAAGGTGATGCTCGCCGGGTTCGACGACGTGCGGTGTGCCGTAACGATGACGCCGGCGCTTACGACAATCCACCAGCCGTGCGCGGACATCGCGCGGGTCGCCTACCGCACGCTTCGCGAGCGCATTGTCGACGCATCGCTTCCTCCGCGCCGCATCCTCATCCCCGCTCCGCTCGTTGTCCGCGAATCCACTGCATTATCTCACCGAATAATGGCATAATGGCGTGCATCCCAGTAAGCGCGTGCTATAATACCTATGTCTTGCGTGGCGGGTGTTGCGCGGGAACAGCCGATGCGGATAAGATCTTGCGCTGCGGCTGCGACTGGTGGGAGTGATGCGCAAACGACGTTGGAATCTGGAAAGGAGGAAATATAATGAGCATAATGATTGATCTTCCCCCTGCCATGGCGCAGGAGGCGCAGGGCTACGCCAACCTTCGCGGAACGACGCTTGAACGAATTCTCTTCGACTACCTCAAGTCTGAGTTGGAAAGGTCTCGCGCGGCGAACGAGGTCTATGGGTATCTCATGAAGCAGACCGGATGGCTGCCAGACGATTATGTTTTTGATCGCGAGGAGGCGAACGCCAGATGAGTCGGTCTTTCATTGACACGAATGTTTTCTTGTATGCGTTCCTCAATCAGGATGTAGCCAATAAATCCGTTGCGGCGAGAATTCTAGTCGATGCCGTCAAGTCCGCGAGATTCTCGCCGAAGACCTGAACGACGGGCAGATGTACGGCTGCGTCAAGGCAGTTAATCCGTTTAAAGGGCTTTAGGGCGAGTGATCGTCTCCGATAGCCGAGCGTTTTATCCGGCATAACACGGCTGCACCATTGTGCAAAAATTGACATGTCTTTTGCGCGGATGGGGCTGCGTTTAGTATAATTGTGCTATGAATAAATCTCTCTTCTACGTCGTGGCCGTTGGCGCGATTGGTGGCTTCCTCTTTGGATTCGACTCTGGCGTCATCTCTGGATGCGAGAAGGCGATACAGAGTGAGTTCTCGCTAAGCGCGTTCTGGCACGGCCTCGTGGTGTCCGTCGCGCTTATTGGCACGGTGATAGGTGTTTTCGGCGCAGGTGCGCCGTCCGACCGGTGGGGCGCAAGCCGACGCTCTGGCTGATGGCCGTGCTTTTCATGGTTTCTGCTGTTGGCTGTGCATTCACGCCTCATGACGCGGCGTGGGGGGCGTTCCTTCTTGGGTTCTTCCGATTCGTAGGTGGCCTTACCATCGGCGGCGTCTCGGTTGTGGTGCCTCTCTACATTGTCGAGGTTTCGCCGGGCAAGTGCCGTGGTCGCCTTGTGGCGATGAACCAGCTCAATATCGTGTTCGGAATTCAGATTTCATACGTCTCAAACTATTTCGTGGCGCGGTTCATGCCTGATGTCGACCCTCGCGTAGTCTGGCGCGTGATGCTGGGTGTGGAGTGCCTGCCGATTGCATTGTTCATGGCTCTTCTCGCTACGATTCCGGAGTCGCCGCGCTGGCTTGTCCGCGCTGGGCGCTCCGCTGCCGCCGGTGGCGTTCTGGAGCGTATTGGCTATCCGGCGGTGAAGAAGACGCTTGCCGAGATATCGGAGTCGCTACGCGAGGCGTCTGGCGGTGTGTCCGTCGCGCTGTTCCAGCGACGGTATCTGAAGCCGATTCTACTCGCCTTTCTCATAGCGTTCTTCAATCAGGTGTCCGGCATCAACGCGATCAACTACTATGCGCCGCGCATCTTCCAGATGATATTCGGTAGCGGTAGTGAGCTCGCCGCGCTTGCGGGTACGATGGGTGTGGGCACGGTGAATCTGGTGTTCACGATATTTGCGTTCTTTGTGATCGACAGATTTGGACGCAGGGCGATGATCATCGGCGGGGCAGTGATGATGATCCTCATACATTCGCTCGTGGCCTGGCAGCTTTCTCTTGGCGAAGGGTGCTGTCCCGCGTTAGCCGTCGCCGGCATACTTGGCTTCATCGCGTTCTTCGCCTGCTCGTCGGGCGCGGTCATCTGGGTCTACATCAGCGAAGTGTTCCCGAACGCGGTTCGCGCCAAGGGCCAGGCGCTCGGGTGCTTCACCCACTGGTTCATGTGCACTCTCATATCGTGGGCGTTCCCAGCAGTCGCGGAGCGGGCCGGGACGTGGGCGTTCGGGTTCTTCGCGTTCATGATGCTCGTCCAGCTTCTCTGGGCCGTCTTTTTCATGCCTGAGACTAAAGGCGGCACGATCGAGGACATAGAGAGTCGACTCGGAATTGCCTAAGCTGGCGTAACGTCGCAAGTCCGTAAGAAGTTGACATGTCATTCCGCCATAGTGAGGGCGGGGTGTGGTATAATGGCCGCGTAATGGAAAAGGCAGGCCTATGGCGTCAGGACATGCACCATGACGGAAGTCATATGCATGTAATGTGCGTGCACGGTGCTTGCAACCAAAATCAACTGGAGGCACAAAACTATGAAATGCGCTGCAACTACAATGATGATTCTCTTTGGCACTATGTGTTGCCTGGGTCATGAGGTCGTGGGTCTCTGGACATTTTCCGGATTGCCGGGTGAAACGGTTGCTGGCGATACGGAGTTTGAGAATAAGGCAGGCGGCGATCTGAGCCTAATTCTGAAGAAGCAGCAGAGCGGAGCTCTGTGGGCTAGGGCCAAGTCTCCGACGTATCTCGCCGATGTGCCTGCGACATGCTTGTTCTCCGACACTGCGCTGACTAATCTTCTTGGCTCCTTGTCGTCGTCGCTTAGGATGGAGGGTGGGTCAAGCTCCGCCGACAAAACCCCGTGGATGGTCGGAACTTCGCTCGTCATGACTAATTTTGCCGCAATTGTCGGGAGTGGTTCGTGGACGGTTGAGATCATAGCGCGCATGAGCAAGGCATCCGAAGACTACACGGTTCAGGATTACAACAACGATTGTGCGCTTTTCGGGGTCGGCAGTGCGAGTTCCGGAAACACCTTGCCGTCCATTTGCTATCGTCCTTGGAGACCAAATGCGAGCGGGCAACTCCATGGTTTTACAAATGGCAGTTCAAGCGAATTCACCTGTAATTTTTACAACAGATACCCGTATCGGATTTCGGCGGTTTCGCCGAGCGCCGGAGATTGGCGGCACATCCTCATCGCCTACAATGCGGACAGCAAGACGTTCGTGTTCAGATCGGACTACAGTGATTTTGACACCACTACGGATCAGTATTCTGGCTTTGCGTCAGATTTTGGACCCTTGAGCGAATTTCGCATTGGTGGGGTCTGGAGCAATGGGCATTGCGACTATCCTTGCGGGATAGTGGACGTCGCCGCCGTGCGCGTTTCACGTGGAATGGTGGCATGGCATGACGGCATGACGCCCTGGATTTCGTCGAATCCAAGAGAACTCGTGCATTACCGGTTTTCCGGTGAGCTCGGCAAAACTGTTTCCGTGGTGACAAATGATGTGGCTTCCGACCTTGCTTTCACCTTCTGTACGTCGCGTTACTTTGACTCCAATGTCTGGAACATCATCAACCCCGGCAGCATGATTTACACGAACGATACGCAGCTACCCTATCTGTCGGTCGGGTCGGGGCGTGATCGCGTCATTAATGATTCTTCGGTGGCGTCTTGCACTAACGGAGCCTGGGGTCGGCTGGCTTTGAATATGCAGAACCTTCCCGCGTATTTCGCGGATAGCTTTACTGTCGAGATGATTGTCCGAGTGGAGACCCAAAACTATAGCCAGCAATATCCAAATCCGTCCGTAAGCCTGTTTTCTGCCCCTGCGTACCAAAGCGGTGCAAGTGGTTTTTACATGCAGAGTCGGCAGTGCTCTCTTATTGTGGGAGCTGCCGACGGTTCTACGGATGTCGGGTTACTTAGGACGAATTACGGGGTATACGACTTTGCACGCAGTGTATGGCATCATGTTGCCGTTGTCTGCGACCGCTCGCTGGGGATCGTCAAATTCTATCTTGATGGCATTTGTGCGTCTAGTTTTGAGGGCGGAAAAGATGGCTCGTTTGATCCTTCGCTGCCGATTTGGAAGCCCGGTAATGCCATGCAATATGCCACAATTGGAGGAGTTGCGTCTGGTTGGACGAGTGACTGTAGCGGTGTTGTGGACGAATTCCGCATTACGCGAGGTGTTTTGGATCCGATAGACTTCCTCAGGCCGAAACGGACTTGCGGCGGCGGCGCGATGCTCATGCTCAGATAGGCGAAATGGATGGGGTGTATATGATAAAGCATCACGTACTGACGATTCTTGCGTTAGTGGCTGCGCTCTCAGCCCTTTCCGGTCCTCTTGATGATGCTTATTTGATCGGGCGGACGAGCCGTCCAGCGCTATCGTATAAGGTGGGCGAGAAGATAACGTTCTACTTGACGCTTGAACATGCAGGGGTACTTGAGTCGAACAAGTACTTCATATCGTGGAAGCGGGAGGGGGATGACAAGAAGACGTTCTCGGGGCGTGTTCCGTTGCCGATTGAGCACCCCGTGGCTGTTGAAACGTCGCTGGATAAACCGGGATTCGTCCGCCTGTCTGCACAGGTCGTGGACGCATCTGGCAGAGTCTACGAGAAGAACATCCCAGAGAATGCCCTGACGCCCGACGGTTCTCGTCCATTGAATATATACGAACGACGCGAAAAGGCGCTTTGCTTTGACGGTTCGGCGGCGGCGGAGCCGGAGAAGCTCGATACATTGCCTGAGCCAAGCGACTTTGACGCATTCTGGGAGAGGCAGCGTGCGCGTCTGTCTAAAGTGGCTATGCGCATCAACAGGAAAGAAGTGTCGAGCGCACGGCCTGGTTTCCGTACCTGGGCCGTGGAAGTGGATGCTCCTGGGCTGCGTCCTGTCACAGGATATCTTGCCGTTCCAGAGGGCGCTTCACCAATCAACCGCTTTCCGGCAGTGCTTACGGCGCACGGCTACGGCGGAGAAGTGTTTGTACATCGCAACATGTGGGGGAGAAATCCCCGCGACGGTTACATTACGTTTGACATCAACGCGCACGGTATGCGTCTGCCGGCCTTTGGCGCCGACGAGGCCTATCAGAAGGCACTTCGCTGGGAAGTTGGATCCAACGGCAAGACCTATGGACTAGACCCGGCGCAGAACGCCGATCCGGAAACGGCGTATTTCAATGGGATGTGCCTGCGCATCATGCGTGCGCTTGAGTTTCTAAAGACTCTGCCCGAATGGAATGGAAAGGACCTTGAGGCGTGGGGAATAAGTCAGGGTGGATTGCAGGCTATATGGGCGGGTGCTCTCGACAAGGATGTGACGAAAGTCACGGCAGGTGTGCCGTGGTGTTGCGATATGGCGGGTGGCGCGGCAGGACGTTTGCGGCTTGGTTGGGGCGTGCCGTGGGTTCCGGCGCTCGGCTACTACGATCCTGTAAACATGGCCGCTAGGATCCCGCCGACTTGCACGGTCGAGGTGTCGCGGGCTGGGCTTGGCGATAACTTGTGCTGCCCGCCCTCTGGAATTGCCATCTTCTACAATCGCCTTACTTGCCCCAAAAGCATCCGCTGGGTGCAGGGCGGGACGCATGGATACTCGCCGCCAGTTCCTTACGCCGAGGTCTTCACGTTCTCGAACGGCGTTGCGCGTGTGAAATCGGACTCTTGCCCATCGCTCGACATTTCTGTGCCGTTCTCCTTCGGTCTATGTGCCAATTTCGATGGCGGTATCAAGGCCCTTAGGCGGCTTAGGACCGAGTTTGGCGTCAAGCGCGTGCTCTTGACTGGATGTCCTGGCGTTAGGACGAGGATCGTCGGCTGGGAGCCGGGGCTTTCCCAGTTTGAGGAATTCGGCGACCAAATGGCAAGGATTCGCGAGGCTGTAGCCGACATTGATCTGGAGGTCGGTTGGTATTTGGGGCCAGTATTGGCCTGTGCGAAGAACGGGCCGTTTCAGTTCATGGTTGGTGATACTGGGCGCGAGGCACTGCACGCACCGTGTCCGCTCGATGCCGATTTCCTCGCCGCCCTATGTAGGCGCATCAGGACTGTCTGCGAACGTGGCCGGCCAAGCACCATTATGTTCGAGGATGATCTCCACTTTGGATGGCAGCGCGACAAGACGAATGATGGCTGGACAGGTTTGTGCTGCTACTGTCCATTGCATCTTGCGAAGGTGGCTGAGAAATGCGGCAGACACTACACGCGCGAACAACTTATCGACATTATGAAGGAGAGGACGCCTGAAGCGGAGCGGGCTCGGCGAGCATTTGACTCTGCCAAGATAGATTCGTTGATAGCCTTCGGAAAGGCCATACGCAAGGTGGTTGACGGGGTGTCGCCGGAGATTCGGATGGGCTTGTGTGGTAATAGCGACATGAGCCATGGGCGAAGTGACGCATCTGAATTTGCGCGGGCGGTTGCCGGAAGATACAGGCCGCTGGTCCGCATTCCATGCTCCACCTACGATTCAAATGGGAGCTTCGAGGAAATGCTGAACTGCGTATCCAGGGGATATCGCAGTTTCCTCAAGTGTCCGCGCGACATTGAACGGATGCAAGAGTTGGATGCGTATCCGCATAACCATTTCTTCATGCCTGACGCGATTCTCTCCGCTTTGCTTGCGAAGGCGGTATCGTGTGGTAGCGAGAGTGTCTTGTTCTATGGATTGCACGGCAACGACAAACCGATTGAGGACGATGACGGCTACTTCAGGTGTCTGCTGCGTGAGAACCGCAGGATGGCCGTTCTCCGAGACGAACTGAAGGGGATGTCACCGTGTGGCGTCTTCGCGCCAGAAGCTGATCCAACGATAAACTTCTTTGGTGCGCGGTACGGATTCCCGATGAGTCTCGACCGAGGGAGTACGACTCTGCTTGCGGGTTCTGCGGCCGAGACGATGGATTCTGCAGAATTGGAGAAACTCCTCCGCTGCGGCGGAGTGGTGCTGGACGGGCGGTGCGCTGCGGCCGCCACTAAACTTGGATTAGCTTCGGTCATGGGCGCCGAGGTCAGCGCCGCAGCCGAGTTCCCCATCGTCCACGAGTGGAGTGAGGACGTGGCGGTTTCGCGGCGTGTGCCTGGGCGACACATCATGAACGCCAACTTCGCAGCCCCTACTCCGGCCGAAAAGAGTTCGTGCGCAGCGATGAAGGCCGTCGGTGGCGCGAAGCAGGAGACGCTCGTAGGATTCGTTGATTCCGACGGAAATCAGTACGCGCCAAGCGTGATGCGTGTCACAACGGCGGACGGCCGTCGATTTGGCTTCATATCGACTACGATTACCGGTAACCGCTCTGTTGCGCTTTTCTCCGTCCGCAAGCGCGAGGTCATAGCGGACCTTCTTGAGTGGGCGTCTGGCGGTGAGATTCCCGTCCGCGTGGCGGACGAGCGTAATGTCGAGGTCATTGCCAACGAGAGTCCAGACGGTAAGACGATGGTATTGACGGTATTAGTGCTGCGGGCAGACTGCATAGACGGAATCGACCTCATGTTCTCCGGCGAGTGGCTGAACGCCGATGCAGAGGAGCTTGGATACGACGGCAAGTGGCGGACGTTTGCCGTAGGGCGGACGGAGTGGAGGCGCAACCGTCGCTTTGGAGGAGAGTTCAGACCTGGCATAGCAAGGATATTCAGGCTGAGGAGGAAGTAAATGAGGGCAATGTGCGTGGTTGTGCTGGCTGCGCTGTCGGCGTCGGCTTTGTTCGGTGTGGACTTGGCGGTTGACTTTTCAGATGCTAAAGCTAGGGCAAAGATGCCAGTTGTTAGGGAGCCGTCGTTTCGTGGGGAGGTCGTTAACACATGGGGGTCGCACGGACGCTATGCTTATCGTTTTACTGTCACCAAGCCCTGGCAGGGAGGTTTCCCGCAATGGCCTTCAGTGACGTTCTCTCCTGCCGTAGGAGATTGGACTCGTTACGATCGACTTGTAGTTGACATCATGAGTGTTGGGCTTGGTGGAGATTTTATCATGGGCTTCGTCTCTGATTCTGTTGGCCAGGTGGGAGCCGGAATGCCTTATCCGCAGTTGATGCTACAAACGGACGAATGGCAGCGTTGGGTCATTCCATTGAAGTGGAATCTAGGCCAGCGTGGAAGGGCCAAAAAGAACCCTGTGGATATAAAAAACATAACTCGTGTACACTTCAATTTTTTCCAGCCGTTTGTGGCGGACGTAGAAATAAGCGGATTTTATCTGCTAAAACCGGGGGAAGAGTCCCCGCAGCCTTGTGAAGGGTATGTGCGCGAGAAGATTAATCCCGCCCTTGACCGTGCCAAGACGAATCGTATTGCTGCAATGAAGGGCTGTCGCGAGCGGCTAGCCGCCGACTGTCTCGCTGCTGGGCAGACTGGCGATGAATGCTGGATCGGCAAGGCGACGCCTGCGGAGAAGGTCATGCCGAAGTCGGTGTTCGACGTCAAGGCGGCAGATCACTTCGAGATAAGGTTGGCAAGAGGCGAAAGTGAGGCCGTTCAGGTTGTCGTTCTGCCGAATGGAGACAGGTGTCTGAAAAATGTTTCTGTGAAAGTGGGGGAAATGAAGTCTCGGGATGGAACTGTTCTGCCTGCGGCCGCATTTTCCATGCACCCTGTTGGATATGTTAGGACAAAGAATCCAGGTCCTTACGCAGTGGGATATAACATTGCTGCCAATCGGCCTGGAGGATACGAACGCAAGAAGCGTCCGCCAGAGACAGGGTGGTTCCCGGAGCCGATAATGTCGTATCTCGAAAAGACCGACATCGCCCGCGGGGTGGCCCAGAGCTTTTGGGTTAACTGCAAAGCGCCGCGGAATCAGAAGAAGGGCGTATATTCGGGACTGCTCACGGTGCGGGGCGATGGGTTTTCGAAGTCGTTTCCGTTCGACGTGCGCATATACGACTTTGAAGTCCCGGTGACCAGTCCGCTTCCGCTTGCTGTTTCATTTGCTCCCGAAATCATGCCTGCGCATGCACAAAGCTTCAATGCTGAGCAGTCGACTAGAATCGGGAGGGATCCGGAATCTCCTGTAAACATCTGGCGTCGTCATCGTCGGGAATGGACTGATTTCTTGGTTGATCACTATGTCTCGCCCGACCACCTCTATGGAACACGTCGTGAATGGTGGGATGAACTTCTGCGGCTCAAGAAGGAAGGTCGTCTCGGACGGTTCAACCTTGGATTCTGGACGCCGGTTCTCGGCAAGAAAGAGCCAACGGATGCGCAGATTGCTTCCAACATTGTTGCACAGACGGCCAGTATCAGAAAGGAGTATCTAAAGGCGAAAGAGCTTGGGCTTCTTGATCATGCATATATCTATGGCTGTGATGAATGCCCAGCGTATTTCCATAGGCGCGTGAATCCGGTAATTGCCGAATTTCGCCGTGAATTCCCAGGACTGAAGTTGCTCACGACTACATATGACGAGAGTTTTGGGACGGCAGAGACAAGTTGCGATTTCGACGCCTATACGCCGACCACCGACAGATATGCGGCAGTCATCGACAAGATTCCGGCGGGGCGGGACATCGGCAAGGAAGTGTGGTGGTATATTGCCTGCAATCAGCGTGCGCCGCTCGGTAACCCATTCGTAGAAGACCAACTGATTGCATTTCGACAGCTGATGGGGGCGCAGACTGTGAAGTTCCGACCAGACGGCTTCCTCTATTACCAGATATCAATATGGAACTCGATACGTCCAATTTCCGGGGAGAATGTGTTTACGGACTGGAATCCCATCAGCTACAGTACGCTTCATGGCGACGGAAACCTTCTCTGCTGCGGTCCAGATGGGATTCCGCTTTCGACCGTTCGGTTCGAGGCGTTCCGCGACGGCCTTGAAGACTTTGCGTATGCATTGGAATACGAGCGAGTGACTGGTCGCAAGTGCGAGGTTCCACCGGAAGTCTGCCGCAGCATAGACCAGTATACGGACGATCCGGCTGTGTATTATTCCTGGCGGGATTCTCTCGCCGAGGCAATAGAGGAGGCTAAATGATGGACAGGCTTGCTTTTCTGGCGCTGGTCGCCTTGTCGGGGATGACGGCGGTTGGTTCGGTGCGGACATGCCGCGACATCGTCATATACGGCAGTTCGCCAGCTGCGATTTCTGCAGCTTTGCAGGCGAAGAGAATGGGGCGAAGCGCTGTAGTTGTTTCGCCAGAGACCCGTATCGGTGGACTCACCACTGGCGGATTGGGGCAGACAGACATCGGCAACAAGAATGCGTTTGGCGGCATTGCATTGGAATTTTACAAGGCGATTGCCAGCTATTATCGTGATGATGCAAACTGGAAGTGGCAGAAACGAGAAGAATATTTCCCTGACGGTCAATGCGCCGATTCGAAGGATGTTGACTCAATGTGGACGTTTGAGCCATCGGCGGCGCTTAGAGTTCTCGAAGGCTGGGAGCGGCGATATGGAATTGAGATTCATCGTGGGAAGCGCCTAGATAGATCCCCTGGAAAGGTTAGGATGATTGAGGTCGAAGGACATCGAAGGATTGCATTTTTCGTAACTGAGAACGGCGATGAATATGCCGGAAAGGTATTTGTCGACGCCACCTATGAAGGTGACTTGATGGCTTCTGCCGGCGTGTCGTATACAGTTGGGCGTGAAGCGAACAGTGTTTACGGCGAAACGATAAATGGCAATGCCCCAGATGCTGAGGGAGCGTGGAATCACAACATAAACGACGGAGTTTCTCCGTATGTGAAGGCTGGGGACAAAGGCTCGGGACTACTTCCTGGAGTAGAGCCCTTTGACCCTTTGGCGCGAACGGGCGATGGAGACAGAAGAGTTCAGGCCTATTGCTTTAGGATGTGTCTCACTGACGTGCCGGAGAATAGGATTGAATTCGCAATGCCAGAGAGCTATAGCGAGCGGAACTACGAACTTCTGTTCCGTGACTACGAGGCTGCGTGGTCTCGACCGGACGCGTGCCCGATTGGTGCGCGAGTCTGGCCTGGCGGCGGCATACCTGCCAATATGTCAAAGATGCCGAACCGTAAGACGGATTCAAACAATCGATGTGGATTCTCGACGGATTTTATCGGGGCTAACTGGAATTGGCCAGAAGCATCATACGAAGAGCGCGATCACATCTTGAAGGCGCATCTTGACTATCAAATGGGACTTATGTGGACTCTTGCGAATCATCCTAGAATACCCAAGGAGGTTCGAACCTACTTTTCTGCGTTTGGAACCTGCAAAGACGAGTTTCAAGATGGACTTGGCAGAGGTTGGCAGAGGCAGCTCTATGTGCGCGAGGCGCGTAGAATGGTCGGCGAGTATGTGATGACAGAACACAACTGTCGCGGAACTATTGTTGCGCGGAAACCGGTGGCGATGGGAGCGTATACGATGGATTCGCACCATGTGCGTCGCATTGAGACGAAGGACGGCTTTGTCCGCAATGAGGGTAATGTCGAAGACCATGATTTTCCGGGGCCTTACGGAATTGACTATGGATCGATTGTCCCGAAACGTGGTGAATGTGAGAATCTGATGGTTCCAGTGTGTATATCGGCGTCGCATATTGCATTTGGCTCTATTCGCATGGAGCCGGTGTTCTTTGCTCTTGGCCAAGCGGCTGGTACGGCTGGTTCGATTGCTGTAGTCCGTGGTGTCGCCGTCCAGGACGTTCCGTATGCTGAACTTGCCGAGCAATTAGTTGCTGATGGTCAGGTCATAAGGAGGTAGTGGTATGGAGGAGGGAAGTTGACATGTCTTTTTGCGCATGAGGCCGTGAAACATGGTAGAATGCGCGGTATGAAAACGAAACTTGCATTTGGCGTTCTTCTGCTTGGCGCGACGGCGTGCGCCGGTTTTTCGCTAGACGTTGGACATTGGAATGTGTCCTTCACCGAGGAAGGCGAGGTTTTTCGTCTCGAGAACGGCATGTGCAAGATTTCCTTCGAGGGACGACTTTCGTTCGAGAGCGAAGGACGGCTTTGGAGCGTTGTTGAGGCGAGAGACGCCGCCACGGGCCGTCTCTCGCTCGTAAATCCGCATGGCACAGTGCTTGGATACGTGTCGTTCAGGGGCGACGGCGACAGGATGACGATGGAGGTGCTGCATCGCGCCGGCGCGAACTTCTTCCCGGGAAGGCTTGCGTTCAAGGGTGAGGCAAGCGTCCGCACTGAGTCCTTCGCCTGCCGCACGATTCCAGAGCCAGGCGAGCAGATACTGAATTTCGCCGACGGCGCGGGCGATTCGCCATGCAATGATTCTGTTTTCGCCCGTGAAGAGGATCTGGCCTTGCGTTTCTTCTCGTGCGGCACGGTCGTTCGTTCGTCGGGCGAGGGAAAGTACGCGGTATCGCTGGAGGCCGACATTGACGACCCAGCCCTCTCGTCCATCGTCATCGAGGCCGCGCCGCGCTACTATGCCAGCCGCTGGGCGCCTGGTTACCATCCCATCGACCGCCGCCGCTGTCCCCGTGCTCCGACAGGATGGATGAGCTGGAATACGTACTTCGACAAGGCTGGCGCGGCGGAGAATATTGCCGAGGCGCGCATAGGCGCGAAGTACCTCAAGCCGTTCGGACTTGAGATTTGGTCTGTAGAGTCGTGGCAGGGCAATTCGCTGTGGCTTCCGGTCTCGAACTTCCACAATCTCGACCTGTCCGTTTACGAGCCGCAGTTCCCGGATGGCATGAAGAAGCTGGCGGACGACATACGCGCCCTCGGGTTCCGCCCTGGCATCTGGATGCCGCTCTACGGCACTGGCGACGCGGCGTTCCACGACGCGCACCGAGATCTCTTCTTGCACGATGCCTCGGGCAGGCCCATCCCGTGTTGGAACGGACGCTACATGCTCGACACGACCAATCCCGACGCCCTTAACCTTCTCCGACACCTCACGCGCACTGCGTCCCGCGAGTGGGGCTACGAATTCTTCAAGTTCGACGGAATGGCCAATACCCCGCGCAAGTTCGAGCGTCCGGAGATACGCGCCCGATTCCACAAGCCAACGGACCCCAACTGGTTCGACGGTAGCGTGAAGGCCCTGCGCGATGGCATCGGCGAAGACCGTATCCTTCTCGGCTGCATGGGAGACTTCACCGGCACGGAGGCGCGGTACCTCGACGCGTCCCGCCTCGGCAGCGATGTCGTAGGATGCTACCAAGGCATCGGGGAGAACTACAATCCTCTCGGCAGCTCCACGCATGCGCAGATGCCGGTCAAGTGGAAAAACGTCATCCACCAGGCGCAATGCACGTTCACGCAGATATTCGTGAACAACATAATGTTCTACACCGATCCCGACACGCTTCTCGTCGGCTACACACTTGAGAAGAACGAGGCCGAGGTGATGGCCACAATCATTGGCCTGCCGGGGCAGCTCATGTTCGCGGGTGACAAGTTGGGAACCTTGCAATACGACCGCATGAAGATGATCCAGCAGGTTCTGCCAGTCGCAGACATTCATCCTCAGAATCTCTACCCTTACGCGGCATCGTCCATGATGCCGATATGGAACCTCTCGGTGACGCGGCCGTTCGGGACATGGCGGGTCGTGGCGCTCTTCAACTTTACGGACGCTCCGCGCACGTTCGACGTCGCGTTCGACGCGCTCGGACTGGACTCTTCTAAGACCTACACGGTCTTCGAGTTCTGGAACGGCGCGTGGGAAGGCGTCGTTTCTGGCGGGCTAGGCTGCGAGATGCCGATGCGCACGGTGCGGCTTTTCGCGATTTGGGAGGCGGAGGACCATCCGCAGCTTATCGGCGACGACCGGCACATTACGCAGGGCGCGGTGGAGCTGAACGTCCTGAAGTGGAATGCGTCGGCGAAGACCTACACCCTTGACGTGAAGTCCATCGGCGGATTCCCGTTTACGTACTTCGTGCGCGTTCCGGAAGGATTCGCCTACAAGAACGTGACTGTGCAGGGCGGCGGTGCGGCCAATGTCTCAAAGCGCGAAGACGGTCTCCTTGCCGTCACGATATCATCCGAGGCATCGCAGGCTGTAAAGGCCGTGCTGCAGTTCTGAACCTGCTTTCTTGTCGCCTGGCCGCTCTGATGCCCTGAAGCGGGTGTTCGGGATTCAGATTATGCTATAATTTTGATGTCAGCAAATAGAGGGAGCCGAAATGAACGGAGTTGAGATTGCACTTGCGGGATACCTCGCATTCGGGCAGCTTATCCCGCAGGGTCAGCAGGAGATCGTCAAGCACGCCGGGCTTCAGGTGCTGCACGCAGACGGCGCGGTGACGCTGCGGCTGAAGGAGGCGGGCAGGGAGAAAAGGGCAGAGGGCGGCGCGGAAGTCACGACGATCCGGCTTGTGGACGAACTCTATCCCTTTGAGGTGACGCGCCATGTCAAGAGTTGGAACGACTGCGACGCTGTTGAGACGTGGGTGGAGATTCGTCATTCCGAAGGCGGACCCGTGAGGCTCATTAGGGCGGACAGCTTTGCCTCCGCGATCGGCGTTTCCGCGAAGGAAGTCGGGGTCCTGGGTCTGACGGGCAAATGGGCTCAGGAGGCGAACGTCAGTGAGTCGAAGGTCGCGAACGGACAGATCGTCGAGCTTGCGTCGAAGGCGGGCACTCGCGACGCATGGGAGTCGAACGCGGGGATGATGGTGTCGTTCGGTCCGTCGGACGAGGAGTCGGGCAACGTGCTTGGCGTAGCGCTCGAGTGGACAGGCACCACGTCGCGGCGCATCCGCCGCGGCTGGGACGGGAAGACGACGGAGGTCTTCGCCGGCGTCGACATGACGAGCGGACCCTACACGCTCGACCCCGGCAAGGTGTTCAGGACGCCGAAGGCCATACTGGTGTGGTCCGAGAAGGGGCGCGGCGAGGTCTCGCGGCAGTTCCACCGCTGGGCGCGCAACCACCTCATGCCGCACGGACGCGATCTGCACCCCGTCCTCCTCAACAGCTGGGAGGGCTCGTACTTCAGCTTTACGGAGAAGACGCTCACGGACATGATGGACGGCGTGAGGGAGATGGGCGGCGAGATGTTCGTCCTGGACGACGGATGGTTCGGACGCGGCAAGTACGCGCGCGACGACAAGAACCAGGACAAGGTGGGATTGGGCGACTGGTACGTCAACGAGGAGAAGCTTCCGCGCGGGCTCGGCTACCTCGCGGACGAGGCCGCGAAACGCGGGATCAAGTTCGGTCTTTGGGTTGAGCCTGAGATGGTCAACACGCGGAGCTGGCTTGCCGAGGAGCATCCGGACTGGCTGCTCCGGGAGAAGGGGCGCCCGCTCGCGCTCGGACGCGGCGGCACGCAGGTCGTGCTGGACTACACGAATCCCGCCGTGCGCGAGAGGATATTCTCCGACCTCGACAAGGTGTATGCGTCCGTTCCCTCGCTCGCGTACATCAAGTGGGACTCAAACCAGAACATCGTGAACCCCGGCTCGACGTTTCTTCCGGCTGACCGCCAGCCGAACCTCTGGTACGACTACACGATCGGGCTCTATGACCTTCTCGCCAAATTCCAGGCGAAGCGTCCGCACATCATGGTGCAGGCCTGCGCCTCGGGCGGAGGTCACATGGACTTCGGCTTCCTCCGCTACGCAGACGAGTTCTGGGCGAGCGACGACACGGATCCCTTCATGCGCGTGTTCATCCAGTGGGGAGCGTCGCAGTTCTATCCGGCCTGCGCGATGGCCTGCCACGTCACGGCGTCTCCCAACCACCAGACCAAGCGCGAGACGCCTCTCAAGTACCGCTTTGACGTCGCGATGTGCGGAAGACTGGGCTTTGAACTTCATCCAAAGAATCTCAAGGCCGAAGAGGTGGCGTTCGCGAAGAAGGCCGTAGCCGACTACAAGCGGATTCGCCCCGTCGTGCAGCAGGGCGACCTCTATCGCCTCGCATCGCCATACGAGAATCCGTATTCTGCGCTGATGTACATGAAGGGAGAACAGGGAAGCGGGAACGGGGAACAGGGACCGGCTGCGGTAGTGTTCGTCCTAGGGCTCAAGGAGAATGGTGAGAAGTCGGTGTCATTGAACCTGACAGGGCTCACCGAGGGCGCAAAATACGACATCGCCGAAATCAACTGCTTAGCTCCGCATGATGCCAAGCTTCATGGTCGCCGCCTCAATCTCGCCTTGCGCGGCCCCTATGATTCTGCCGTGTTTGAGCTTTCGCGAGGCAATTAACTGATTTGGGGGACGCACCCCGTGAGAGACTGGGTCGCGGTTGGTTCGGTGATGCTGGAAGTCGCCCTGCCATGCGTGCTACAATCCAAGAAGTTCTCTGGAAGAAATCAGGAAGTCGTAGGGTCGCTTTGCCATAATGCACGGCTCAAGCCCCCCCCCCCGTCGTAGATAAGTGCAGTGCGTACGGAAATCGTGGGGTTGAACCTCGTTGACGGTATGAATTCTAACCATAAACGCGGCGATTGGAGATGAAGCTAAAAATGCCGCAGTGTGCATTAGACACGGCGGCTTGTTTTTAGTATAATAGGCGACATGAGAAAAGTAGGGGTCGACAAAGGCGTGGCCTTTGGGGACGGAAAGCTCGTCTTCATCGCGGGGCCGTGCGTGATAGAGTCGCGCGCAATGGCGCTCGGCCTGGCTTCGCGCCTGGCCGCGCTTGCGCGGCGGCTGGGCGTCGGCCTCATATTCAAGGCGAGCTTCGACAAGGCGAACCGCACGAGCGTTGACGCGTTCCGCGGCCCCGGCATCGCGAAGGGGCTGGACATCCTCGCAGAGGTGCGCGCGACGTACGACGTGCCCGTGCTGACCGACATCCACGAGCCCTGGCAGGCGAAGCCAGCAGCGGAGGTGTGTGACGTGCTGCAGATACCGGCGTTCCTCGCGCGCCAGACCGATCTCCTCGTCGCCGCCGGCGAGACGGGCGCGGTGGTGA
>JAFRBA010000060.1 GCA_017405115.1 Kiritimatiellia bacterium
CCCCTTGCGTCGTTTGGGAGAATATGGTATCATTCTCTCGTTCTCGTGATGGGATGGCATTGGCTGGGTGGTCGGTGCGGACATCCCGTCATGGCAGGGCAGGGCGTGTGCACGGGCGCATAACCCTACTCAATTGGGAAAGTTGTACTCTATGGTAAAGTTCTGCTACAACAACGCTGTCGGGAGAGCGGCGAGGGCCGCAGTTGCGGTCCTTGCGCTTGGAGCGGCATCGGCGGCATCGGCGGCGACGTGGACCAACGGCAACTGGTCCGTCGCCGAGAACTGGGCGGAGGGCGTGGTGCCAGACGCAGGAGCGGCGGTGACGATAGACAACGCAACCGCCGGCGCGACGTTCAACGTGGACGTGGATTCGGTCTCCATAAGTTCGCTGACCTTCGCTTCCGGCGGAAAGCAGTGCTACGTGGTGGGCGGCACTCTGAACATCTCGGCGTCAGCCGCCGTCGTCGCCAACCACTCCATGACGATCTCGAATTCCCTCGTGCTGTCCCATGCGACGACAAAGCTGCAAGCCGCTACCAGCGGGCGCAGCTACTATTGCGGCGACGTCACCCTGACACATGCGACGGGCGACCTCTACAGCTTTGGCAAGGGCGGCAGCACCTTTTGCGGAACCGTGACCGTGCCGCGAGACTTCCGCCCTGGCGGCGGCGCCCTTTGGCAGGGCGGCAGTAACCACTACTTTTACGGCCCGCTGAAGTGCCGCCACGTGCTGAACGCCTCGTCGTACGACGACACGACCTACCACTACGAATCCACTTCCAACAGCTGGACCTACTTCGAGACCGGCAACTACGTTAGGAACGCGGTCGCCACGGACGGCGCATTGCCGGGGACGACAGTCCTGCGCGCATACGGGAGCGACTACTATTCTGGCGGCACATGCAACCTGAATGGCACCGACCAGACGATCGACAGGCTGAGCGGCACCACGAAGAAGCTTACCGTGAACGGCGGCTCGACCGCGATGACGCTGACCCTATGCGCGACGGCCAGCGACACTTCGAAGGCGGTGCTGAACGGTTCGCTCTCGCTCGTCTATGCGCCTACGGACTCAAGCTGCGCCCAGACGATCAACGGCGGCGAATGCTCGATGAACGGCTCGCTGACGGTTTCGAACGGCACGTTCCGCGTCTCCGGGGCGTCGTCGCTCGCGAACGTGAAGCGCATCGTCGTCGCGGACGGCGCTACGTTCGACTTTGCGGTCTCGGCGACGAACGCGCTCGTCGGCGTCACGAACATCGTCCTCGGCGCGGGGGCGCATTTCACCATCGCCGCGTCCGCCGTGACGCCGTTCTCGGCGTCCGCCGTCACGCTGGAGGCGGATTCCACTGCAACGTTCGACCTGCCGGAGGGCGCGAACTACCTGTTTGCATCCGCAGTCGTGGACGGCGTTCCGCTCGACGGCGACACGTACACCGGCGGCGTCGCGCCGTTCTCCGGGACGGGCGAGATAACGGTGCCGGCAGTGGAGAAGCCGACGGTCGACGCGACGTGGGACGGCGGCGGCGACGACGACGGCATCGCGACGCCGGGCAACTGGGACGGCAACGAAACGCCGGCGCTCGGCGCGGCTTCGCTCTATCCGCTTTTCGCCACGGGCGGAACGCAGGCGACGATCGACCGCGCGCTCGACTTCAAGGGCGTCCACTTCGGCGGAGCGTCGGGGAGGTTCGATCTCGTGTCCGGCGGTGGCGCGGCGAACCTTGCCGTGCGGCAGCTGGGCTTCGCCGTTGACGCGACGCACACGAACGCGGTGGACGTGCCGGTGAAGGTGAAGAGCGACCAGACGTGGAGCATTGGCGCGAATTCGACGCTACAGTTCAAGCAGCCCGTCGCGATGGACGTGGCGTATGCCGTGACGGTCGCCGGCTCCGGCGTCACGACGGGTTCCGTCGACACCAAGCGGCAGACAAGCGTCTTGCGGATCGACGGGGACAACGGCTTCCTCGGCGACGTCACGATCAACAACGCGCTTGTCAACGTCTATTCCACGACGAACGCCTTCGGACCCGCAAGCGACACGACCGTCACGCTCTCGGATTCAATGCTCTACCTTCACGGAAGCGTGATCGAGCGTCCAGTCAAGCTCAATGGACAGAACAACGAATACTACTGGTTCAGGCCATACGGCACGAACGTGTTCACCAAGATGTTCACGCAAACCTGCATTTACTGGAGGCCGGAGCTAAAAGGCAAAGTCATCACTGAAGGCGGCGTCACCGTGCAATGCGACGTCTTCTTCAACGGCGACGCGGGCACGGAGTGGATTGTTCGCGGAAAGCCATGGAAGCATACGGGAACTACCTCGGCGTACTGCCGGCTGGAAGTGAACAGCAGCTCCATCCGATTCGAAGTGGACGGCAACTTGATGCCGTACCTGTTCCTGAATGGCGGCCAGGTGCACTGCGAAGTGGACGATCCGTTCAACGGGAGGCCGGCCATCCAGTTGCAATGCAACAAACCAAACTCGACCTTGCACCTGCATGGGCACGAGGTATCGTTTGGCACGATGGCCACCATGACGGCCGGCAGGATAGACAGCGACCTGCCAGGCATCCTGCGCCTTACCGCGCATAGCACCACGATCACGAACAAGGCCGTGCGCTTCACGGGCGAGGCGGGATTCGAGATGGGCGGAACTGGAGCGGTGGTGTTCACGAACGCGATTGAGTCTGCAGGGCGCGTCGGCGTGACGAAGGGACGGCTGGAGTTCACCGAGACGGGCAGCTGGCTGAACTGCACGAACGTGACAGCGAGCGGGACGGGGCGGCTCAAGCTCGGACAGTCCAAGGTCTTCCACAGGCGCGCGAACCTGACGATTGTCGACAGCGGCGTGGTTGAGCTCGCGGAGGGCGTGAGCCATAGATTCCGCCACGCCTTCATTGACGGCGTGGAGGTAAAACCCGGCCTGTACTCCGGCGCGGAAGGGCCGAGCTCGGCGGACAAGACATACGCCGCGCACTTCGCGGGCAAGGGCGCGATCCGCGTGTGCGGCAACGGTTTCCTGCTGGTGTTCCACTGATGGCGACGCGCGTTTTTCCTTTCGCGGCTTCGTCCTTGACGAATCGAGTTCCACGCAAGGCGGGAGGCTGGCGGCTCGTTGCGGTTTGCGCGGCGGCGGTCGCCGCGTTCACGGCGGGGGCGCAGGGAGTCGCCGCCGAAACTCCCCGCGTTCTCGACTGCCACGACTTCTGCTACTACCGCTGGCGCGGCGCTGGCGAGACGTTCGCGATGGTCACGGCCGTGCTCACGAACAGCCCGGCGCTGCGGAAGAAGTTCTGGGACAAGGTGGCGTCGGACACCACGCCCGTCATATACCAGCTCACGTTCCCCAAGACGCCTGGGTGGCGGTACAATCTGCCGACTAACATGACGGTGGCAATCAGCGCGATCGACGAGTTCTTCGCGCCCGGCGACGGAGTGACGCCATGCCCCGAGAAGCTCTTCGCGGTAACGCCGAGCGAGGAAAACATCGACTGGGCGGGGCAGGTAGAAATGCAGAACGCCATCTACGACCACCTCAAGAACAAGTACGGCGTGAGGACCTACCAATGGCTCACCGAACCATACAAGCCCAGGCTCAACATCCGGGCCGACGGCTGGGTGTTCGACGCCTACCACATAGAGGAACCGCAGAAGTTCCACGCGCACGTCGAGAGCTTCGTCCTCACGGGCGTGCCCGTCGTGGCGTGCCTTTGGGCGAGCGGCCATTTCTCGAAGTACTATCCCGACAAGTCGTGGGACGAGTTGACGCGCTTCACGCTGGAGCGTGTCGCGATCTGCAGGACGCTCGATCTGCCGGTGGTGCTCTTCGCCGTCGCGGGACGGCTGGGGCAGGTGGACTTGTGGTTCAAGGACGCCGACAACCCGGGCGAACGCTACTATCGCGAGACGATCAAGCGCCACCTCGCCGCGATCCCGCAACTGGATCGGCCGGCGTGGAAGCCCGCGAAGAAGACCTGGACCGTGGCCTCCAACGGCGTCGCAGGGGCGAAGATCGACCTGAAGAAGTTCACGCTGACGAAGGAGACGACGTTCGGCGACGTGCATGAATGGAAGCTCACGAGCAGGGGGCTTGAACTGACTGCGAAATCGGGCAGGCTTTCGTGGAACTTGCGCACCGTTGGCGGAGCGAGCGGCGGGCGGCTGACGCTGCGCCACTCGGCGGGGGCAAAGGGCAGGTTCTGCGGCATGGAGCTTTCTGCGGACGGCGTCACCGAAGTGGAGTGCGAGGAGTTCGACGCGCGCCCGGCGTTTCTGGAGGCGGAGGCGCCGATCGTGCTCCAGGAGATTTCATTTGAAGGCGAAGGCCTGGTTGAGAAAAAGGAGAACAAGCAATGAAGACTGAAATGGGCAGACTCGCGGCGGTTTGCGCGGTGGTGATTTGCGCGACCGCGCTCGGCGCGACATCGGACGTGAACTTGAAGGACCGCGCGCTCGGCGGCAATGACTTCAGCTACTACCGCTGGTCCGGCGCAGGCGAGACTTTCGTGATGACGACCGCCGCCGTCACGACGAATCTGGAACGGCGCGCCAAGTTCTGGAAACGGGTGGAGTTCGCGACCGTCCCGACAATCTTCCAGCTCACGTTCCCGAAGACGGCGCCAGACTGGAAGCAGAAGCTGCCGAAGACTGCGGAGGAGGCCGTCGCCGCCATCGACGCGTTCTTCGCGCCGGGCGAAGGCTTGGAGCCGTGCCCGAAGAAGATATACGCCGTGACGCCGTGCGAGGAGAACGTGACATGGGAGGGCCAGACCGAAGTGCAGAACGCAATAGCCAGGCACCTCAGAGCCAAGTACGGCGTGAAGACCTACCAGTGGCTGACCGAGCCGATGAAGCCCACGCTTGCGATACAGGCCGACGGCTGGGTGTTCGACGCGTACTGCATCACCGACCCCGGTTCGTTCTACGCGCACCTTGAAAGCTTCGTCCTCACCGGCGTGCCGGTGGTGCCGTGCATCTGGGCGAGCGGGCACTTCTGCAAGTACCACACGAACAGGACCTGGGACGACCTGACGCGCTTCACGGTGGAGCGGATGGACATGTGCCGCGCACTCGATCTGCCGGTGATGGTGTTCTCGGTGGCTGGCAAGTCGGGCAGCGTGGGGGCGTGGTTCGGGAAGACCGACGATCCTGGCGAACGCTACTACCGCGAGACGATCAAGCACTACCTCTCCGCCGTGCCGACGATGCCAAAGGCGTCTTGGAGGCCGGTGCAGAAGACGTGGCGCGCGAACGTCAAGCGCGACGGCACGGTGCGGTCCAAGGTGGACTTGAAGTCGTTCGGGCTTGTGGACGAAACGACGTTCGACGACGTCCGGGCGTGGCGGCTCGCCGACACGGGACTGAATCTCGTCGCCGGCCGAGGCCGGCTCTCATGGCAGATGCGTCCGCAGGGGCGCGTTCGCAAGGGGCGGTTCTCGCTGCGCCATTCGCCGAACGCCAAGGGGACGTTCTGCGGCAGGCCGCTTTCGCCAAGGGGCCTTACGGAGATGGACGTCGGCGAGTTCGACTGCAAGACGCTGGTGCTGGACGCCACGGCGCCGATCACGCTTACGGAGCTCTCGTTCTTCGGAGAAGGCGATTGCAGCGTCGAGGTCGTGGGCGTGGAGATGGACACCTCGTACGGGCGCACGGATTACCGCCGCCAGTTCGCGTTTGACTCCGAAGAGGCGGCGCAAGCCGGCGAGAAAGGCCACGTGGCGAGGAAGCGCGTGGTGCGGAAGGTGCTGCTGCCGGGATGCGGCGGCAAGCTGATGGTCGAGGCAAAGGCGTTCGCCCACAAGTCGTATGCAGGATCGGTGAAGATGTGGCTGTCGCTCGACGGCGAGACGCCGCTGGCGGAGGTGGCGACTGCGGGCGACAACAAGGTCTGGCATGACCTGTCGATAGAGCACAAGATAGCCGATGGCGTGGACGCGGTGTACCTGGTCTTTGATGTCGTTGTGTCGTGTGGCGTCAACACGGGCGCGACGGCTGGCGCGAAAGTGACGACCTGCGACTTCAAGTTTCGCCCCGAGCATCCGTAGCATCCATTCGCCACCCCCGCCCTTGTCCTCGCATTTGAGCGTGTGCCGCGCGGTACTCCGCCGCGGAAGTGCTCGTGTGCTTCTTGAAGAAGTGCGAAAAGTACCACGTCGAGTTGAAGCCAAGCGTCTCGGCGATTTCAGCGATGGGCATTGTGCTCGACCGCAGCAGGTTCTTGGCCCACGCGAGGCGAATGCCAAGTTGGTATTGGAGCGGAGACGATCCTGTTTCTTTCGTGAAGAGGTAGCGGAAAGAGCGGTATTTCAAACCAAGCGACTCCGCAAGCGACTCGAAGTCTATTGTCGCGTTTGAATGTTCGGTTATGTATGTCTGCGCGCGGTGGACCAGCTCTGCGTTCGACGTGCTGGATCCGTCGCCCGAATGGGCGTCCGCCAGCGCGGCGACGAGCACCGGAATCTGCGCGGCCGCGGTGTACACGTTGTTGTGTCCGCTTTCGAGAATGTAGGTTACGGTGTCGAGAAAAAGCTGGTGGAATCGGCTGTCTGCTGACAGATCCCGCACTTCGCCGCCCGAGTCAAATCCGGCGCCACCGACAAGCCTCGTTGCAAGATCGCCGTTGAAGCCAATGCATAGCGTCGTCCATCCAGTTGCCGGATCCGGCCTGTAGCGGTGCCAGCATTCCGGTGGAATGACTATCAAGGAGCCGCGCTCCACCCTGAACCGCCGCCGACTGAATTCCACCGTGCCGCACCCGCTTTCGATCAGCGATATCTGCCATTCGTGCAGTACGCGTCCGACATCCCAGCTGAAGTAGTATTCGTCGGGATGCTCGCGGGACGGGAACTCCGCTCCGGGTTCGCTCCGGCTGTGGCCAACATATGTCGCGTATAGCCCCCACTTCCTCTGCGTGGCGTTGACGGGGAAGTACCTAAAGGAGTATCTGTAGGGTGAGTTCATGGGCGTATGATACCATATCTTTGTCAAAAAGCGCAAGTATGTCAAAAAGGAGTGTTGCGTGTGAGGCGAATGTTTTGGTATCATTTGCGGCGTGAGGAGAAAAAAGATGGCAACGGCTGGAAAGAAATCCAAATTTTTAAACTTGGCATTTATTGTGGCGGTGTGCCTTTCCGTCAATGCGGACAGCGCCTCGCCGCGCGTCGAGCGCCGAAAGCCGCTGACGGCGAATGTCGGAGTCGTATCGGTCGGGCTCGACACTTATTGGAAGCAGTGTCCCGGGCTTTACGACGACATGGTGAAGAAGGAAGACGCATTCGTGAGGATGTTGAACGTTGCGGCGGCGCGCTCGGCGAGCGCGCCCTACCATGCGGCCGACGGTAGGGCGGTTTCGATGAAACCGCCGAGCGGCTTGAACATCCACCGCTTCGGCATGTCGGACAATCCGCAGAAAGCGGCGTCGCTGATTCCGGCGATGAAGGCCGCCGACCTCGACTTGCTCTTCGTGGACATGGTGACGTATGCCACAAGCTCGACGTTCGCGCCGTTCGTGCGCGAGCTCACCTGCCCGATCGTTCTCGTCGCGCTCCAGCCAGACTCTCGTCTCGACTACGAACACGCGACGATCTACAGGCAGCTCTACAACGACGACCTCTGCTCCGTCCCCGAATTCACCGGCGTCGCCATCCGCTATGGCCGCCCCGTCGCCGATGTCATCATCGGGCAGCTGGAGGGGGACGCGAAGGCCAACGAGGAAATCCGGCAATGGTGCAGCGTCGCGCATGTCCTCCACGACCTGCGCCGCGCTCGGATCGGACTCATGGGGCATGTGCTGGAGGCCATGTACGACATGCAGGTAGACCCAACCGCCATCTCCCGCACCTTTGGCTGCCATGTCGCGCTCTGCGAGCCGGACGATATCTTGCCGTTCTACCGGGAGTTGGGGAACGGGGAACAGGGAACGGGGAACGGTAGGGCGGTTTCGATGAAACCGCCGGAAGCGCAGGCCGTCGCCGCCATGAAGAAGCGCATCCTCTCGTTTTTTGACACGCCCGATCCCGTTTCCGACCCGTGGACCGAAAAACTCACCGACCACGATCTTGATGTGGCTGCCAAGGCTGCCGTCGCCCTTGAGAAGTTTATCGAGAAGCGCGATCTCGACGGCTTCGCATACTATTACGAAGGCGAGGCCGGGTCGCCCACGCGCGAACTCGTTACGAACTTCATCGTCGGAAACTCGCTCCTCACGGCGGCGGGCTTCCCGATGTGCGGAGAGTTCGACCTCAAGAACTGCATTGCGATGATGATCTTCGATCGTCTCGACATCGGCGGCAGCTTCGCGGAGTTCCATCCGATCGACTTCGAGCGAGGAACGGTTCTCGTCGGCCACGACGGGCCGCACCATCTCAACATCGCCGCGAAGAAGCCGGTTCTCCGCTCGCTCAAGAAGTACCACGGCAAGCCGGGGAGCGGCGCGGGCGTGGAGTTCAACATCAAGGAAGGGCCGATCACGATGATGTCCATCGGACTCAAGGCCGACGGTTCGTTCAAGTTCATCGTGGCGGAAGGGGAGTCGCTTGCGGGCCCCATACCTCCGACGGGCAACACAAATACCCACGGGCTCTTCAAGCCGGACGTCCGCACCTTCCTGCGCCGCTGGTCGATGGAAGGCCCGACGCACCATTTCGCGCTCGGCGTCGGGCATCACGCCGCTGAACTGAAGAAGCTCGGCCGCGCCCTCGGCATCGAGACCGTCGTCGTCACGGAGGAGAAGTAGGAATGTTGCGTAAGGCGATGTTCCTGACGGTTGCGGCCTGCGCGGCTGCGATTGCGCTGCCCGACGGCAGGTGCTATGCGGGGCTGGACCCTGCGGCGTTCGCCGGTCCGCCGCGCGAGAGCCGTCCGTGGACGTACTGGCTGTGGCAGAACGGAAATGTCGACGAGGAAGACGTGACACGCGACCTGGAAGCGATTAAGAGGCTCGGGTTCGGCGGTGTCCTCATGTTCGACAACAGGGGCTACGGCTACGAGGACGGAATGCCCCCGGTCAAGCTCCAGGTGATGACGGAAGAGTGGTTCGACCGTGTCGCGTTTGCGATACGGGAGTGCGCCAGACTTGGGCTCGAGTTCGAGATGAACGCGTCGTCGTCCGGCGGGTCGCTTTGCGGCTTTGCCGACGGCAAGTTCTACGAGGTGGACATAACAGACCCCGCAGCCGTGTCCAATCACCTTGAGCGCTTCTTAGGGCCGATCATACGGCGCGTGCCCGAAGCGGTTGGCAGCACGTTCACGCACATCTATTCCGTGAGCTGGGAGGGACGGGTGCCGCCTTCGGTGAAGCCGGCCGAGCGCGATGCGTTCATACTCAGGAACTTCTACGGCGTCATGCGGGAATGGGCCCATGCGCACGGGCTGAAGATGAGCGCCGAGTCTGGCGGGCCTTGGCATCGCACGCCTGGGCACTTTGCGGAATCCGACCAGCTCGCCTACCTCGGCGTGAACGACCTGCCGCAAGGGGAGTTCTGGCCGCAGGGGAGGCTTCTCCCGTGGTGCACGCCGATGCATCTCGTGAAGCCTGTGGCGTCCGCCGCGCACGTGCGCGGCCTCAGGCGTGTCAGCGTGGAGGCGTTCACCCACATGACGCACCACTGGTCAATGGATCCCGCCGCGCTGAAGAAAAGCGCAGACGACGCTTTCGCCGACGGCGCAAACCATTTCGTGTGGCACACGTTCACGTGCTCGCCGCCGCGCTTCGGGGTTCCGGGCGCCGAGTATTTCGCGGGGAGCCATATCAACCAGAATGTGACATGGCATGCCGACGCCGGCGCCTTCGTCGACTACCTCGCGCGCTGCCAGTACATGCTGCAGTACGGCGAGCCCGTGGCCGACCTCGCCGTGAACGGCGGCGACAGGCCGTATCTCGACTGGGGGCACCATCGCCTCGACGGACACGACTGGGATCTGCTGGACGACGCGGACTACAGGAGCCTGCGCCTCGAGGGCGACAGGCTTGTCCTGCCTTCCGGCCGCTCCTATCCGGCGACGCTGCCCGCGCCGGACTGCGAGGGCTGCGAGGCGTTCGCCCACCGACGGTGCGAAGCCGACGACTGCGACATCTACTTCCTCGTGGGTCCCGCGTTCCGCAACGCGACGCTGCGCGCGCCCTTGGGGAATCGCCGCGTCGAACTGTGGGATCCCGTGACGGGACGGCGCGCGCCGGCCGACGCCCGCCGGTTTCGAGACGGGCGCACGCGCGTCGCGCTCGACCTGCCGCGCACCGGAAGCTGCTTCGTCGTCTTCGCGCCGAATGGTAGGGCGGTTTCGACGAAACCGCCGCGTGAGGCGAAAACGGCGGCATCATCGATGCCGCCCTACCAAATTACTATCACCAACTCCTGGCGTGTTTCCTTTGCTTACCTCGACGGCATATCTGCAGCGCCGCCTGCGCCGGTCGAGATGGCTACGCTGCGCGAGTGGACGGCATGCGGTAGAGACGGCGAAGCCGCATCGACATCCCTCCGCTACTTCTCCGGCACCGCAACATACCGCACGACGGTGATTGTCGGAAACAACACGAACAACTTCAAGGACAACCTTGTATTGGACGGCTCGCAACCGCGAGCCGGTTCTAAAACCGCGCACAGTTGTGCGCGGAATGAAGAAAGTTGTTTTTACAGTTGTTCTAGTTGTTTCCCGACAATCCTCTCGCTCGGCGAGCTGCCATCCGGCCTCGCGCGCGTCTTCGTGAATGGCAAGGACTGTGGCGTCGTGTGGTGTGCACCTTGGGAAGCTGACGTCTCGTCCGCAATGCGCGAAGGCGAGAACGAGCTGGAGATACGCTACACCAACAACTGGCACAACCGGCTCGTCGGGGACTGTGCCCTCAAGCCGGAGGAACGCGTGACGCGGACAACCGTCCGGCTGACGACGGAGAAGCGCGACGAGTTCGGCGACAAGCTGCCGTACAGCCGCGCGGTTTCTGCGCACGATCCGCTCATCCCGTCCGGCCTGCTCGGTCCGGTAAAGGTCGTCTACGAAACAACAAGAGATAAGGAATGACCAATGAAAAAGATGCTAACAGCAAAGGCAAGGTCAGCATTGATCGCGATTCCGGCGGTCGCTGCGACGACCGTGTTCGCCGCGCCGCAGGTCTACTACGTGAGCGACGTGACGTCTCTCACGAACGTCCTTGCGAACCTTCCTGACGTAACGGACGACACGTACAACGGTTCGCGCATCGAGCTTGCGCCGGGCGTCTACAACCTTGCGGGCGTCTACATGAACGAATACTCGCACCTCTACGTGAAGCACGCGCGCGACCTGCTCATTGCGGGAATGGGCAAGGGACCGGGCGACACGGTGCTTCTCGGCGGCGGCGCTGCCGGCAACCACCGCGTGCTCGAGCTGTACGGCGGCGGGGACTCCTGGTGGAACACGATATCCAACCTGACGATCGCAGGTGGCTACAGCACGACGCGCGGCGGCGCGGCGGCGTATTCGCGGTCTGTGGCGACGATGTACGTCGACTGCGTTGTCTCAAACAACACATCGACATTCAACGATAACAGTTGGACCGGCGGAGCCGTCAAGAACGGATGCGCGGTGCGAACATATTTCGCAAACAACTCGTCCCGGCTGGCGGGAGGAGCGATTGAATGCGGCGCATACAAGGCGACGATGGACCTGCAGCCGTACACCGAGAGCTGCTACTTCACCAACAACGTACAGACGACGGGGTATTCCTCTTACTTCGGCGGTGGTGCAGTGTCCGGTGGATACCATACGAACTGCACTTTCGTCGGCAACCGCGCCGCGTACGGCGGTGCCGGCGGCTTCAGCAACACCGGCGGCTTCCCCGTGTTCGTCAACTGCACCTTCACGGCGAACAGCTCCACTTCCTTTGGCGGTGCGCTTCATCGCCCTAGGGCGTGCACGAACTGCGTGTTCACCGCCAATTCCGGCAACGGAGGCGCCATCTTCGCCCAATACAACTACAGCGGCGACCAGTTTGTCGTGTCGCGCTGCTTCTTCACCAACAACGTCAGCACTTCCTACGGCGGCGCGATACGTGCGAACAGCGGCATCTTCGACAGCGTCTTCTTCGGCAACGAGTCCGCATACGGCGGCGGGGCGTTCGGGCAGCTCATTGCACAGCCGGGCGAAACGACCCTCTCCGGATGCACGTTCGTCAGCAACACCGTCACATCGACGGTGAACGCCGCCGAGCGCTACGGCGGTGCAGTGCACATGGCCGGCGGCATCGTGGAGGGCTGCACGTTCATCGACAACCTCCAGACCAACGGTGCGGCCGCCGCGATGTACCTCAACGGAGCAAGCGGCAAATTCGCCGTGTCGAACTGCACGTTTATCGGGAATCAAGGAAAATACGACGGCGGTGTCGTGCGCGGCAGCAATCGCCAGAAGCTGTCCGGCTGCACGTTCACCGGCACGATGAAGGGCTACCACGGCGTGATAGCCAATGGGATGGACTTCGAGGACTGCATTATTTCAAACGTCACGTGCTCCGGGTGGCATCTCTACAACTGCAACCTCACCCGCTGCAGCGTCATCTCGAACACGTTTGACCAGAACCTCCCCTTGGACTGTTCCGACGCCGCCGCCGCGAACGTCTACTCTAACGTGAACTGCGTGTTCTACGGCAATTCCTATGTCGTGAACTCCCACTTTATCAAGAACAAGACGCTTGTCAACTGCACGTTCGCTGCGAACATGGCGACGGGCGCAGGCAACTATGGAACCCAGCTGCACGGTTGCGTCGGATACAACTGCCTGTTTTTCGGCAACATCCTCGATGCTGCCACGCCTTGCGACCTGCGGACGAAGGTGCTCGGCGGCACCGTTCCGTTCGAGATGCACAACTGCATATTCACGGCCCTTGACACGGAAGTGACGGCCGAAGGCTTCGACAACTGCTCGCTCGTCCCCATGGCGAAGATACACTGCGAATGGAAAGACGGTCGTCTATGCCTTGCGCCGCGCTCCTGCGCGGTGGACGCCGCGACTTCGCCGGCGTGGCTCCTCACGGCAATCGGGAACAGCGACGTGTACGGCAATCCGCGCGTCTTCAACGCCGGCCTTGACGTCGGCGCGGTGGAATGCCAGGAGCGCAAGCCCGGTTTCCTGCTGATGCTGTGGTGATGAGGAAGGTCCGCATCATGAAGGTTCCTGTGCTGTGTGCCATTGCCGTTGCCGTCCTCTCGCACGAGGCTGTGGCGGCGAAGAAGTACATCTTCTCGGGGTGGGACCTAGGCGATGTCACGCCGCAGGAGGTCCTGCTGCTCGCGGACGAGTTCGACAAGACCGCCTGCGACGGCGTCGCCATGCCGATAGGGCGCGTCTGCCCGGGCTGGACGGGCCAGCGGTCGCGGGAGGTCTTGGACGATCCGGGGATGAAGTTCTCCGAATTCGAGTTCCTCGTGCCCGTCTTCAGGAAGATCGTCGAGCACCCGTCGCTGCGCGAGAGCATGATTCTTGTTCACCTCGCGCCGACGAACCGCATCGCATGGGCGGACGACGCCCGCTGGCGGACGGCAGCCGGGAACCTCGCGACCGCCGCTAGGCTGGCGAAGGCGGGCGGGCTCAGGGGGCTTGTCGTCGACGTCGAGGACTACCGGAAGAAGCTGCAGTACAGGCACGACCCGGCGGAGGGCGACTACGCGGCGACATGCCGGCTCGCACGGCGGCGCGCCAAGGAGATGTTCGCCGCCGCATTCGCCGAGTTCCCCGGCATGGTCGTGCTCTCGTTCCAGCTGTTCACGATGGATCCCTACTACCTGAAGGGGGATCCGGTGACTGAGATGATAGAGCGACGCGACCTGTGGCCGGCGTTCGTAAACGGAATCCTGGACGCGATGCCGCCGACGGCGAAGCTGGTGGACGGCAACGAGAACGAGGGCTACCACGCCCGTGCGGAGAGACGCGACTTCTACAAGGGCGTCTACGACCAGATGGTCGCCGTCCTGCCGCTCGTCGCCAGGGAGAACCGCGTCAAGTACCGCTCGCAGGTGTCGGTGTCGTTCGGGCTCTATCTCGACTCCTACATCTGCGCAACGAACGGAGGCTGGTACATGCCGCCGGTGCGCGGCAAGCGCATCACGCACCTCGAGGACAACCTTCGCCAGGCGACCGAGTGCGCCGACGAATACGTGTGGTTCTGGGGCGAGAAGGGCTTTTACGTCGACTGGCCGGCCGACCTGAAGGAGCGCAGCGGCGACACGTGGCGCAGCAGCGGCCTCGGCACCTGGCGCGGCAAGTACTTCAGCGGCGGGCTCGCCCCGATGAAGCCGTGGCGCGAGGCGATGGACGGAGACTTCGACCTCATGGCGCGCGGCGTCAAGGACCCGCAGCGCTGCGTGCGCGAGCAGTACGAGCGCCAGAAGGCCGACGGCACGTTCGTCAACATGGCCGTCGGACGCGGCGCGTCGAAGAACGTCGGCGAGACGGGGCACGTGCACGGGCGCATCTGCAATCTGGAGGTCGACGGCTGGTACGGCATCCGAGCCGAGGGGCGCGGCGCCGTCGTGCGCGGCAACTGCTACTTCCAGCACCACGGGGCGTGGCGATGGAAGCTCGGCGCGTTCAAGATGGGCTTCGGCGCGGCGGACGCGGACGGCTGGCGCCGCGGCAGTGCGCTCGTGCGCATTCCAGACGGTGCGACAGACGTCTTCTACGTTCTGGATGGTCCGCAGAACGACAAGGCGGCCAAGACCGAGTTCAGGAACATCGAGTTCTTCAGGATACGATAGGAGCGGCATGGCGATGAATCAGGTTGCGGCGTTTCTGTTCGCGGCGGTTTCCGCCGTCTCCTCCGACACTAGGCCTATCGCGAAGCGACCGGTCTCAGAGTTCGTCGAAAAGGCCAGGGCGGCTTATGCCGCCGAAGCGCATTGCCCTTGCACGAACAGCGTGTGGACGGCGTCGATGCATGCCCCGGGCGCATTCAACGACCGCCCCGTGCCAGTGCGCATCGAGTGGGCGCGGTCCGGCGACGTCGGCGCGACCTACACGCTCTCCCTGCGCGCGAAGACTGCGTCCGAGCCGGTGCGCGTCATCGCAGGGCTGAAGGATCCTCTGTTCGACGCCGAGAACCTGCTTGCCGGCACGGACTACGAATGGTTCGCCCAGAGCGTCTCCGCGAGCGGCGGATGCACGGACGTCGGACACGGCGAGTTCTCCACAGAGGCCGGAGTTGTTCGGTGGCTGTCTGTTCCGGGAGCGCGCAACGTGCGCGACATCGGCGGCTGGACGGGGCTCCGCCAGGGCCGCGTCTACCGAGGTTCGCAGCTCAACGGCCTGCCGCGGCATCCGGTAGGGCTTTCCGCCGAGGGCCGCAAGGTGCTCGTGCGCGACCTTCGCGTCAGGACGGAAGTGGACTTCCGAGCGCCGAACCGGGAGGAGCGCGGCGACTTCGTGTCCGAAAGCGCGGCGGGGCTGAGGCTCCTGAGCCGCCCGGTGCCGCCGCCGCCCGCCTTGTTCGCCCCGAAGGCGGCGTCGGCGTATCGCGCCGCGCTCATGGTTTTCGCCGACGATGGGAACTATCCCGTCTACATGCACTGCGCCGCAGGCGCCGAGCGCACGGGGATGGTTGCGTTCATGCTTGAAGGCCTGTGCGGCGCGCCGGAGGAGGTGCTCTGCGCGGATTTCGAGCTGACTGGGTTTTCGTGCTTCGACGAGCGGCCTCGCAGCCTGCCGCGGTTCCGCGCGTGCATCGAGAAGATTCGCGCCCGCCCCGGCGCCACGCTGCATGAGAAGTTCGCCGACTTCGCCGTGAAAGGCCTCGGGTTGTCGGAAGGCGATGTCGCCGCGATCAGGCGAAATCTCGCAGGCGGAACGGGGCGCGGCGGAGTCAGGGTCGTCAGGGACGTCCCGTACGATCCGTCGATCGGGAAGGTCGGCTCCGGCGACCTCTATCTTCCGGACGGCGAAGAAATGGGCCTTGTGCTGCTCATCCACGGGGGCGGCTGGGCGTATGGCGACAGGCGGATGTGCGACGGCATCGCCGACTTCTTCGTGCGCGAACTCGGCATGGCCGTCTACAACATCGACTACCGGCTTGCATCGGCAAGGCATCCGTTCCCCGCCTGCGCCGACGACTGCGTCAATGCCGCCTGGGTCGCTCTGTCGCCGGAGTTCCGCGCGAAGCACGGCCTTGCGGCGCATAGCCTGTGGGTCTGCGGCGGCTCGGCCGGCGGTCATCTGGCGCTATGGGTCGGAGTCAGGGTCGGAGTCCCCGGCGTGGCGGGCGTGCTGGACATATCCGGCATCGGCGACGCCGCAATCGACCGCGCCGCGAATCCAGGGCGCTACCCCGTCTTGTTCGGCGGAACGGCGACGGACGGGCAGGTCGCCTCCATGTCGATCACGTCGATGAAGCTGCCGCGATGCGGTCCGCCCGTCCTGTGCACGCACGCAGTCGACGACACGGTCGTGCCGATCGCATCGGCTGAGGCGTTCGCGACGGCGTATCGGGCGGCCGGCAGCCGGTGCGAGTTCTTCCGCTACCGGGCGACGGAGGAGATGTCCCGCCTGACGGGCCACATGATCTGGATTCCCGGCTCGTGGCCGCACAAGCTAATCCCGTCGCTTGAACGGGAGCTCGCCCGGTTCATTGACAGAGTGGAAGGCGTGCGCCGATGAACAGGGGAACGCCGTTTCTCGTCGCATCCCTTCTAGCCGTCGCCGCCTCCGCGGCCGAGTGGATAAGGCCCGTAGACGTAGCAAGAAACCGTTCATTCGTTCTTTCGCGGGTCTTTGTCTGCACAGGCGAAGTAGCCCGGGCAGAGCTGAAGGCGTCCGCCGCCGGAATAGGCGTGTGGCGAATAAACGGCAAACGTGTCGGCGACGCCTACTACGAACCAGTCGCGTCGTACTATGAGCGAAAGGTGTTCTGCAGGACGTACGACATCGCCTCGATGCTGGGCGCGACGAACACCGTGGAAGTCGAGGTCGGCGGCGGTTGGTGGGAACAGAACCTGGCGTGGGCGTGCGAGAGGAAGCAGAGCCTGCTCGGCGTCGGGTACGGATCGCCGGCTGCATGGGGCGAGATTGCCGTCGAATGCGCCGACGGCGAACGAGTTCTCCTGGAAACCGACGCATCCTGGACCGCCCGCGACGGCCGGTCGGTCTGGAACAACATCTACGGCGGCGAGGTGTTCGACGCTCGGCCCGCGACGGGCGCGCCGCGTCCTGTCCACGCGGTTAAGGGGCTGCCGGCCCGCCCGGTGGAGTGCCCGGTGGCGCCGTGTCGCCGCATGAAGACGTTCAGGGGCTCGTATTCGTGCCTGCTCGGACCGTCTGGCGACTTCTGGATATGCGACTTCGGCACGAACCTCGCCGGAACAGTCTCGTTCAACCTGCCGCCGCTCGTCCCAGGTTCCCGGCTAAAGGTGCGGCTCGCGGAGACGCTCACGGCCGAGGGATTCCTCGATCCGCGCAGCGGCGGTTCGTGGGCGACGCACCATGCGCCGGAATACGTCTACATCGCGCCGGAAGTCCCCGCGTCGGCGAAGTGGACGCCGGAGTTCTCGTACACGTCGTTCAGGTTCGCGGAAATCAGCGGCTTCGAGCCACACCCAGATGGGAACTGGGGAGCACGTCCTCCGGCCGATCTCGTCGAAGCCGTGATGATCGCGACGGACGCGAAGAGGACGGGCTTCGTGAAATGCGGGCACGAGCCGACGCAGCGCATCGTCGACATTGCCGACTGGACGATCCTCTGCAACATGCACGGCTTTCCCGAAGACTGCCCCGGACGGGAGAAGGGGGGATGGCTGGGCGACGCGCAAGTGGTCTGCGCGTACGCGCTGCAGAACTTCGACCTCGCCGCGCTGTACGCGAAGTTCTGCGGCGACATCTCCGACGGGCTCGCGGTCAAGGGCACGATACCGTTCCAGGTGCCGACGCATCGGGCGTTTTCTTGGGGCGCGGCGTCTCCGCTGTGGCGGGCGGCCGCAGTGGTCATACCCTACGAGCTGCTCATGCGCTGCGCCGACGGCGCGGCGGCGAGCAACAACTGGGAGGCCGCCGAGTGTGCGCTCGCTCTCTTCGAGAAGGAGGCCGAAGACGGACTTGTCCGCACCGGACTCGGCGACTGGATACCTCCGTGCGCGAAAGAGCTGAAGATGCCGGTGGCGCACTCCTCGTCGCTCTGCTGGATCGATTGCGCGAACAAAACAGCCGAAATGGCGGAACGGCTTGGTCTGTGCACAAGGGACGACTATCGCGCCGTCGCGCGGCGCGTTAAGGAACGCTTCGTCTCGGAGTTCTACAACCGCGCCGCGCATAGCTACGGACACGACGGCACGGATGCCGCGGCATACTGCCTGGGCGTCTTCCCCGAGGGCGACGGCGCGAACCTGGTCGGCGCACTCGTTGCGCGCCTGCGCAAGAACGGCCATCGCATGACGACGGGCATCTATTCAAGCCCGTATCTTGCCAAGGCGCTTGTTCGCGCGGGCCATGCGGACGATCTCGTGAAGTGCTTCTTCTGCGATCCGTCGGCGTCGTACGCCGCCGTCGTCAGGCATGGCCACACGACGATGCCGGAGGAGCTACGCGACCAGCTCCTCGTGCCGAGGAAGGCGCGCGGGCAGCGCAGTTTGTCTCACCCGATGCACTGCGGATGGCTGCGCGTCCTCGCGGAGGACGTCGCCGGCATCGTGCCGCTGGAGCCGGGGTATGCGCGTTTCGAGGTTGCGCCGTGCGATGGCGACGCATACAGTGAGCTGTCAGTCGCCGTGCCGACGCCGACAGGGCAGATCAGATTCTCGCGAGACGGCGGCGGCAACGTCCGGCTTGCGGTTCCGGCGGGAACGCGCTGCGAATACCGTCCGACGGGGGCTGTGCTGCTGCCGGGCGAATACTGTTTCGGAAACATGGCGAAAGGAGAATGAAAGATATGACCATGGGGAAGCTGATTGCCACGGTGGTGATTGCGGCGACGGCGTGCGCATACGCCAGTCGCTGTGGCTCCGAGGCCGGGACGACATTCAGGACGCTTGGCGCGATGATTGACGTGTCGCGCGGTCGCGTGCTGAGGGTCGACTACCTCAAGGGGCGATTCGAGCGGATGCGCAGGATGGGATACAACGCCGTGATGCTCTACGCCGAGGACACGTTCAGGCTCGAAGGCGAGCCGAAGTGGGGATATATGCGCGGCGGATACACCGAGGCCGACATCGGCGAGCTGAAGCGGCATGCGGACGGGATTGGCCTGTCCATGATCCCCTGCATTGAGACGCTCGGGCACATGGAGCGTCCGCTTCGCTGGCCTGAATACGGGAGCGTCAGGAACACGGATTCCACGCTGCTAGTCGGCGAGGAGAGGACTTATGAGCTCATCGACAAGATGGTGGCGTTCTGGGCGCGCGCAGTCGGCGGGACCCGCATTCACGTTGGCATGGATGAGGCCGTGGGGTTTGCCGGCGCGAAATACGCGGCGAAGAACGGCAGACGCCCAGACCTGGACGTGTTCCTCGGCCATCTCGCCCGCGTCAACGACATCTGCGCGCGACACGGTTTCACCGAGCCGATCATTTGGAGCGACATGCTATATCGCGTCGGCTCGAAGACGCACGACTACTACGACCCATCCGCGAAGGTGGACCCGGCGCTGGCTGGAAGAATCCCCGGGAATGTCCGGCTCTGTTACTGGGACTACTACCATGCGGAGCAGACATACTACGAGGGGATGATCGACGGCCACCGCCGGCTTGGGTCGGAGCCGATTCTGGCGGGCGGCATTCAGGTCTGGCAGCATTTCTTCCATGACCGCGAGAAGACGCTGGCCACGATGAAGGCAATGGTCTCGGCGGCGAAGGCGAAGGGCGTCGAGGAGCTGTTCTTCACACTGTGGGGTGACGACGGGGCGTACGCAACTCCTGACGCCTCGGAGGAGGGGCTGTTCGCGTGCGCAGAGCTGGCCGCTGGCCGCACGGCCGATCCCACGGACGAGAACTCCGCCAGGTTTCGAGAGATCACGGGACTTGACTACCGGGCGTTCGTCGTGCTTGGGGACGTGACGCGGCACTATGGCGACGAGTGGCCCGACATGATTCTCGAGGCGGCCACGCTCTACGACGACCCGCTCCACTGCGCCAACTACCGCAACTGGCTCGCGCGCAGACCAAGTCTGACGACCGACAGGCGCTTCTACTGCGCGCGATACATGGATGCCGCATGGCGTGACAGCGGCGAAAACGTCATGGCGGACCACCGCCGCGTCCTGTCGAACTGCATCCGCCTGGGCGAACGCCTTCCGCCTGCAGTCCGCACGCTTGTGACGGTGCTGTCGGAGAAGCTCGAATACCAGGCGCGATTGCTGTCTGCATGGCGGGACGGAGACCGCGCGGCCCTCCGCGAAATCGCGGATGTCGCCCTGCCGCGGCTTGTTCGTGACATGCGCGCCTTCATGGCTGCCTATCGCGCGGACTGGATGGCGACGTCGCAGCCGTTTGGACTCGGCCTAGTGCAAAAGCGCAACGCTGGGCAGCTCGAGCGCCTTGAGGAGGCGAAGCGACGTTTAGACGAATATCTGGACGGGACGTCGGCGACGATTGAGGAGCTTGACGAGGCAATGGCGCCATACGGCGAATACGATGCGCGGCTGCCGTTCGGCACGCCTTGGCTCTGGTTCTGACACACTATTTCAAGACGGCGAAAGGTGAATGAATGACATGAACATGGAGAAGCTGATTGCCACGGTGGTGATTGCGGCGACGGCGTGCGCATATGCGGGCCGCTGGGACGCTGAGCGCGCGGAGTGGAAGCGCTTCTGCGAGACGTTCGAGCCAGACTATTCCGACGGGTCGAAGTACCTCCACCCGAAGGAAGGCAACAGGTTCGACGAGCCGTTCGCGCTCGTCAAGGACGGAAAGCCCGCCGCGAAGGTTGTCTGGCAGAAGGGGCCGTGGTATGCGGACGACCTCTCGACCGACGTCACCGGCACGGCGGTGTCGGAGTTCGTCGCGCTCGTCAAGATGATCACCGGCGTGGAACTTCCCGTCTTCCCGTCCCCGCACTACGGGCCCGACATGCCCGCGGTGCTCGTCGGCAAGGCGTGCTTCTTCCCGTACGACCAGACGGTGTGGCGGCAGCGGGTGCATGCGGAGAAGAACAGCCGCCTGACGCCGGCGATCGTCGAGACCGTGAACGGAGACCTCAAGGCCCTGCGCGGCTCGGACGGCTTCGCCATCCACCGGTTCGGACGCGACCTCGCGGTGTACGGCTGCTCCGAGAAGGGCGCGCTGAACGGCGTTTATGCACTTATCGAGAACAACACCGACATCATCTTCACGCGAACCGACGAGAAGGTCGGAACGGTCTACTCCGAGCGTCCCGGGGAGCTTTCCCTCGTGTGGGGCGCGGACGTGCTGGAGAAGCCGTCGATGGAGATGCGCGGGTTCTGGAACCAGAGCATATACCCATGGCGACGCTACTGGAACGCGAACTACTGCACGACGTCCGAGTCCCGCCAGTGGAGCGACGAGCGGTTTTTCACGCGCGGCGGGCACAACTCCGGCGACTTCGTGCCGCCTGCGAGCGAGCGCCCGGACCTGCACGGCCTCGTCTCCGGCAAACGCGGCGACTACGGCTACATGCTCTGCTTCTCGAATCCGGACCTTCCGGCCGTATACCGCGAAAGCGTGCTGCGCTACATGGACCAGCGGCAGCCGTCGCGTGCGGCGGGGCTGGACATCGGGCTCGACGACACGATGAACTGGTGCGAGTGCGAGAACTGCGCGAAGCCGCTGCGCCTGCCTGACGGCCGGGCCCTGGAGCGGTCGGACCAGGCGTTCATGTGCACGCAGTGGTTTCTGCTCCTGAACGACAGCGCGCGCGCGCTGGCGACCGAATACCCCGGCATGAAGATCGACACCCTCGCCTACTTCCAGACGGCACCGGAGCCCGCGTGCGAAGTGGCGGAGAACATCGTCGTCGGATTCTGCCCGTACATGCGGGCGAACGACCTTGCGCCGGTCTATGCCGAGGAGAACGAGATCTGGATCGACCGCTTCGAGGGCTGGACCCGCAAGGTCCCCGACCGGCACCGGCTGTACATACGCGGCTACGACGGCCTCGGGCTGCTCTTCCCGCGTCCCCTCTGCCATACGCACCAGCGCGACTGGCGGCTCTTCGCGAAAGGCGCCTGCGGCATCAAGCACGAGGGGTCGGACACCGCTAGGCTGGACGGCGTCGACAAGGACGGCAAGCCCACGACCGCGGCGAAGGTGTTCGACTACTCGGCGATCGAGTTCTGGGTGATGTGCCGGCTGATGTGGAACATTGACGCCGACGTGGAGCAGCTCTACAAGAAGTTCTGCTGGCGGGCGTACCGCGAGGCCGCGCCGGCGATGGAGCGGTTCTACGGCACGATCCGCCGCGACTTCCTGCGGCGCGGCATTCCGAGCACGATCGGCGAGGACGGTTCGAGCGCAACGAAGATCTACATTGTCGACGGCGGCAGGGAGGCGGAGCTGCGCGGCTATCTCGACGAGGCGCTTGCAAAGGCGAGGCACCCGAAGTCCCGCGTGCTTGTGGAGAGGGTGAAGGCGCGTTTCGAGCACTACGTGGATGCGGTTAAGAACGCCAAGACGAGCTCTCTCAACGTGCCGCTCGTCGTGCGGGTCCGCGACGCGGGCTTCGACGACGCCGACTGGAAGACCGCCGCCGTCATCGACCGTCTCTACGAACCCCTGGCGGCGAACGCGGGGCGCGACGTGGAGGGCGCGCATCCGGCCCGGATCGAGCTGACGCACGACGGGAAGGCGCTGTCGCTGCGCGCGACGTTCTGGGAGGACATGTCGAAGATCGTCTCGTCGAAGGCGAAGCCGGGTTCCGAGGAGGTGTACGGCTCCAGCTTCGAGGTTTTCTTCACCGACAACTCGTCGCCCGACAGGTACTACCTCTTTCGGATGGACAACGCCGGGAACGTGGCGGACTACATCGGCTACGACGACTCCTGGAACCGCAGGGGCACGACGACGGCGGTGCGGAAATACGACGACCGATGGGTGCTGCTAATGAAGGTTCCGCTGGAGGAGATCGGCATGGACATCATCCGGGACAACGTGCTGAAGGCGGCGTTCATCCGCGTGCGGCCGATCCAGGGCTCCAGCTCGAACATGGAGTACACGGGCTGGAAGTTCAACCAATTCCACAAGCCGGCGACATTCGGCACGCTGACCTTGCAGCGCTGACGGAAAAAGGAGATCGTTCCGAAGCGGCACGCTCCCGCGCGAAAGCCATGCGGGCGGTCTCTTCTATCGATGGGACTTCCGCCATGCCGCCGGCGAGGAGCCGTGGCGGAGTTTGAACAGACGTGTGAAGTACGACACATGGCGGAACGCGCAGGTGTTGGCGATTTCCGATATCGGCATGTCTGATTCCGCGAGCATCCGCTTTGCGCGCTCCATGCGCGTTTCTATGATTGCTTCGTTGATGGAGCGTCCGTCCACCTGTCTGAACCGCATGTCTAAAAGACGCCTCGAGACGCCGAGGTGTCTGGCAACGGTCTCAGGCGTTATGCCGAGGTGGGCGTGGCACCGAATGTAGTCGGCTGCGTCGACCGCAAGGTTGTAGCCAGTCGTCTTTGCCCGCGTCGACTCGCGATCGAAGAACATGTGCCCGCGCGTCAGAACGTGGCGCACGGGTTGCGGCGTCCGCGCTCGGAGCAGCTTCTCCATCTCCCGTCCGGCGCTTTCCCCGAGCCCGACGTGGTCCGGGCAGAGGCTCGACAGCCGGGGCGCGTTCGAGAGGCAGTAGAACTCGTCGTTGTCCACCCCCACGATCGAGATGCCGGTGGGCACGGGTATAGCGCATTCCGCGCAGATGTCCGCGACTAAGCGGGCGTGGTGGTCGTTGGCGACGAACAGGGCCGCGGGGCGGGGCAGGGACACGAGCCACTTCCTGAGATTGCCCCGGACGTCTTCGCCGAAGCCCTGCTCCGGCCGGCTGAACGCCGTCGCCGCTATGCCATTCGCCCGAAGCGCCGCGCGGAAGCCCTTTTCCCTGAGCAGCGAATACGCGACGCGCCCCGTCGGCACGAACGCATACGTCCTGAACTTTCCGAGGCCCATGAGGAGCTTTGCGGCGCTTCGCCCAAGCCCCTCGTCGTCGACGAGCGTGTACGTGATGTCGCGCTTTCGCCGCTTCAGCGCCGTCTGCCCGAGCGTCGCGGACACGATCTTCATCTTCGACTCCGCGACGATCTCCTCCAGATCCGGCGGCAGGTCCCGCAGCATGATCGCTCCGGCGACCCCGTCGCCCTCCATCCTGGCGAACGCGGCCTTGCTGATCGATGCGTCGTTGGGAAGGGTCTGGAGCATCCATCCGCCGTGCGTCCGTATCCAGGCGAAGAGCCCCGTCGCGAAGTCCCGTGCGGACTGCGACGAGAAGTCGATTATCGCCACGACTTTCAATGGTCTTTTCATTGCCGGGGAATTATATCATATTTCTTGCCGGAGAATGCAATCGCCGAATTGCGACGGCAACGTTTTCTTGCTTCAAAGTGCAAGCGGGATTTTGCTATAATGTCCACAATTGCGCCATCTAATGCAAACATGAAAACGATTCAGACAATGAGAACGAGCTGTGTCTTGCTCCTGGCCACCGGCGCGGCGGCGCTGCCCGGCATCGGAGCACCCGTTGGATGCGCCGGCTACGACGAGCCGGTCCTGCGCGCCCTGCGCGCGGAGTGGAAGGCGTTCCGCGAGAGCTTCGAGCCTGACTACTCCGACGGGTCGAAGCACCTTCTCCCGAAGGAGGGGAACCGTTTCGCCGAGCCGTTCGTCCTCGTGAAGGACGGCAAGCCTGCCGCGCAGATCGTCTACAAGGCGAGCAACTGGTGGTATGACGCGCTCTACACGGAAGTCACGAAGAACGCGGCTGAGGAGCTCCAGTCGCTTGTGAAGATGCTGACGGGCGTGACGCTGCCGGTCAACCCCGTCAAGGGGCCCGACAAGGACCTGCCGGCGGTCATGGTCGGCAAGGGGGTGTTCTTCCCGTTCGACATGGGCAACAGGAAGCCGGGGACGAAGAAGGGGTGGAACGACCACCTGACGCAGGAGATGGTCGACGTCGTGAAGGGCGACCTCGCCGCGCTCCGCGGCTCCGACGGGTTCGCGATCCGCCGCTTCGGGCGCAACCTGCATGTCTACGGTGCGGACGAGAAAGGCGCGCTGAACGGCGTCTACGCGCTCGTCGAGAACAACACCGACCTCATCTTCGCCCGTCCGGACGAGACGATCGGCACCGTCTACACGCCGCTCGACGGCAATCTCTCCCTCGTATGGGGCGACGGCGTGGTCGAGAGGCCGTCCATGACGATGCGCGGATTCTGGAACATCTGCCATCCGCGCTACTACAACGGCAACTTCCTCAACCAGACGATCGACCAGGCGCGGAAGTGGAGCGACGCGAACCCCGTCATGCGCGGCGGGCACAACTCCGGCAACTTCGTGCCGCCGTCTTCGGAGCGCCCCGACCTGCACGGGCTCGTCTCGGGCAAGCGCGGCGACTACGGGTTCATGCTCTGCTTCTCGAATCCCGCTCTCGCCCCGGTGTTCGTCGACAACGTCCTGCGCTACGCCGACCAACGCGCGATGTCCAGGATGTCCGGCATAGGCATCTCGCTCGACGACACGACCAACTGGTGCGAGTGCAGGGAGTGCGCGAAGCCGCTGCGGCTCGGGGACGGCACGGTGGTCGAGCATTCCGACCCCGCGTTCATGTCGACGCAGTGGTTCCGGCTCATAAACCGCGCGGCCGACGCCGTTGCGGAGGCGCACCCCGGCAGGCGGATCCAGACGCTCGCGTACTTCCAGACGGCCGAACCGCCGAAGTGCCCGGTTTCGGAGAACCTCGTTGTCGGGTACTGTCCCTACATGCGCGCGAACGACACCAACCCCGTGTTCTGCGAGGAGAACCTCGTGTGGCTCGACCGCTGCGAGCGGTGGGGCGCGAAGGTGCCGGATCCGCGCCGGCTCTACCTTCGCGGCTACGACGGCCTCGGGCTCGTCTTCCCGCGTCCCCTCGGCCACGTGCACAAGATCGACTGGAAGCTCTACACGCGGCACGTCTGCGGCTTCATGCACGAGAGCTCGGCGCAGAGCGTCGACAGGATCGAGAAGGACGGCTCGCCCAGCAAGACTGCGGCCATATTCGACTACTCGGCGATCGAGTACTACGTGATGTCCCGGCTCATGTGGAACCTCGACTCCGACGTTGAGCAGCTCTACAAGCGCTTCTGCTGGCGCGCGTTCCGCGAGGCGGCGGTGCCGATGGAGCGCTTCTACGGCACGATCCGCCGCGCATGGATGCGGAAGTTCGTCCCGAGCTCCATCGGCGAGGACGGGCAGAACGCCACGAAGGTCTACATAATCGACGGCGGGCTGGAGGGCGAGCTGCGCGGCTACCTCGACGACGCGCTGGCGAAGGCGCGCCACCCCGCGTCGAAGGCGCTCGTCGAGCGCGTGAAGAACCGGTTCGAGTTCTTCGTCGACAAGGTGAAGAACGCGAGGACGAGCTCCCTGAACGTGCCGCTCGTGCCGTTCGCGAAGGACCCCGGGTTCGACGACGCAGACTGGAAGCTCGCCGCGACGATTGACCACCTGTACGAACCCGTAAAGGCGATTCGCGACAACAAGGAGGTCGAGGGGGCGTATCCGGCGCGGATCGACCTCGCGCACGACGGCAAGTGCCTCTACGTCCGCGCTGTGCTCTGGGAGGACATGGAGAAGATCTCGTGCACTCCGCGCGGAGCCGTGACGGGCGATTCCGCGACGGACGAGAAGATCTTCGGTTCGCGCGTCGAGTTCTTCTTCGGCGACAATTTCAAGCCCGGCACGTACTATCTCATCCAGGCGGACAACGCCGGTGCCGTCGCGGACTACTGCGGGTACGACCCGTCGTGGAACAGGAAGGACGCGCGCGTCGAGACGCGCAAGTACGACGACAGGTGGGCGGTGCTCATGAAGATTCCGTTGCCGGAGATCGGCATGGACATCATCGCCGACAACACGCTCAAGGCGGCCTTCATCCGCCTCCGCCTGACGCGCGACAAGGACGAGAAGGGTCAGAGCGTTGGCGACTGCACGTCGTGGAAGTACTCGTTCTTCCACAGGTATTCGTCGTTTGGAACACTTACACTGCAGAGGTGACGGAGATGCGTACGGCTGTTTTCCTCCTTGTGCTTTCTGCCGCGTTCGCATCGGGCGCGGCGGAGCGAGACGTTACGGTTTGGCGGCTGCCGCTCGACGCCTCGAAGTGGAGCGGCGACGGGCGCAGCGACGGTTCGGTGTCGGTGCTGGAGGAAGGCGGGACGCGCTTCCTCCGCCTGTCGTGCACGCGCAACACGAACGACTGGGGCTTCGCGGCGCACGCCGTCCTTCCGGAGCGGTGGACGGTCCCTGAGGGACGGCTAATGGTGCGCTGCCGCGTGCGCCAGAGCCGCCGCGTGATGATGGGCGCGTTCTGGGGCATGTGGTATTCGCCGCGCCGCGCGTTCGGCAAGCCGGTGTATGTGGCGTCCGCCCCGATGCAACGGCTGATCGACGAACTCCACCTCGACACCTTCCCGGTCGGCGTGTGGATCGACTGCGAGGAAGACGCCCGGTGCCTCACGAACATCGTCGACCGCTTCACGGTGACGCTGAACGTCCAGGGCGGCAAGCCGGGCGAACAGACGAGCGTCGACATCGCGGACTTCGAGCTCTTCATGCGCGACGACCCGGAGACCGTCGCGAAGCGGGCGGAGTGGGAGAGCTTCCGCCGGAACTTCCGCGCGGACTATTCCGACGGGTCGAAGCACCTTCTGCCGAAGGAGGGGAACCGCTTCAAGGCGCCGTTCCGCGTGGCGGAAGGCGGCAAGCCCGCCTGCCAGATCGTCGTCGCGAGCACGCCGTGGTGGTATGAGAAGCTGTGCAACGAGACTACGGCGAAGGCCGCGTCCGAGCTCCAGCGCCTCCTCCGGCTCATTACGGGGGCGGAGGTGCCGGTCGTCGGGCTGCACGGGCTGAAGGAGGAAATCCCCTCGATCTTCGTCGGCAAGGGGTGCTTCCGCTTCGCCGGGACGTGGCGCGCCAAGAGCATGTGGCAGCGCCGCGCCACGAACAGCGACGACCCGGCGTTCTTCGAGATGGAGCGCGACCTCGCGGCGCTGGAAGGAACCGACGGCTTCGCGATCCGCTCGCTCGGGCGCGACGTCTACGTCTACGGCGCGTCCGAGAAGGGCGCGATGAACGGCGTCTACGCGCTCGTCGAGAACAACACCGACTTCATCGCGGTGCGCCCGAACCCGAAAATCGGCTGCGTGTTCACGAAGAGCCCAGACCTCTCCCTCGTCTGGGGAGAGAAGGTCCTGGACGTCCCGAAGGGGAACGTGCGCGGGTTCTGGAACACGCTCGGGTTCGAGTACTGGAACGCCAACCGCTGCTCCAATTCGCCGCGCCCGTGGACGGACGCGCTGCCGTACACGCGCGGCGGGCACAACATCAGCAACTTCCTTCCGCGCTTCGAGGAGCATCCCGAATACTACGGGCTCTACGACGGCCGCCGCGACAAGGCGTACGGCAACATGCAGTGCTTCGCGAAGCCGGACTTCGACAGCGTGACGCTTTCGCTCGTGAAGAACTTCGCGCGGGCGGTGCAGATGACCGAGCTCGCGGGGCTTTCGGTTTCGCTCGACGACAGCAGGCGCTGGTGCCAGTGCGACCTCTGCCAGGCGCCGATCCGGCTGCCGGACGGGTCGGTCGTCGACCCGCGCGACCGCGACTTCATGTCGACGCGCTACTTCCTCTGGCTGAACAAGGCGGCGCGCGAACTCGCGGCGGCGCATCCCGGCAAGGGCGTCAAGACGATCGCGTACTTCCAGAGCGTCGAGCCGCCGCGCTGCGACATCGAGCCGAACATCGGCGTCGGGTTCTGTCCGTACCCCGTCGCCGACGACCTCGCGCCGGTCTTCATGCCGCAGAACATGCGCTGGCTCAGGCGCCTCGCGGGCTGGTCGAAGAAGGTGCCGCGCAGCCGGCTCTACATACGCGGCTACGACGGGCTGGGAATGGCGTTTCCGCGTCCGCTCGCGCACACGCGCGCCCGCAACCTCCGGGAGTTCTACCGGTACGCCGACGGCATCGACTCCGAGTCGGTGGCGTCGTCGCGCGACGGCCCCGACCCCCGGACGCACGAACGCTCCTCGACGATGGACACGATGGACATCACGGCGATCGAATACTGGGTGACGATGCGGCTGTACTGGAATCCGGACGAGGACGTGGAGCAGCTCTACAAGAAGTTCTGCTGGCGGGCGTTCCGCGAGGCGGCCGTTCCGATGGAGCGGTTCTACGGCGCATTCCGCGAGGAGATCATCCGCGCCGGAGTGCATCCCAAGTGGAATTTCGACGTGGGTACGCTCAAGTGCCTCGACGAACTCCGCGCCCGGCTCGACGAGGCGGAGGCCGCGGCGAAGCATCCGGTCAGCGCGCAGCTTGTCGCGTGCGCGAAGCGGCGGTTCCTGGAACTGGTCGAAGCGTCGAAAGCCAAGAAGGCGAAGAAGTGACGGGCGAGAGCCGTTATGTAATACTTAACACTACTAAGAATGAAATGGAGGTTGTCATGAATCGCATGAAAGTAAAGTCTGGCATGGCCGCGCCGCTTGTGCTGGCCGTCACGGTGCTTGGCGCGTCTAGCGCCGCTTCGGCGGAGACGCCGTGCTGGGCCGTCCGCGAATGGAAGGGCGCTCCGGCATTGTTCCGGGACGGCAAGCCGACGCGTCATAGACTACTTCCGCTGCAGCCACCGGCTGACTGTCGACAACCTCGCCCACTACGCGCGGATCGTCAAGGAGGAGTCGGGAGGGCGCCTGCCGACGCTGGCGTTCTACGGCTACACGCCCGACTGGAACTGGACGGTCGAGTGCGACCACCGCGACATCTACCGCGCGCTCTGCCTCAAGGACCTCGACATGCTCTCCGCGCCCCATTCCTACTGCCGGCGAAAGCTCGGCGAGGACGGGCTTTTCAGGTGCTTCGTCGACTCCAACATCCTGCACGGCAAGTACTTCATCGACGAGGGCGACGACCGCACGCACCTCGTATACAGGGACCGGAAATCCGACGATCCCCGTGTCCCGCGCACGCCTGAAGACACGGACGCGCTTCTCTGGCGCCAGTTCGGCCAGGCCGTCACGCACGGCGTCGGGCTCTGGTACATGGATATCATACGGTACCAGTACCGCGACCCCGCCATCCTCAAGACGATCGCCGAGGTGCGGAAGGTGTCGGAGCGTTCGCTTTCCTACGACCGCACGCACATCTCGCAGGTCGCGCTCGTCACGAATCCCGAAAGCGAGTTCTACATGGCCTACCGGCAGACGGACGGAAACCGCGTGTCGATCGTCTGCTACGGCGACCAGATCGGCGAGTTCTGCCGAGCGGGCGCGCCGTTCGACTGGTACATCGCCGACGACCTAGGCGCCGTCGTCGAGCGGAAGTACCGCGTCGTCGTCTTCGTCGGGTGCGAGTACCTGACGGAAAAGCAGGCGGCGCTCGTCGAGCGGCTCAAGTCCGACGGACGCGCGCTCGTGTTCGTCCATGCGACCGGATACGTCTCGGAAAACGCATTGTCGCGTCCGCGGATGGAGCGCATCTGCGGGCAGGCGATGAAGCCCGGCACGGTGCGCGGGCTTCTCTTCGAGAAGGACTCCGGCAGGTTCTTCGGCGCGGGCGAACACCAGGACGGGCTGTTCCTGCCCGACGGCGGCGAGACGATCGCCTGCGGTTTCGGCGAACTCTCGAAGACGCCCGTCGTGACGCGCCGTGCGCATGACGGCTGGACGTCGGTCTTCGCCTCGATTCCGCGGCTTGACGCCGCGATGCTGCGGACTATCTACCGCGATGCGGGCGTACACGTCTATACCGACGAGGACGTCGTCCTCTCGGCCAACAGGAACTGGCTGATGCTCCACACCAATCATGCGGGCGACTACGACGTGCGTCTGCCGCGCACCTGCCGTCGCGTGACGGACGTGACGACAGGCAGGACAGTCGCGACAGACGCCGACCGGTTCGTGCATCCGATGGGCAGGTTCCGCACGGCCGTCTTCCTCATGGAGGACTGATGAGCATCGTCGCCTCTTTGTCATCATTCCGCCAGATCCCGCGCGTTTTTTCGTGTGAATTGTTCTAAATGTCGATCTTGGATTGCGATTTAGAATCATTGAGCCCCTCATGTTGACTAAATCAAGTCAATTTGATACCATTTAGAGCAAATGGAGGGATTGTCATGGTCGGCAGAACAAAAGAGCTCAAGGTGATACGTGAGTGTATTGAGGCGGATAGGTCGCGTCTTGTCGTCGTTTACGGGCGCAGACGTGTTGGAAAGACGTTTCTCGTCCGTGAGGCGTTTGATTATCGCTTTACGTTCACTCACACAGGTCTTGAAAAGGGTGGTCTGCGCGAACAGCTGTCTGAGTTCTGGAGTTCTCTCAAAAGGCAGTGGAATGCAGACTGCAGAATGCCGTCCAACTGGGTTGAGGCATTTGATCTGCTGAAGGATGCGATTGAAGGCAGCAAGGATTTACGCAAGGCGATATTCATCGACGAACTGCCGTGGATGGATACAAGGAATTCGGGCTTTGTAAAGGCCGTGGAGGCCTTCTGGAACGGATGGGCGAGCGCCCGCAAGGACGTTGTCATGGTCGTGTGCGGCAGTGCCGCCGCCTGGATGACGAAGAAAATTCTGCAGAACAGAGGAGGGTTGTTCAACAGGGCGAACCGGACGATTTACCTGGAGCCTTTTACCTTGGCGGAATGCGAGGCGTATGTGAGGGCGGAAGGCCTTGTCTTGGATCGCAAGGACATTGCCTCGGCCTACATGGTCTTCGGCGGCGCGCCGTATTACTGGAGTCTTCTCGACAAAGGCGAAAGCCTTTCCCAGAACATTGACCGTCTTTTCTTCGGGTCACGTCCGGAGTTGGCGGAGGAGTTTGGCAGGTTGTACAAGTCTGTGTTTGCGAATCCGGAACCATATGTTGCCGTGGTGACGGCGCTCGGAAAGAAGAAGTGCGGCATGACCAGAGACGAAATCGTCTCATCGGTCGCGGGCATGGAAAACGACGGTGTGCTTACGACCGTGTTGCGTAATCTGGAGACAAGCGGCTTTGTCCGAAGGTACGTGGAGACCGGAAAACGGAAGAAGGGAAGCGTGTTCCAGCTGATCGACAACTACACGCTGTTTTACTTCCAGTTCGTACAGGGCTATGCCGGGCACGACGAGCACCGCTGGACGAACATGGTACACGACCAGCGGCGTCTGACATGGGAGGGGTTGTCGTTTGAGCGTGTTTGCCTTCAGCATTCTCGTCAGATCAAGGCCGCTTTGGGCATATCGGGGGTGGAGACGGGCGAGTCTTCATGGCGGTGTGTTTCCGACGATCCAGATGTCAGGGGTGCGCAGATAGACCTTGTCATAGAGCGAGGGGACGGAGTCGTCAATCTCTGCGAGATGAAGTTCGCGTCGGAGAAATTCGCGATAGACGCGGACTATGCGGCGCGCCTTCGGGAGAAGGTGGGAGCGTTCAAGCGCGAGACGGGCACACGCGACAACTGCCACCTCACTTTTGTGACGACGTACGGGCTGCGCAGGAACAGCCACTGCGGCATCGTCCAGTCGGAAGTCACATTGGACGACTTGTTCAAGGAGTAGGGTGAGGTGCTCTCGCCGTCCGGCTCCGAGAAAAGCTATTGCGCGATTGCCCAAAAGGATAGCGACGCAGATTGCCGTTGATACGGCAAACGATAAATGGTAACATAGCGGAAGAAAGAAACGAGAGGAAGAGATGAATACGAGGACATTTCTGACATGGACGGTCGCCCTTGCCGCGGCCGAATGCTGCACGGTGGCGTCCGGGGCGGCCTGCGAGGTGCGCCTGCGCGGGCCGGAGGGCTCGCGGCTCGACGCATGCATCGAGCGGAACGTCGCGAAGACGGATCCGCTCTACCTCGCCGAGTGCTTCTCGCGCAGGAACGAGTCGCGCCTGTGGCAGTCCGAGTTCTGGGGCAAGTACATGCATTCGGCCGTTCCGTACTGGCAGTACACGAAGGACGCAGCTCTTAAGGCGAAGATCGACGCCGGCGTCGAGGCGGTCCTCGCCGCACAGTTGCCGGACGGCTACATCGGGAACTACCTCGAGAAAGACCGCTGCCGCCACGACTGGGACGTCTGGGGCATGAAGTACACGATGCTCGGCCTCATCCACTACTTCGACGCGACCGGCGACCAACGCGCTCTGGATGCGGCCTGCCGAGTGTGCGACTACCTCCGCGCGTTCTTCCCGGCGAAAATGCCGCTCAGGAAGTCGTCCGAGTGGAACGGGCTCGCGAGCTGCAGCGTCATCGAGCCGGTCGTGTGGCTCTACCGGCGAACAGGGCGCAGGGAGTATCTTGACTTCGCCAAGTACGCCCTGTCGGAGCTGGAGGAGCCGGAGGACAGCTGCCAGATCCTGCGGGAGGCCGAGCGCGGGGTGCACGTAGCCAACCGAGGCATCTGGACGACCAACTGCGTCTACGGCGTGAACATCGCGATCAAGGCGTACGAGAGCATGAGCTGCTGGCAGGGGATCCTCGACATCTACGAGGAGACGCATGACGGCCGGCTCCTTTCCGCCGCAGTGAAGACGGCCGAGGACATCGCGGCGACCGAAATCAACATCGTCGGCGGCGCAGCGTCCCACGAGCGGTGGTATCACGGTGCCGCCCGCCAGGCGCGTCCCTACGCGGCGCTGCAGGAGACGTGCGTGCAGACGACCTGGATGCGCCTCTGCGCCAAACTCTTCTTCATCACCGGCGAGAGCCGCTGGGCCGACGAGGTCGAGAAGACGTTCCTCAACGCCTATCTTGCGGCGCTTAACGTGCAGAACGACACGTTCGCGCAGTACACGCCGCTCGCCGGCTGGCGCGCGAAAGGGTGCGAGCACTGCAGGATGCACACGAACTGCTGCAACGCCAACGGCCCGCGAGGCTTTCTCGCGTACATGGACGCCTTCATGCGCGCCGCCGACGACACGGCGTTCCTCAACTTCTACACGTGCGCGTCGGTCTCGGGCTGGCTGCCGGCGGGCCGCGTCGCGTTCGACGTGTACGGCGAGTATCCGCGCGTCGGAAACGTCGACATCACCTACGCGGGCGACGAGGGCGTCGAGTTCACGCTCGCCCTGCGCCGCCCGTCGTGGCGCGGCGCGATGGCGGTCAAGCTGAACGGCGAGCCCGTTTTCGACGAACCGTCCGGTGGATACTTGCGGCTGAAGCGCAGGTGGGTAGTCGGCGACAGGGTGTCCGTCTCGTTCGACATGCCGTGTGCGGCGCATGTCCTTGACGGGCATGTCGCCTTCACGCGCGGTCCTGTAGTGCTCGCGCGCGACGCGCGGTTCGGCGACGGCGACATATCGGAGGTCGTCAAGGCTGACATGGACTTCGCCGCCCCCGTCCCGTACGACGAGATCCGCCCGGTGTCGCTCGACATGGCAATGGCGTTCTCGCTGCCGCTGAAGATGGGCCCGCACACCGTGCGTACGATACCCGGCCGTCCGGCGCGGGTCGCGTTCACCGACTATGCGTCGGCGGGCAACACGTGGATGCAGGACTCCTGTTACCGAGTCTGGCTGCCGCTGGAGCTCAACCCGTTCGCAAAATGAAGCCAAGGCTACTGGAGGTGTAGATGAAGACTGTTGCATTCCGCCTAGCGCTGCCGATGCTGGCGGTTGTCTTTGCAGCCACATCCCCCATCGGCGCACTTTCGTCCCCGATTGTCACGCCCCTCTCCGGCGAGGCATGGGAGTTTTCGCGGCCAGGCGGGGAGTGGTCCCAGGTGCGCGTTCCGCACGACTGGGCGATTGCTGGTCCGTTCAACCCCGCCGAGAAGGGCTGGCAGGGGAAGCTGCCGTGGAGAGGCGAGGGACGCTACCGCCGTGTCTTCGACCTGACTGACGGGCAGAAGGCGCTCCTCGCGTCCGGCGGTCGGGCATACCTGGATTTCGACGGGGTCATGGCGTCTCCTCGCGTCCGGCTGAACGGCATGGACCTCGGCGGAGTCGAATACGGCTACATGAGCTTCACGCTCGACGCGACGGCGGCTGTTCGCGGCGCGACGAACCTCCTGGAGGTCGCCTGCTCGACCCTGAAGCACGACTCGCGCTGGTATCCGGGCGCGGGGATATACCGCGACGTCCGGCTCAAGGTCGTTCCGAAGCGGCACGTGCTGCCCGGGACGATGCGGATATCTACCGAGGTCGAAGCGGATGGGCGGCTTGCCAAAGTGTCGGTTCGCTACGTGTCGTCGACGGAAGGGGAGAAAGCTTGTCTGCTTGAAATCCCGAATCCGCGCCTGTGGTCGCTCGACGACCCCCGGCTCTACACGCTAGTGGCGGAGGGGGAGACGTTCCGCTACGGAATACGGACGTTCAAGTTCGACCCGGACAGGGGGTTCTTCCTCAACGGACGGAGGGTGCAGATCAAGGGCGTCTGCCTCCACTCCGACCTAGGGCCCCTAGGCATGGCCTACGACCACGACGCGATGAAGCGCCAGCTTCTCATCATGAAGGACATGGGAGTCAATGCGCTCAGGACGTCGCACAACTGTCCATGCCCAGACGTGCTCGACCTGTGCGACGAAATGGGCATCTTTGTCTGGGACGAGTGCTTCGACAGCTGGTCCCCAGGCGCGACCGGACGCGGGAATGGCGTCGTGCTCGAGGACTATGTGGAGGACAACCTGCGGCGGTTCGTCCGCCGAGACCGCAACCACCCGTGCGTATTCGTCTGGTCGATCGGCAACGAGCTGCCTGGCTGGAGCGAAAAGGGCGACTGGTACCGCTGCGGCATGCGCCGCGACAGGTTCGAGCGCTTCCGCGCGGCGATCCGCGAGGAGGACGACACGCGACCGGTCGGCATCGCGTGCGCCTGGCTCGACACGCTCGAGGACCTGCCGGGGCTGTACGAGCCGATGGACATCGTCGGATGGAACTACGCCGAGAAGTACATTCCGTTCCGGGCAAAGTATCCGCACAAGAGCGTTCTCTACACGGAGTCCGCAAGCGCGCTTTCGGAATACGGCTTCTACGAGCTCCCGGTCGCGTCCCACAAAAAGGGCTATAGCCTGGACGTCCTCCGCGTCGGCTCCTTCGACCACTGTGCCGCGCCGTGGAGCGACATCGCCGACCATGAATTCGCGCGCATGGAGCGCGATTCGTACTGCGGCGGCGACTTCGTCTGGACGGGCATAGACTACCTCGGCGAGCCGACGCCGATCGCCAACGGCGGACACATTTCGACGAACGAGGAGCTTCTTGCAAGGAGTTCATACTTCGGGGCGGTGGATCTATGCGGCATCCCGAAGGACCGCTTCTGGCTTTACCGGTCATATTGGAACAGGGGGAGCGAAACCGTTCACATTGTGCCCGCGCACTGGAACTTCGGCTCGTCGGCGGGCGAGCCGCGACTCGAGCTGCCGGTCTACGTGTACACGTCCGGCGATTCGGCGGAGCTTTTCCTGAATGGGCGATCCCTCGGAACCAGGCGCAAGGGCGACGCGCCCGAGCGCGTTCCAGGCTGCACGAACGACTACTATGACGTGTGCGCGAAATACCGCCTTCGGTGGTTCGGCGTTCCCTACGAGCCTGGTGAGCTGAGGGCGGTCGCGCGCCGGGACGGGAAGGTCGTCGGCGAGAAGGTTCTGCGCACGGCGGGCCCGGTTGCGAGGCTTCGTCTTTCGGACGATCCCTTCAACGCGCCGGAGGCGAAGACGCGATTCGTGCGCGTCGAGGCGGTTGACGCCGTCGGGACTCCCTGTCCGCACGAGTCCGTGCGCGTCGCATTCTCCATTTCAGGGCCCGGCGAGATCGTCTCCGTGGGGAACGGCAATCCGAAGGGATATGATTCGTTCAAGGATGTCTCGTCGCATCCCCTCCACTGCGGCATATGCGTCGCCGTTGTCCGGCGCACCGGCGCGGGACGCATCGTCCTCACCGCGTCCGCCGCAGGACTCAAAGGGGCGTCTTTCGAATTGCCGTAGCTGGGTTCCGGCAGATTTCGGCCGAGGCTGTCGTTTTGGGCACGGTCTCTCCGCGCCCCGGTAAAATGTGATATAATACACGCAAATGCATGTAAATGTTGACAGCGTGGCTCGGTTGAGCAGCAGGGCGGATTACACCATATTTTCATATGGCGGCAGGTCTATTCGCTTTGTCGCACCGTACAGTCTGCGACGGTATCTGCGCGTCAAGAAGTGGCATGACGGCTATCTGGAGGTCGAGGCAGACTACGGCGATGGAACGGAAGTGGACTACATCGACTTGCGTCCCGTGCTTAGAAATCTTATGATTGATCCGAAAAAGTTTCTAAAGCCTGTCAAAAGAGTGGAGGTGTCGTATGCCTAGGAGAAAAGCCAAGGCAATCGCCGACGCTAGCGAAAGGGTGATTTGACACGAAAAGAACAGGCAGGGATCCGGCGCTACATCAAGAAGCATTATCTGACGATGTATGCAAAATGGTCTCGCAAGTCCAAACAGGGGTTTTACGTAGGATAAGAACGCCTTGTAGACCTCGGTCGGGGCTGTGGCTTCGGGCGGTTGGGGGACGGTAACGGAATTCCGACATGAAATCGATATTCATGCTTGAACTGAAGACGCTCGTCCGATCGCGGACGCTTGCGATGCTCACTGTCGCGGCCGTCGCGTGGATGGTGGCGTTCCCCCGCCTGGCCAGGGGCGACGGAACAGCGGAGGGCCTCCGCGAGCTGACGATACACTTCTCGCTTGGTGGAGTCTTCGCCCTCCTGGTCGTCGCCCTGCTGGCCTCCGCAGCAGGCTCCGTCGCGCGCGAACGGGCCGCGAAGCGCCTGCAGCTCACGCTGGTGAGGCCCGTGCGCTACGCCGCCGTCGCGTTCGGCAAGATCGCCGCGCACACCGTCGTCGGCGCATTCGTGCTGGCCGTGGCCTGCGTCGTCCTGGCGCTGCAGGCAGACCTCCGCGTCCTGTGCCGTCATGTGCTCTCGCCGACCCTGCCGTCGCCGCGCGAGGAGGCCAGGGCAATGTACGCAGCCTACATGGCGGACACGAACACCCCGGTCGAGGTGCGTCGCGCCAAGCCCTCCGTCGTGCTGCGGCTCCTGGAGAACAGGGCCATAGACCATTACCAGACGATACCGACGAACGCGTGCGCCTCGTGGACCTTCGCCGGGCTTTCCTCGTACGGCCGCACGGACGGCCTGGCGGTGCGCATGCGCTTCACCAACCAGCTGGAGATGCGCCAGACCGTCGAGGGAGTCTTCCGCCTCGGCGAACGCACTGGCGCCGTGAGCAACATCACGCAGGCCGTTCTCACGGTGCCGGTCTCGGGCTCCGGCGAGCCGGGCACGAAGCTGGTCTTCGAGAACCACGGCCAGGCCGCGCTCATGCTCCGCCCGAGGCGCGACATCAACCTGCTCGTCCCGTCCGACGCCTTTGGCTGGAACATGCTGAGGGCCTACGCGGTGCTCGTGTCCGTCCTCGCGCTCGTCGTTTCCCTGGGCGTGCTGCTCTCGGCGGGCCTCGGCCGCCCCGTCGCGCTGTTCGTGGCCTTCGTCGCCCTCGCCGTCGGCGAGATGAGCCCGAGCGTCGTCGAGCAGTATCCCGACGAGCTGGAGACGAACCTGGCGGACCGGATGGGTCTTGCGATAACCCGGTTCGCATCGCTCGTGACTCGTCCTGTGTCGGAGCTCTCGCCGATCGGCGCCCTGTCGCGGGACGAATGCGTGGAGCGGCGCAACGTGTGGCGCATGGTCGCGGTAGACCTGGTGGCGCTGCCCCTGCTGCTGTCGCTTCTGGCCGGACTGGTCATTCCGCGAAAGCAGGACGATATGGTATAATGTGCGGAAACGGAGGTAGGATGAACATAGTGTGCCTAGACCTTGAGGGGGTTCTCGTGCCGGAGATATGGATCGCCTTTGCCGAGGCGACTGGGATCCCCGAGTTCCGCCGCACGACGCGCGACGAACCCGACTACGACAAGCTGATGCGCTTCAGGCTGGACCTTCTCGCCAGGCACGGCCTCGGCCTCGGCGAGATACAAGCGGCGATCGCCGGCGTCGAGCCTCTCGAGGGTGCCAGGGAGTTCCTCGACGCGCTGCGCGTACGGACGCAGGTCGTGATAATCTCCGACACGTTCGAGCAATTCGCCCGTCCGCTCATGCGCAAGCTCGGCTGGCCGACTCTCTTCTGCAACACCCTCGAGGTCGGGGAGGGCGGAAGGGTGACGGGCTACCGCTTGCGCTGCTCGCAGTCGAAGCTGACGACGGTCAAGGCGCTGCAGAGCTGCGGGTTCGAGACGATCGCGGCGGGCGACAGCTTCAACGACATCGCGATGATACGCGCCTCCAAGGCGGGCTTCCTCTTCCGCTCGACAGAGCGGATAAAGGCGGAAAACCCCGATCTGCCGGCAGTTGAGACCTATGACGACTTCCTGAAGGGGATACTAGATGCTCTCTGACGAGATCCGCAGACTGGCCGAGGTGCGCCGAGCCGTCATCCTCGCCCACAACTACTGCCGCGGCGAGGTGCAGGACGTCGCGGACTTCACCGGCGACTCGCTGGAGCTGGCCAGGAAGGCGACCGAGGTCAAGGCGGACGTGATCGTCTTCTGCGGCGTGTACTTCATGGCCGAGACCGCGAAGATACTCAACCCGTCGAAGACCGTGCTGATTCCTGATCCGACTGCCGGCTGCCCGATGGCCGACATGGTGACGGCGGAGCAGCTGCGCGAGCTGAAGTCGCGCCATCCCGGGGCGAAGTCCGTGTGCTACGTCAACTCCACCGCCGAGGTCAAGGCCGAGTGCGACATCTGCGTGACGAGCGGCAACGCCGAGCGCGTCATGGCGCTCTTTCCGCCCGAGCAGGAGATAATCTTCGTGCCGGACCAGCATCTGGGCGGGCACATCGCCGGCATCCTGGGCCGGTCCTACGTGCTATGGCCGGGGTACTGCCCGACGCACGCCGCGATCACGGCCAATGCCATCGCGGAGGCGCGGCGGCTGCATCCCGGCGCGCCGGTGCTGGTGCACCCCGAGTGCGCGCGCGACGTCCGCGAAGCCGCGGACGAGCGGCTCTCCACCGGCGGAATGTGCCGCTACGCCCGCGAATCCGCCGCGCCGGAGATCGTCGTTGGCACGGAGGTGGGCATACTGCACCGCCTGCGCAGGGAGAACCCCGGCAAGCGGTTCTATCCCGTCAACGAGCGGCTTGTCTGCCCGAACATGAAGAAGAACACGCTCGAGAACCTGCTCGACTCGCTCGTGGAGATGAAGACCGAGGTCGTGGTTCCCGAGGAGACGTCCGCGCGCGCGAAGCGCGCCATCGACGCGATGCTAGCCGTTCCGTGAATTTATGGTATAATAAGCAAGCATGATTGCGTACGTTAGGGGAATTCTGGCCGAGAAGGAGCCGATGCGCGTCGTCGTCGAGGCGGCGGGCGTCGGCTACGAGGCGTTCATCCCGCTCTCGACGTACGACCGGCTGCCGCGCGAGGGCGAGGAGGTTCGGCTTCTCGTCGCGCACTGCGTGCGGGAGGACGACGAAGTGCTCTACGGCTTTGCGACTGCCGACGAGCGCGAGATGTTCGGCAGGCTCACGGGGGTAAGCGGGGTGGGCCCGAAGATCGCGATAGCCATCCTCTCCGGTTCGTCCGTGGGCGAGCTGGCATCGGCGATCGCCGGCGGCGACTCTAAGAGGATCTCGGCGATAAAGGGGGTCGGCAAGAAGACTGCCGAGAAGATATGCGTCGAGCTGCGCGACAAGGTTGGCGCGTTCGCCGCGCGTGCGGCAGGAGGCGGGTCCGCGAAGCCGATGCTGCAGGACGCGGTTCTGGCGCTCCGCTCGCTCGGCTTCAACGAGGAGACGGCTTCGAAGATGGTGGCCGACGTCGTGGCGAAGAACCCCGGCGCGGACACGGTGGAGCAGATCATCAAGCAGGCGCTTCTGCTTCGATAGGGCGTCAAAAGTTCTTTCCCTTTGCCGCGCTTGCGACGTTCGGCGCATGGGCGGAAAATATGGTATAATTCGCAAACAACAAAGGGAAGAAAAAGATGGCGGTGAAGAATCTAACGGCGGACGAGCTCCGCGACAAGTACCTCAAGTTTTTCGAGACGAAGGGGCACGCGGTCATACAGGGCGCGTCGGTCATACCTGAGAACGACCCGACGGTGCTGTTCACCACGGCGGGCATGCATCCGCTGGTGCCGTACCTGATGGGGCAGATGCCGCATCCGGCGGGGACGCGCCTCACGGACGTCCAGAAGTGCGTGCGCACCGGCGACATCGACGAGGTGGGCGACTCGGCGCACCTCACGTTCTTCGAGATGCTCGGCAACTGGTCGCTCAACGACTACTTCAAGAAGGAGGCGATCTCCTGGTCGTTCGAGTTCCTCACTGAGCACCTCGGCTTCAGCCCCGAGCAGCTCAACGTCACGGTCTTCCGCGGCGAGGGCAAGGAGGGCGAAGAGGGCTACATACCGGCCGACGAGGAGGCCGTGGCGATCTGGAAGTCGGTGGGCATCCCCGATGAGCGCATCTTCCGTCTGCCGCGCGAGGACAACTGGTGGGGCCCCGCGGGAACGACCGGCCCGTGCGGACCCGACACGGAGATGTTCATCGACACCGGCAAGGAGAAGTGCGGCCCCGACTGCCGCCCCGGCTGCCACTGCGGGAAGTACATCGAGATATGGAACGACGTCTTCATGCAGTACAACAAGAACGAGGAGGGCAAGTTCGTTCCGCTCGGCCGCCACAACGTGGACACCGGCATGGGCGTCGAGCGCACGGTGTGCATGCTCAGCGGCGCGCCTACCGTCTACGACACCGAGATATTCGCGCCGATAATGGCGAAGATAGAGGAGCTTTCGGGTTCCGCAGGCAAGAGTTCGGGGGCGCCGGAGTCCCCGTCCATTCCGGCCGACGAGGCTCTTCGCGCGCGCCGCATCGTCGCGGACCACATGCGCACGGCGACGTTCATCCTCTGCGACCCGAAGGGGGGCGTGAAGCCCGGCAACATCGGCGCGAACTACGTGCTCAGGCGCCTCATCCGCCGCGCCGTGCGCTACGCCCGCATGCTCGGCATAGGGGAGGGCTTCACCGTGAAGCTCGCCGAGGTGATATGCGAGAAGTACGGCCACGTCTACCCGGAACTGAAGGCCAACCTGGAGCAGTGCCGGCTCGACCTGGAGGCGGAGGAGAAGCGCTTCAACGCCACGCTGGACAAGGGCGAGGCCATGTACAGGAAGGTCTCCGAGCAGCTCAGGCTGCACAGCCAGTCGCAGATAAGCGGCAAGACGGCGTTCAAGCTGTACGACACGTTCGGCTTCCCGCTCGAGATGACCATGGAGATGGCGAAGAAGGACGGCCTGACCGTTGACGTGGACGGCTTCGACGAGGCGAACCGCAAGCACCAGGAGCTTTCGCGCACGACTAGCGCGGGCTCGTTCAAGGCGGGTCTGCAGGACAACAGCGAGGTCGTGACGCGCATGCACACGGCGACGCATCTCCTGCACGCCGCGCTGCACAGGGTGCTTGGGCCCACGGCGAACCAGAAGGGCTCGAACATAACCGCCGAGCGCCTCCGCTTCGACTTCACGTGGCCGGAGAAGATGACCGACGCGCAGATCGCCGAGGTCGAGCGGCTCGTCAACGAGTGGATCGCGCAGGGCATCGACGTGACGAAGAAGGTGACGACGGTCGAGGAGGCCAAGAACGAGGGCGCGATGGCGCTTTTCGGCTCGAAGTACGGCGACCAGGTCTCGCTCTACTCGATCGGCGACGTGTCGAAGGAGATATGCTGCGGGCCGCACGTGGCGAACACCAGGGAGCTCGGCAGCTTCAAGATCGTCAAGGAGCAGTCCAGCTCGGCCGGCGTCCGGCGCATAAAGGCGGTTATTGGCAATCTGTCCTGACGACGGGATCTGAGTGCGAATCGATGGTGTGCCACGTCATTGGCAAAAAGGGTCTGACACTTCCGTATATGTTTTGCTGTATATGCTTGACGGCGGGGAAAGCGATGAGACAGGCTGTGCAGCAAGTTGCGCGGCGGTTGGGATTTCGTCCGCACCGTAATCGCACTGCGGCGGATATGGTATAATGCGCAGCAGTGGGACAGAGCAAAAATATGCGCGCTACTGCGCCGTCCTTACTCCACCAACGGGGTCAGCCCCTATGACGTTATTGTTGTGGCTGATTGGCGAAAGTCGGTCTTTGTCCGGCGGGGGCGCCGCCGCGCCAGCCTGCGAGAAAGAAGTGCCGTCGAGACGACGCCAGACAGGATCATAGTAGCCCAGTACGCGGGGACGGTAGGATGGATGAACCTCACTGCGAAGTAGGCGGGTATCCAAACTGCGAACGAGGTCGTCATCTGTATGCGGAAGGTCGCGGCGGTGTCGCCCAGTCCGCGAAGAGCGCCCTGAAGCACCAGCGTGCACATCTCGAACATCGACTTCGCGGCGACGACGGCGGCGAGCAGCGCGGCGGTTGCGAAGTATTCGCCCGTCTCGAATGCCGGCGCGTTCGGCAGGAACATGCGCATAAGCTCCGTCCTGAACAGCCAAAAAGCCAGCACGTACGCGGCCGCGACCACGGCGGTCGTGACGACGGCGGACGACACTATGCCGCGAATCTCGGCGCGGTCGTTGCGTCCGCTCGACCTTCCGACAAGTATCTCCACTGCTGACGAGAGGCCCTGTATGCAGCCGTATGGAATGCCGTTTATTGCGAAGAGGGCGGTGGACGCCGCGACGGCCGCTGGAGAGCATTCCGCAATCAAGGCCGTGAAGACGAAGAATCCGCCGATTTCGAGGACGGTGCGGAATCCGTTCGGCAGGCCGAGGCGGATTATCTCCAGGGTCTCGCCTGTGGAGAGGGAAGGCCTGAGCGACACGGCTCTCTGCCGGAAGAGCGGATGCCGCGCTATTGCGGCGGCGAGTATCAGGCACGGTACGAAGTGCGCCAATGTCTGGGCGATGCCTGCGCCCGCGATTCCGCCAGGAAGTCCCGCGAAGCCAGATATGAACACAGGGGCGATCGCCATGTTGACTGCAAAGCCAAGTATGGTGACGGCGCCGACGAACGCCGTCTTCCCCTGTCCCGTGAAGAATCCGCCGAGAACCTGCGCAAGGATCGTGAACGCCGCGTTCAGCATTAGTATGTCGAAATAGAGCGTCTCGGCGGCGAGCACTTCGGACGAGGTGTTGAAGGCGTCGAGCACCAGCCGGGCGACTGGCATCCCGAGCGCGAGCAGGGGCATGGTGAACAGCGTCAGCCACACCGACTGCACGAACGCCGCCATCGCGCCCCGTCCGTCGCCCGCGCCGTCGCGTCTTGCGAAGATTGTTCCGGCGTAGCCGAGCGTCGCGTTGAAGAAGGCCATGTACGCCACGGCCAGCATTGAGCCCGGCAGAGACGCATGGAGAGCAATCGTGGAATGGCGCGCGAGGAAGAACTGGGTGACCAGAGTGTTGGCTGCAAACGCAAGCTGCGCAAGCAGGAGCGGCGCGGCGGTGCGGAGGGTTGTTGTGAACATGCCGCCCATTCTACGGTCTGCCTGCCATCTTCTTGGCGCGCCATTCGCGCATGGTCATTCCAGTGCGGCTCCTGAAGAGGCGTTTTAGGTATATGTCGGAGTCCCAGCCGCAGAGGTTGGCGATAGGCGCTATCGACTGCGAGGGACGCAAGAGGAGCTCCTTGACGTGTTCTATGCGGACGTCGGTTATTTCCTCGGTGATGCGCTTGCCGGTGGCGTTTTTGAATTCGATCTCCGCCTGCCGCTCAGATGTTCCGAACGACTTTACGACATCCGCCGCCTTTAGCCCGCCGCACGCTTCGCGGCGGATGAGGTCTAATGCGGATAGCACGCGCTCCGAATGTGCCGCGACGCGCCTTGTTGAAAGCCTGGTTGTTATGCCCAGGGGCGTGTAGAACTTCTTCTCGGGCTTGAGTTCCGGATCGTCCATGAGCCGCGCGAGAAGCCTCGTCGCGGTGCGTCCGGCGCCGGTGAAGTCCGGGCGGACGCTGGAGAGCGAAGGCCTCAGGTTGTCGCAGAATGCAGGTTCGTCGTCCACGCCGACCACGAAGACGTCCCCAGGGACGACTATGCCTTCCATCCGGCACGTATCGAGTATCGCGGCGGCGAAGTTGTCGTTCGCGGCGAAGATTCCGCATGGTTTGGGCAGTTTCGCGAGGAAGGGCCTAAGGCGCGAGGCGAAGTCCGCCTTGTTGCCGAATGTCCAGGAGTCGTTCATCACGCTGAACTGGCGCTTCATCTGCCGAAGACGTTCGCAGAACCGCTGTTCGCGCCGACGGCTCCATCCTACGCGGTGCGTCCAGCCTATGAATGCGAAGTGGCGGCATTCGGTCTTGGCGAGCTCCGCGACGGCGAGGTCTGCGATGCGGTCGGAATCGTTGGTGACGGTAAACGCCGCGGGGTCTTCAAGGTTCTTGTTGTCAGGGTCGATGTGTACGACGGGGATGGAGGCGTAGACGTCTGACTTCAGAGTAGACTTGCCTGAGCCTTCCAGAATGCAGCCGGAGGGATTCCAGTATTCTACAACATTCTCGATCGGCTCATCGATGCGACACAGCTCGATTTCCTCCACGTGCATGCCGAGCTGCGAGCACACTTCGCGTACGCCCGTGAGCATTGGCACGCGAGAGCCCGCATACAGATCGGTTATGAAAAGGATCGTCTTCATTGTCCAAGTTCGATTTTGCGTGTTGAATTGTATCATAGTGCATCCGAACCGCGCAACAGGAAATTTCGGTTTTGGTTACAAAACAATTTCGGTTTTGGTTAGCGCATGGAGCGGCCAATTTGATATAATGCGTGTATCTTAAGGCAACTTGTCGACAAATCTCGCAAAGGAGACATGAAATGAAGCAGATGTTCAACAATGGCATCGTCGCCGCGTTGTCGGCACTGGTCTCGTTCGTAGCTGTGGCCGCCGACTACTACGTTGCCTCCGACGGCACTTACGATGGTGCTCCCGACGGTGCAACGACATACACGGCAATAGACGACGCGATAAGTGCAGCGACTTCCGCTTCAGACAATATCTACGTCGAGGCTGGAACATATTCGACGACTACGCAATGGGGCCCAAACCTGAAGGCTCGGCTTATTGGCATGGGCGCAACGCGAGATGATGTTGTCATCCAGTCCGCCGGCACGTACCGCACCCTGCGCATGGCGGCAGGGTCGTGGGTGGAGAACGTTACTATAGTCGGAGAAGGCACGTGGCAGGCCGACAAGGGCGGTGCCATCGAAATGTCCGGCGGCACTGTCACCAACTGCGTCGTACGCGACGGAACTGCGAAGGCAAATGGGAATGTCGCCGGCGGCAACCTGTATGTGAACAACGACGCCGCGATCGTCACGGACTGCGAGATCCACGGCGGCTCGGCCACGAACCGCGGCGGCAACGTCTATCTCGACAAGGGCCTTGTCTGCAACTGCGTCATCTACGGCGGCGTGAGCCCCAACAACATCGGCGGCAACATCTACCAGTATGGCGGCACGGTCTCCAACTGCGTCATCTACGGCGGCACGGCGAAGAACGACGGCGGAAACGTCCGCATGAACGGCGCGGGCATCATCGTCGATTGCGTCATCTCCAATGGAACGGTCCTGGCAAACGAAAAGAAGGGCGCCAACGTCTACATGGACTCGACGGCGAAGATGTCGCGCTGCCGGCTTGTCGGCGGCGCGAACACGGCGGGCTACAACGGCGGCAGTCTCGCGCTCGGTTCCTCGTCGGCCCTCGCCGAGGACTGCCTCGTCGAGGGAAGCGCGTGCGGCGGCGTCCTCATGATCGGAACGGCCTACCTCTACAGCTCCACCGTCGTGAACAACGACAAGTACGGCTGCTGGGCGTGGAGTGCCAACCAGAACTTCTACTAGAACTTTCCCAACCCTGTAGGGTTATGCGAAATTGATGCGAAAGCCGCCTTCCCGGCGGCTTTTCTGCTGCTTATCCTTTTCTGGCGTTTTTTGAGTGTCGATTCTGCCAGCGTCAGGCTTGCGAATTCCCTAG
>JAFRBA010000061.1 GCA_017405115.1 Kiritimatiellia bacterium
CCCTTCTTCGCCGTACCCTTCTTAGAGGCGGCAGGCTTCTTCGCAACGGGCTTTTTCGCGGCAGAAGCTTTCTTCACGGGGCCTTTTCCCCTAGGCGCAGGCTTGGCGGACTTCTTCTGCTTTGCCCCGCCAGCCTTGCCCTTCTTCAATTGAGCCATGATCTCTCCAGTATACAATTCACCCACTTACACTTTGTCAAGTGACGGTATATTATATCATAAATCGCCGCGTTGCGGTGAAACAATCTTCAAGCGACTGCGAGCCAACACTTGCGCCTCTCATTATTTCGCAAAAACAATCAAAACAGCGCCACTTTCAAACATTTTCCATCAGGCGGGGACCTATCCCTCCACCAATCCGGCATGCGGCGGCTTGTCCCTCCGACAACTCCACATCTTGCCAGAAATGCTGAAATCGTCGTCATTTCAAACCCCAATCCGGGGCCCCACAGATTACTTGTCCCCACAGATTCGAGAGGCGGTGCCGCACGAGCGACGATTATAGGCTGCGTCTCACCGCGTCGCGACGACCAGCACCGCGTCGTTCGAGCGGACAGTAAATGAATGGAGACCGTCAGGGGCCTCGTCGAGGGCAATCTTGCCAGTCCTGTCGAAAGCCGACAGCTCCCTGCCCCTGGCAGCGAACGAAACCCTGTGGCTCCGCCCACCTCTGTCATGCGGATCGTCGCAGCTCACCACATAGATGGCATGGCCGTTTGAACCGTCGCGGGCAAGGAAATGCCCGACGAGCAACGGGGAAGAATCGGTCGCCTTGACATTGGCGAACGCAACGCCGGAGGATGACGGCACAGCCATCTGCATGACGTTGTGGAGTTCATCAGGCGTGTCGCCAAAATCCACGAAATCCGTCTTTGTTCGACGGAAGGCCATGAGGCGGTTCCCGAGGGAATGGATCTCGCCGTTCACCTGCTTGATTCGATCGAACATGACGGCGCAGGTCGTTCCGTCCTTGCCGATTATGCAATCTTCCCACCAGCCCCTCCAGCATGCCCAGGAGATCATTTCGGCCCCGAAGGCCATGGCCACGTTCGACTGGAAGCGCAGCCTCCCCAATGTCATAGGCCCGCTCCCGTTACGCTTCCCATTCTCCTCGTAGGTGTTCTCCTGGAGGACGACCCACAGGGACTTCCCCGTTCCCGTGCAGGCGTCCCCAACCACGCGCAGGTTCTCGTAGAGCACCCACGGCTTGTTGCCCCAGCCCCATATGTAGCTGTCAAAGCAGATGTAGTCGAGCGGAATGTACTTGCAGTAGCGCTCGATGTGCTCCTCGTAGGTGGCCGTGCCCAGCTGGCTTCTCGCCTGTTCCAGCGTCAACGACGCCGCAGACGCATAGCTCGGAAAGAGGTTGAGATAGACAAACCCGCAGGGAGACATGCGCTCCACCGTTTCCACGGCCTTGCCCATGTGCTCAAAGTCGAGCGCACTCGGCTCGTCGGCGATCGCGACCGCCGCGATGGCGGGGTGATCCTTCATGTTCCTCATGGCGTCCTCATACCCCTTGATCGGACGCATCGCCGCCATCATGCCGTTCGTAATGTGCTCGGAGCCGCCCCACCACCATGGGACAAGCCCGTCCTGAAACACCTTGAGGCCTTTTCTGGCACAGGCATCCAATGCCGCGCCGTTGAACGCGCCAAAGACATAATCAAGTCCACCCTCTACCATTTGGCCAACCTGCGCCTCAGTTGGACTGAAGCCCTGCGTGCAGTAAGCGCCGATGAGGAACCTCGTTCGATCAATGCGAAGTTTCCCCGAAGGGACGTCGCCAAACGCGACTGCCGCCATGCACATGGCCAAGAAAACCACACCGCCGCCCTTCATTGCAACGTTCATCATTTCCTCCTTCTGTCTCTCTTTACGAAAATGGCTCGATCAATCCAGATGGCGCTTTCGCCGCTTTCCCCTGGGTTGAACACCGGCCCTGTAAACCTGACGTGAAGTCTAGGCTCAAACGTTCCACGGCCCAAATCTGGATTCGCCGCCATTATCTTCAGCTCCCATCCGCGCGTAACATAGATGTAGAACCCTGTTGGCGGAAGCTCGACCTCTCCAAGCGAATACCAGCTGTAGCCCTTGCCGTGCGGATTGGCGAAATTAACCGCCTTTACGGTTTTCTTGTTGCGGGTGTCGTAGAGTCCGAAGTGGAACGGAAGTTTCGCATGCTTAAGAACCTTGTCTGTCACGGGTATTTTCACCGCCACGCCATTTGCGGACTTGCAGTCGTTCGTGATTACTATGCCTGTCAGCCCGTGGAACGTATTGTATGTGCGCATTGACGCCGGATAGTCATAGAACGGGCTGTCGCTCACACCCTTTTCACGAGGCTTGAGCGGCCCCTCGAATCTTCGTTGCTCGGCAAGCAAATCAAAGCCCAGGCGGGCTCGCCTTACGCGCCGCAGGCGTTTCTCATCTCTCTTCACAGCCTTCTCCGCGGCGTCAAACGCCCTGAGCGCATCGGCAAGGCAGTCATGGTCGATGAAATTGAACTCGCCGGACGGAGGCTCCCACGTCACGTAGCCATGCCCCCTCTCCCGTGCGCGCTCCAGCGATTCGCGTATCCCGTGGATGATTTTCCCGGCAACAGCGCCATAATACTCATACATGAAATCCCTGACGAGCCTCTTGCCATCCTGCGCGGGATTTTCAAGCAGTTTGCGCTCCATGTAGAACTTGAGTGCGTACATGTCGGCGGCATCCGGCTGTTCGTGCTCGATGAACACGCCCTTCACCCCGTTGGCGGCGTAATGGGCGAACTTGCCCTGCATGTGGAATTCGCTCGGAAACGGGAACCCCCTGGTCTCCCGCGTGTACGTCACGGCGTAGTCCCACGCGAACAGGCTGTCGGCATGGTTCTTCCATCGGACGGGCATGTTCCACACAAAGGCATTGGACGGGTCGGAAAACGGCGCCGCCATGTTCGCCTGCGTATTGCAGAACTTCACCACCACGTTCTTGGCCGCACGCACGCCGGCCTTCGGAACCTCCTCGGCGTGGAAATAGGCGAGCGTCGTCAGAAGCACGTCGGGGAAACGGTCGGCAACCTCACCCGCGACAGCATTGAGAAACCGGAGCTGACGCCCGGAATGGCCATAGGCAGCCGTTTCGGCGGAACATGCCGGGCATTGGCAGAATGCATGGTTGTCGTTCATCGACACGTCGAACAGCCTTGGCGCCACGCGCCCTTCGCGCGCGGCGGCCGCCCTGGACTCCTCTATCGCATCCAGCACGCGCTTTGTGAAGAACGCCTTCAGCTCCGGGTTCGTCAGGCACAGCTGCCCATCCCTCGCACCGCCTACGCGCACGCCGTCCCGCAGCGAAAACCATTCGGGATGGGCAGATCCGTATTTGGCGAACGGAACATGGCGGTCCCATGTGTGGCAATGGTATGGGGCGCCGTACTCCAAGCCGCCTCCCCACGATGCCGGAATCTTCACATCGCCATTGCCGTTGAGGAAGTTACGCACGGCCGTGCGGAAATCGCAGCCCGGGAACCTATAGACGTCGCGATAGGCGAATGCCGGCCTTCCGCTGCGGTCGAGCTGCGGCAGCAGGAGCTCGCTCCTGACCGGGACGTCCTCTTCATCGTCCGTCCACCATCTTACGCCGCACTGGTCCTGCAGAAAGTGATAGACCGCATACAGGCATCCACGCGTTCCACCGCCATTGAGGACGATGTCGCGCCCAAAAGACCTGACGACCCATTCTTCGTCGTCCATGTCGTTGGTCCCCAACCCCTTGCGGCGGGCAAATTCCGTGTCGCCGACGTGAAACACGGCGGCGCCATGGCCTTTTACGCCTATGATGCCGCGTGGAACCGACTTGCCAAGATAATCGCACAGCTCCTTCAAGGCCGTCCTCTCCCATGCCGCCGGCGCCGGCGCGCAGACAGCCGAGTACGTCTTCTCCTGCCCGCCATGAAGCGCAAGCACCAGCATGCCCAGGGGCAGGGCGGCGCAGACGGCGACGATTCTCATGCGTCCCCCCTTTTCGGGAACGCAAGGCCCAGCAGGGCGCCTGTCAGGATGCAGGCCGCCAGGCCGATTCCTCCCGTCAGGAAGGGATGCAGGCCCAACGCCGCAGAGACGCCGCCGAACTTGAACGCAAAGCAGACGGCATAGTTGACCAGAAGCGCGACGAGCGCCGCCACCCCGCCAACGCGCTTCATGAATATGCCAAGGAAGAACACGCCCGTTATCCCTGCTGTGAGCGTCGAGATGATCTCCTGGAACACGTCGCACAGGGAACGCAGGTCAAGATGCGCGAGACCGAACGCGGCCATAGTGCCCAGAACGCCCGTCGCCACCACAAACGCCTGCCCGAACCTCACCTTCGCACGGTCTGAGATGCCTGGGCGGAACCTCACCACAAAATCAGACGTCAGCGCGGAAGACGCCGCGGAAAGATTTGCCGAGAGCGTGGAGATGGTGGCCGCGAAAACGGCGGCAGTAACCAAGCCCGCCACAACCGGCGGAAGTTCCGTCCCCATGAAGATCGGCAGAATGGAATCCGGCTTGGACACCATGGGCGTGAGCATCTCGGGATGGCATTTGTAATGCGTCCAGAGAGCGGTGCCGATGGCAAAAAACACAACGCCCATGACGACCGAAAGGATATAGTTCAACCAGATCGAGCGCACCGCCGCCTTCTCGTCCTTGACGGCGATGTAGCGCTGCACGATGCACTGGTCCGACGTGAACGAAAACGCAAACTGCGTGACGCCCTGCACACACGCCACCCAGAAGACGAGTTCGCCGAATTCAGGCCGGAAATCCAGTAAAACGTCCTTGCCCGCCGCAGACGCCATCTGCAGCATGCCCGCAAGCCCTCCATCCGTTCCCGCCACAAGGTAGCAGAAAATGGCGATTGCACCGGCGACAAGCACAAAACCCTGGACGAAATCGCTCCAGATCACGGCCTCAAGACCGCCGAACGCACAATAGATCACCGTAACCGCCCCGCACACCGCAATCGCGACATCAACGCCCATGCCGGTCACGGCGTCTAACGCCAACGCCGGCAGCAAAGTCACGACGGCTACGCGCAGAATCATGAACACCACAAACGCACCGGAGGCAAAAAGCCTCGTACCGAGGTTGAATCGTCTTTCGAGGTACTCGTATGCGCTCGTAAGGCCAGAACGCCGGAACACCGGCATGTAGAATGCGATGGCGACAGGCGCCACCACAAGCATGCCGACGATCATGTTCGGGAAAAGACGCCAGTCGGAGATGTATGCGAGGGACGGGACGGACAGGAACGTGATCGACGAAAGCATTGTCGCGTATATCGAAACACCGGCAACATACCAGGGGATGCGCTGGCCTCCCTTGAAGAACGCATTGGGGTCTTTTTTGCGACGCATGAAAACCCACGCCATCAGCACCATGAATGCAAAATAGCCGCCAACGACCGACCACGCGGCAGGCGAAAAGCGCCGTGCCCCGACAACCTTCGACGCTTCACACCACGTATCCGTGACAGTATGGTAGTACCACAGCGGATGACCTGCTTCATCGCAGAAGGCAAGGTGCTGGTCACCGCTCGGCCGCATGGACGCAATCCCCGCCGCATCCCCGGGGAACGCGGCACAGGGCGCGAAAACAGCGGTGGGAACTGCAACCGGACGGCTCTTCAACGCCCCTTCATCGAAGACATACTCACGGCGAATCTTCTGGTCGCCGTTCTGCACGGCTGCAAGCGGCGAGGCCACGGCCATATATGCCACGGACGCGACGGCAGCCGTCAAGATCGCACGAACGGCCTTCATCCGACGATGAATCTCTTGTCTACGAGCCCTAGATCGGCGAACTTCCTGACGCAACGTCTGCGCGCGGCCGGCGAAAGCGGGGCATAGGGGCGGCGCGCCGAGCCGCAGTCTATCCCCACAAGGCCCATCATCGCCTTCCAGCACGACCAGTTCTCGTCCGAGAGAATAAGATCGACAAAGCGGTTGGCCTCGTCCTGCCAGCGCCCCGCCGCCCTGAAGTCGTTTCTGGCGCAGCACTCGCAGATCTTGGCGAAGTGCTTCGGAATCAAGTTGTAGCAGGTTCCGATGCCGCCGGAAAACACGTTTCCATAAGCGAGAGCGCAGCAGAGCTGCTCGTCGCGTCCGGCGAAGAAGATGGCCTCCTTGCACAACCGGCGCTTCATGCGCTGCACGGCGTAGTAGTCGCTCCCGGTGTACTTCATGCCCTTCACGTTCTTGATGTCGAAGAGCCTGATGTCCCGCTCCGGGACAAGTTCGCTCTTGAAGCAATAGACCATGAACGGAAGGTCGGTGGCCTCGCTGATCGCCTTGTAATGCCGATACTGTGCCTCGAAGCTCTGCCCGAAATAGACGGGCGCAACGGACGAGACCCAGTCGCAGCCGACGTCTGCGGCGTATTTCGCCAGTTCGACCGCATCGTCCGTGCGCGCGGCCCCGACGTGCGCGATCAGCTTGCATCTGCCATTCGCGGCCTTGGCCGCCCGGCGGAACACCTGCTTGCGCTCCTCCACGCTCATGAGAAGGAACTCCCCGGTCGATCCCGTGAGGTAGAACCCGTTGAGACCGTTGGCGAGGCCATATTCGATCAGCTGATCAATGGCGCCTTCATTGACCTTGTCATCCTTCGTGAACGGCGTAAGCATGGCCGAATACGCGCCGGCCATGCCCTTGAACTCCCTGCCTGTAAGTTTCAGTTCCATTGACAGACACCCTTACATGCATTCAACCGCGTATACGGCCGCAGCCCGAACGTCGAACCTGAGCCTGACGGGCTTTCCGACAGGGACCTTGCGCCCGCCTTTCCATGAAAGCTTTGCGAGCGTATCGTCACCGCCCACAGGCTCAGATACCGCCAGCACGCGCTTGCCGTTCTCAGACAGAACCGTCACGGTGACGGATGCTCCTCCGCGCTTGAACGGATCGAACACAGGCCTCAGGTTGAGGCGGACATCCCCAGTGCCGAGCTTGACCGGACGAGTCGTAAACGTCCCGGACCCGGAGCACCCCATCGAGGCGAACCCCCAGCGGCGCCAAACGGCCCGCCCCGTGGCAATGAGCGTCTGCTCCTTTCGCAGCTTGCGCCCATGGGCGTTGTCGAGCCCATAGTAATAGACCATCGTCTCCTTGCCGATGTTGACAAGCTCCCCTCCGGCGACGCCCCAGATGCCGCCGCAATCCCAGTTGCCAGGCTCGCCGTACGTGATGACCGTCTTGCGCCCCGGAGTGCGCATCCATTTCACGCCGTCGCGCGACGTGGCCAGCTGCACGTCGCAGAACCCCTGGTCGCTCGTCTGGCCGTGGCCGCTCGGGTTGCGCAGGTCGATGCGGAACATCGTGGGGAACCCGATGAACCCGCCGGCGTACGGAAATGCCGTGTGCGTGTAGATGTCCATGCGCTGGTTCTGGTTCTCGGTGAACGACATGTCGTCGGCCTCGTCCGGCGCAAGGGCGATCTCTGGCTTCGTGAAGTTCACGAAATCCCTGGTGCGGGAGAGGAAAACCACGCGCCGGACATCCTCTCGGCCAGCGTACCACGGCGTGCAGATCTTGTGGTAGACGAATATCTCGCCCGTCTCCGGATGCTGCGCCATCGAAATCGTGTCCCACCCGTAAAGGAGACGCTTGCTTCCCTTGAAAACAAGACCGTCGGCGCTGCACGAGCCGTAGTAGCCCGTTATTTCCTTGTTGATGGACCAGTCTTTCTCGAACTTGTAGGAGCACCCGATCAGCTTGTAGCGCCTTTCGGGGTTCTTCTCGAACCGGTCGTCGATCAGCGAAATGCAGTGTCCCCATGCGTCGCGGCACATGTTGTTGCTGGGGAACTGCTCGGATGCGTAAACGGTCAGATACGGCTTGACCCACGTCTTGCCGTCCTTCGAGTCGGCGACAAGCGCGCGCGACCAGTCGTTATACCACATGCGATAGCTGCCGTCTGCCTGGCGATAGACGGACCCATAGACATGGCAGCCTTTGCTCTCCCAGGGGCGGTCCTTCTTCAGCACTGGATCCTTGTCCTTGACGGCGGCGTGGATGCAGCGCGTCACGTTGGAGACGGCGGCGATCTGCGAGTCGTCCGGGAATATCAGCGCACGCCCAGGGGCGATCGTGGGCGAATCCCAGGCAAATGCGCCAAGAGCCACCGCAAACGGCAGGCAATGGACGATGCGTCTGGCCGTTTTTGCGATGGCCGACAAAGAGGACGAAACTACCGATGGCGATTTCTTCATAGAACGTTTCCTTCTGTTGATGGCATGCATGATATCATTAGTGACGTGGCCCATGTTATGTAAAAGTAAATGATTCATTTTTGTGTGCTTACGGAAGCTCCTACAATACCAATCAATAAGTGCCGAGACAACGCCTGATTTCCGAACGCACGGCCTCCAACCAGATCCGATAGCCGTCCGCATTCGGATGGAGACGATCTGGCATCAGAGCCTTCACATCGCCCGATGCGTCCACAAAACGCGCATTGAAATCAAGCCACCGAACCGACGTGCCGTCCGCAAGCGCGCACAAGAGCGCATTGGCCGCCTCGTTGTTGCGCCGATGGGAATCCGCAGCCGAAGCCCCGCGCGGAAAGATAGGCAACAGGATCACCTTGGCTCCGGGCTGCCTGCTGGCAATGAGGTCAAGAATGCGGCAAACACCGGCGGCAATGTGTTCCGGCGGATCCGTCTTGCCATCGTGTTCGGTGTTGTTGGTGCCGATCATCAACATGATGCAACGTGCCTGATATCCGTCCAGCTCTCCATGCTCAATGCGCCAGATGACATGCTCAACACGATCGCCCCAATATGCAAGGTTAACGACCCGCCCTTCTTTCGCCAGCTCGCAGGCAACATCCTTTCCCGTTGTCTCCCAGAAATGGGTAATCGAGTCGCCGACAAGGACGATGTCCGCCCGACCGCCCAAACTCAAGACCTCCCGAAGCTTCTGTTCGTGACGATCCCGCCACCAGCCCTCGTTCAATCGATCGGCGGCAACAACGGCAGGCGCATTCGTGACGGGCTCCATTCTCAGCTGCCATGCCGTCTCCTTGACGTCAAACCGGTATCGGGGCAGCGTCAGGGGACCGCACGACCCACCGCCGATGCCGAGCTGACGGCAGTCAAGATTGAGGCGTATCTCCTCGACCGGCGCGAGCGGCGTGCGGTGACGCTTCTGTCCGGCACGGTGGCGGGCGAAATCCAGATCTTCGCAGTCGTAGTGCAACGCCTGCACGAACATCGGCTCGGTCGACGTGAAACGAACGCCGCGACCGTCTTCAGACTGAAACACGACCCAGCGAACGTCGGCTTTGTAGCCACAGTCCTGGGGGCGGACGTAATCAACGTACTGGCCTGTCACCGTTGACCGCCACACGCCGAGAAAACTGCCCGTGCAACGGTCGACGTAGTTCTCGAACGGTCCGCGTCCGTACCACACCATCCGCTCGAGGGACTTGTCGAGCTTTAGCGACAGACCGATACGCGGCAGCGCCTGCGGCATGGATCCATGCGGGACAATCCGGCTGGCGACGTTCACGCTGCCGTCCGCGCCGAACGTCCAGGCGGCCGTGTGTAGAAACCCGGCCGACTTGGAGCCGGTAACTTCCACCTCCGTGCGAATCGTTCCGCCCTCAACGACGATCGGGAACGCATGATAGCGGAGCTGTGAAAGACCCTCGGCATAGAATCCGTGCGCCGTGCGGTCCTCGTAGAACTGATGCCCGTCGCGCAACCAGCGGTCGTTGTCCGTAAAGGCCCGCGCACAGGTGAAACGCGGTCCGGCGACGACGCCCTCGGCCGGATCCCGGAGAATCGTCCGTCCGTTCATCGTCAGCTCCGAAAGCGTCCCCGTCGCCCGAGAGAACACGGCGCGGGTCCCGCCGCACGAGACCTCGACCGTCTCCGGCTTTTCGACAACCGTCGGCTTGCCGACGGCCGACGGAACGGATGTCCACGCTCCGCCCAGAAAGACTTGATTTCGCGAAACCGGCCACCCCTTCTTCGCCCAGGCGGCATCCGCTTTCAGCCGGAACTCGACCGTAAGGAAATACTCGTGCCCCGGACGGCGTGGAACGGCGCCGACCGTTTTCTCCAGGCCGTCAAGACGGCCCTTAGACAGCGGCGCGACGGACGGCGGAGCGAAAGTGCTGGAGGCAACAGGCAGGCCGTCCTCAAGGACCTCCCAAAACCCGTCAAAGGCATCCGCCGGCGTGAAGAGGAATCGGTTCTCGAGCTCAAACCCCCGCAGGACAAGGTTACGGTGAACGTGCCCTGCCTCGACGAGCTTCGGCGTCACTTCGCGCGTCGGCCCGATGAGGCCGTTGTTGCAAAACGGACCGTCATGAGGCTCTTCGTCGAAGTCGCCGCCATAGGCAAGGTAGCGTTCGCGGCGTCCCGTCTTCGGATCAACCTTGTCGGTGCAGCGCCAGACAGACTGGTCGATCCAGTCCCAGACGCATCCGCCGACCAAGCAGTCATAGGAATAAAACGCATCCCAGTACTCTTGGAAGTTCCCAAGCGCATTGCCCATCGCATGGGCATATTCGCATACGAAGAACGGCTTGCCGGCGTCATTGGAGGTCGAGGGGCAGTCCCCGTTGCGGAACGGACCCTTCACCAGCCCGCACCCCCACTTGCCTCGATAGACGACCTGGTCTACAGAGGGATACATCATCGAATCGACGTCTGCATCGACGTTGCCGCGCTCCCAGTGGATGAGACGCGTCGGATCCAGTCTCCGGACTTCGGCGATGGCGGCCCTGAAGTTCGGCCCGTGTCCGGATTCATTGCCCATCGACCACATGACGATGGACGGATGGTTGCCATAGAAGCGGACCTGCCGCACATTACGCTCGACGACCGACTCCTTCCAGTCCGCGAGGCTGCCAAGGCCCTCCGGCGTGTCGCGGTACAACGGCATTTCGTTCGCCTCGACGTTTGCTTCGGCGATGACATAGAGACCGTACCGGTCGCAGATGTCATACCAGAGGCGGTGGTCGGGATAATGGCTCGTCCGCACCGTGTCGATGTTGTAGCGCTTCATCAACGTCACGTCGCGGAGCATGTCATCTGTAGAGACCGTTCGTCCGTTGTCGGGATTCGCCTCGTGCCGGTTGACGCCCTTGAACTTGACCGGGCGCCCGTTGACCAACACGCGTCTTCCGTCGCGGCGGATTTCGCGAAAGCCTACCCGCCTCATGCGAATGTCTTCACCCTTGCGGACAACGAGCGTATAGAGATACGGATCCTCCGCGCTCCAGAGGTGGGCGTTTGAGAGGTTTGAGACGTTTGAGAGGTTTGAGACGTTTGAGACGTTTGAGAGGCTTGAGAGGGTGGCTACGGTTTTTTTGTCGGCGTCGTAAAGGGTCGCCGACCAGTCGCCGTCGATGCCATCTACGGATAGCGACGCCTCTTCGCATTTTCCATTTTCAACCTTACATTTTACATTCACCCTGAAATCCCAGATGCCATCCTTCGGCATCGACCAGAGCGTGACGTCGCGGAATATCCCGGAGTACCGAAACATGTCCTGGTCCTCGAGATAGCTGCCGTCCGACCAGCGGTAGACTTCGACCGCCAACACATTCTCACCACTTTTCGCCAGGCATTCCGTGATGTCGAACTCGGACGGCAGGCAGCTGTCTTCGGCATAGCCGACCTTCTTTCCGTTCACCCAGACGTAATAGGCTGAATAGACACCGTCGAAGCGCAGGATGACGCGCCGGCCCTTCCACGACTCGGGCACCGCGAAGCGGCGACGGTAGGACGAGACCGGATTGTAGTCCGCCGCGCCCGTATCCCGGTTGCGGATCACGGGCATCTCGCGCTTGAACGGGTAGTTGGCGTTCGTATAGCCCGGCGACCCGAAGCCGCGCATCTCGACGCAGCTCGGCACGTCGATTTCATGCCAGCGGGCATCGTCATAGTCATGCTTCCAGAAATCCTTCACGCGAAGGTCGGGGTTTCCCGCCCAGGATATCTTCCATTTGCCGTTCAGGGACATCCGCCAGGGCGACTCCGGTTCGAGCGCATCCGCAAGCGCCGCCGCAACGTCGGCCAATGGAACCGAATAGGTGCGAGCTGGAAGACGACCGATCGAATTGACATGCGGATTCTCCCAGTCGTTGGTGGCTGCGGAAGCAACTGCGGCGACGAACGCCAGGGCAAGGGACGCCAACGCGCTTCGCCTGCCGGGATTCATCACTCCATTTCCTCTATGCGAATGCAGTCGATGTGGATGGAAGTGAACGCCGGATTGCGCGCCCATCTCTTCTTGTCCCACCAACCGATGCTGAAGTTGAGCTGCTGCGCCGGGCCCGGCTCGAAGACGAACGCCTCGACCCAGGCGTACTCCGCGCCGATCTGCCTGTTTCCGAACAGATTCACCTTCGCCGGGTATTTCTTTGCACCAAAGTCGTAGATGTTGGGCTCCAATACCGGCGCGTCAACGCCCGTCAAGTCCGCCCGGCACCTGATCGACAGGCGATACTTCTTCCCCGGACGGAACGCCACGCGCGAAAGGTTGAAGAAGCTCTGCCATCCGTAGTGCTCGTTGCCGATCTTGACCGCCCGACCGTCATGCGCCTTCGGATCGTCCACAAGCGTGTGCATGGAACTGTAGCCAGTATAGCCGAAGTCGCTTTCCTCGAGGACAACGGAACTACCGTCGCCGACGACGACTTTCCCATTCTTGAACGCGTCGATTATCGCCTGGCGCTTGCCGTTGCTGCGCTGGAGGCCGTCGCACATCGCCACGTAGCGGTCGTCCGAGGCCTGCGCAAGCTCAAAGGTCTCCACGAGGCGCGCGTGCGCCTGGCGGCCTACGTCGTCGCCCCGCCGGTCGCCCGGAGAGAAGAAGACGTCGTGGTAGTTCAGGCTGTAGAGCACGTAGTCCACCGAAAGTCCAGTGGTCTTCACGTTGTAGAGCCGCACCGGGTCGTTCCTGACGAGCGCCTCGGCCTCGCGGAAGTGCCTCGCGGCGGCGATGAAGAAATGCGGCGGATATATCTCCGCCACACGGCCTATCGACTCGTACACGGAGAACCTCGGATTGCCCTTCTTCATCTGATGGTAGACGAGCGCGTCGTAGTACTTGCGCACGATCGGCGCCGCCGCGCCGTAGTAGCCCTTCATGAAGCGGTCGATCTCCGCGTTCATGTCGCGGTTCGGATTCCACATCCAGCGGGTGACGAGATAGTTCTTGAGTTCCGCGAACTCGGCGTGCCAGCCGTTGTTCATCGCCATCGCGTAGACCGAGTAGACCCCGCGGTCGGCGTAGTACTTGAGGTTCTTAAGAAGCGGCTCGACGTTGGGGAACGGCGACAGCGTGTCGGTGAAGTTCGTGTCGTAGGTGGCGATGAACATCCTGTCCGTAACCTTGAACCATTCGTCTATCTCCTCGCGGCACGCCACGGTCTGCTTATCTGTGCCTTCGTATATGGGACGCGCGACATCGATTTCCATCGGACAGTACATGACCATCACGTTGGCACGCGGCTTCGTCATCTTCGGCGCCCTGCGCGTGTACTGGTAGGCGATCGTCTCCACTATCTTGCCGGGGAATTCGCGGTCGACGGCCTCCGCCACGGCGTTCACGAATCGGATCATCGACCCCGACGGGCCGCCCTCCGCCTCGTCGACTGCCCTGCACTTCTCGCAGGTACAGTAGTTGAACCAGTCGTCCTGGCTCACCGAGACGGCGTCGGCCTCAGGCTCGCGGCGGAAGATGCCGAGCACTTTCTCGGTGACGATCTTCAGCACGTCCGGATTGGAAAGGCAGAGCTGTGTCGCGTCGCGGAGGCGCTTGTCGTTCACCTCGCTGTAGTACTCTGGATGCGCGTCAAAGTACTCCTCGACGGGCAGCAGCTTCCCGAAGGTGTGGCAAAAGCCCCAGCGCGCGCCGAACCGGAAGGCCACTCCGCCGTGCTCCGGCACCGGCGGACGCCACGACCGGACGTTTACGCGGCATTTAACCAAGAACTGCGGACGCCACATGCAGTCCATCCAGCCGGACTCGCGCAGCGGAATCGCCGGCTTGTGCAACTCGTCGATTCCGCGTGGCAATTCGAAACGCTCCAAGCTGGGGATCTCCTCGCACCAGCTCGAGAAGAAACCGCAGCCGCCGAATCGCTCCAGCACCTCGTAGACGCCGTATATCACGCCACGTTCGCCACCAGAGATCACCAGCCGGTCGCCTTCGACCTTCAGGCTGAACGCATCGCCGGAGACGCCGGCCCCCTTGCGACGCAGCACGACGGTTCGCGTCGATGCGGCGCGCGGAAGGACGACCCCCGTCATCTTCTCGACGTACTTCGAGAACTCGTTCGCCGCATAGGCGAACGACGGGCCTTCGGCCTCTACGACAAGGCCGCATGTCGGTGCCCGCCCCCGCTCGGCGACAAGAAACGCGTCTGCCGGACCGGCCCCGGCCGCGCACGCTGCCACGGACAAGATGAGCCACGCTCCATTTCGGTACATCTTCGGCATCCTCTCCCCGTCACAGGCATTCGAAGGCATAGATCGAGGCGGAATGATAGTCGACCCTTATCCTGACGGGCGTGTTGACCGGAGGCTTTCTGCCGCCCTTCCACACGACCTTGGCGAGCGTGTCGTCCTTGTCGAGGTTCTCGGACTCGCAGAGGACGCGCTTGCCGTCCCGCGAGAGTATCTTCACCGTAAGAGCGCACTTGCCCTTGTAGGGGTCGAACTCAGGGCGCATGTTGATGCGCAGGTCCGCGGTCGCGAGCCTGACCGGCTTGGTAGTGAAGGAGCCCGCGCCAGTGGAGCCGATCGAGGCGAAGCCCCAGCGGCGCCATACGGCACGGCCAGTGGCGCGGGTCGTCCCGCCCGGCGCCATGCCCGGCCTGACGGCTCGGCCGTGGGCGGAATCCCATCCGTAGTAGTAGAGCATCGACTCCTTTTCGTTGGAAACCACCTCGCCTCCCGCTATGCCCCAGATGCCGCCGGAGTCCCATCTGGGGGGCTCGCCGACAGTCAGCACCGTCTTGCGCCCAGGCGTCCGGTTCCAGACAATGCCGTCCGGCGAGGTCGCCATCTGCACGTCGCAGAAGCCCTGGTCTCCCGTCTCGCCGTGGCTGCCCGGATTGCGGTTGTCGATCCGGAACATCGTCAGGAATCCGATGAAGCCGCCGGCATACGGAAACGCCGTGTGGGTGTAGATGTCCATGCGCTGGTTGGGGTTCTCGGTAAACGACTCGTCGTCGGCGACATCGGGCGCGAGAGCGAGCTTCGGCGCTGTCCATTTCTCGAAGTCCCGTGAGCGCGACACGAACACGACGCGGCGCCGGTCGTCGCGGCCGGCATAGCTCCGCGTGTTGATCTTGTGGTAGCAGAATATCTCGCCCGTCTCAGGGTGCTGCGCGAGCGACGACGTGTCCCATCCGTAGAGGGCGCGCTTTCGGTCCGTGAAGTTGATACCGTCGGCGCTTACGCATGTGTAGTAGCCGGTAATCTCCTTGTTGATGGACCAGTCCGGATTGTACTTGTAGCCGCAGCCGATGTGCTTGTACCGCCTTGCGGGGTTCTTCTCGAAGCGGTCGTAGACGAGCGAATTGCAGTGGCCCCACGCGCCGTTGCACATGTTGTTCGTCGGGCATGTCTTCGTGGGGCGCACGGTCAGGCCGGGCTTCGTCCATGTCTTGCCGTCCGTGGAATCGGCGATGTTAGACCAGCTCCAGTCGCAGTACCACATGCGGTAGCTCCCGTCGTCCATCTTCCACACGGAACCGTATACGCACGCGGCCTTCTCCTCCCACGGTCGGTCCTTGCGGAGGACCGGCTCCTTGTCCTTTACGCCGACGTGCAGACAGCGCGTCGTATTCGTCTTGGTTTCAATCTGCGAGTCGTCGGGGAATATGAGCGGCATTCCTTTGCCGACCCTTGGAGTGTCCCACGCGAGCGCTGCGGAAGCGCAGAACGCCGTCCCCGCGGCAATCACCTTGATCTTGATCATGTCATTCACGACTTTGCCCTCCTTTGTTTTCGCGACTGCGCCGCTATGCAGTTCAGTCCGCAAGCTCAGTTATGTCCACAGGCGCGCAGAAGCGTACGCCGAACGCCCCCGTGCGCGCACTGCGGACCGCCGAACCGTAGACGCTGTAGACCCTGCAGCTGTTGGGCGGGGACACTATGTACGAGTTCATGGCCATCGCGTCGGTGCCCGTCTCCGGTCCGCGGGGGTCCGTCTGAGTGGTTCCGGCGTAGGGGATCGAGCCGCTGCGGTCAAGCACGACCTCGGCGATGTTTCCTATCATGTCGTAGAAGCCCCACTTGTTCGGCTCCTTGAGGCCGACGTTCCTGTAGCCGCGGTTGCCGTCCATGTTGGCAGTCACGACAGTCCAGCCGATGCGTTCCGCGAACGCCTTCTCGCGGCTGCCGTCGGCCGGGTTCTGGGGCAGGTCGTCGTAGGCCACGTCGCCGTCGAGCTGGTAGAAGTTGAACGGGGAGCCTGCGCGCGCCGCGTATTCCCACTGAGCTCTGGTCGGCAGGTCGATCCTGCGCAGTCCCGACACGGAACGGAGCTGGTAGACGCCTGTCTGGCGTGCGTAAGTTCCCCACAAGAACGACTCGTCAACCTCATGGGCATCCACCACCCGGCCGTCCTCCTCTCCGTCCAGCGGCCAGTTGTAGCCCTTGTTCGCGCCTCTCAGGTCGCGATAGGACAAATTGCAGACCGGAGCCTGCTGCAGGCCCTCGTTGTTCCAGTGGTTGTTGGCGGCATTATCCGCCATGGCGCGGCACTCCCAGAATTTCTTGCACTGTGCGACCGTGAGCGGGTAGATGCCAAGGTAGTAGTCTTCGGTAAACGTCGCCCAATACTCTGGGTTCGCGGCATAAGCTCCTATCGACGACGGACAACCGAGCCTCGCCGTCTTGCCGGCCGCGTACACGCGCTTCATCACAATGCAGTCCTCGGCATAGCGCACCCTGTTGGCGAGACCGCCGTCCGGCAGTGCATCTTCCGACACGTAGAAGCGGAGCTGCTTCTTCGGCGGCAGCCGGGCCGTGAGGTCGATCACAAGGATGTCCGGCGGCGACGCAAGCGGCCACACCCTGACGGCGGCGGTAAACGCCGCGTCGGCCGAATGCCCGGTCCACCCGCGGTCGGCCCGCCAGAGTATCTTGCGAACGCCGGGGTCGACGATGCGGTTGACGTCTCCAGCCACATTGGCGAAGTTTGCCGCCCCGATCGACACTCCATTTGTAAGAAAGTCGACTGTTACGATTGCGTTCGTGCCTGTAAGCTCGTATTCGACGACAACCAGTCGGTCTGCGCCCTGAGAAATGCTGACGCTGCTCGCGTCGATCTGCGGCGCAGTGGCGAAAGCGGCAGCCGCCGCAACGCCTGCGAAAAACGAAATCAACGGCTTTTTCATGGATCGCGTTCCTTTCATCACTTCAGTTCGGTCATGTCGGCATTGCAGACAATCCGCACACCAACGCGTTTCAGGGTGTTGGCGTCAGTCGCTCCGGGATCCAAGTTGGTTGACATGCTCGCATACATGTTGTTTACGCTGGAGCCCGCGTCCGACCCAAGCCAGATTCGGTTGCTGACAGCGGCAGTCGTGCCTCGCGGATCGACTTCAGGATCTCCCGCGGTGTTTCCGTCCCAGTTGCGAGCCAGCACCCAGGCAGAGCCGTTGCCGTGCATGTCGTAGATTCCCCACGGGTGTGGGGCGAGAAGCCCGACAGGCTGCATTGCCTGCGACTCGGCGAATCCGCTGCTCCAGGCGTAGAGCGTCACCCGGTTCGTCATGGCTTCGGTCACGGAGTCGCTGCCGGTGTAGAAGCAGGTGCCGTTTCCTGCGCGGTAGGCGAACTCCCACTGCGCATGCGTCGGCAGGTCTATGGACGACAGGCCGAGTTCTGTGCGAAGGTTGTAGATAAGCGACCCTTCGTCCACCTGGTGGGCATACGTCTCGTCCTGCCCCGCAGCCGGCCAGTACAAACCCTTCTCAGAACCGCGTATTTCGGTGAAATTATACCCGTTCCAGGGGTGCCCGTAGTAATTGAGGCCAGCGGGCGTGCACTTTGTCGCGCTCAGGTAGTGCGCACCCTGCCGCTGCGTGAGCGGATACACCGACATGTAGTAGTCCTTCGTCAGCGTCACGTAGTGGGGCCGCTGGCGATTGGCTAATGTGGTATTCGAGCTGACGGGAATCAGTGCGCGCTGGGACGCCGTCGTGCCCATGCGCCACTGCACCCCTGCCGCGGGGATCTTGCGGAAGACGATGCGCTCCGTCGTGTAGATGCGATTGGCGAGTCCGCCGTCCGGCAGGGAATTCGTCGAGAGGTAGAACCTGATGTCGTCCTTCGTGCCGCCGACCTTTGCCACCATGTAGTCAGGCGGGCACGTAACGTCCCACGCCTTCACAACGGCCGTCAGCGGATTGACGTCCGTGCCGAGCCATGCGAAGTCGGAGTTCCAGTATATCTTCCTGTCGGAGCCCGCCTTCACGAGGCGGTTCACGTCGCCGGAAACGCTGTCGGCCAGGGCCTTCTCTCCAACTTGCCTTCCGTTGGCGAAGAACTCGACCGTCACTATCGCGTCTTCGTCGAGGCTGTACGTCACCTCGACCACGCGGTCGACCCTCTGGGTGACGGATGCCGTCAGGTCTTCTGGGGTCGCGAGCAGCGTCAGCGGCGAAAGCGCGGCAACCAGAACTGAAAAAGCAATTGTCTTCATCTTCATCACCTTTCTCTATGTCAGTTGCCCGCAAGGAAAGCGGCGTCGCACACGAACCTGAAGCCAATGTGCGCCGACCCTGCGCGGAAGTTGTTCACGTTCTGCCCGGCGTCGGACGCATTGCTGTACTGCGACGAACGAACCGATGCGGAGACATTGTCGTCCGCAGCAGAGGCGCGGGAGCCGCCGATTAGGACGCGCGTCCCGTTCGCATACGGATTTCCCCTTACCGCCGCCTCGGTCGGGCCGCGGGGGTCGGTTTCGTCGGAGCCGTCGGAGAACGTCGCCCCCAGTGTGAACCAGTCTAAGCAGAATTCCGTTGCGTTGCCGCCCATGTCATAGAGGCCGAAGGCATTCGCCAGAAGCTTTCCGACTGGCTGAATCTGTGTGCTGTTCTCGCTTGTCCACGCATTGTTCGTTGATGCCTCTATCTCCGCCGCGACGCTCGCGCGCGCCCGGTCCATGCCCCAGTAGTAGTTTTGCCAGGTGCCGGCTCGGTAGGCGAACTCCCACTGCGCCGCCGTCGGGAGGTCGAGGCTTGCAACGCCGGTCTTCGCGCGGAACGCCGCAACGATCGATCCGTCGTCCACCTGATGTGCGACGGCCTCCGACTCGCCTGCGGCGGGCCATAGGCGGCCGAGCGTCGCACCCCGTATCTCGTCAAACATGACGCTATTCATCGGAAGGAGGGCGGCTTCGGCGCGGCCGGAGCCGTTAGGCGAGAAGCTCCAGCTCCAGACCTGCCCGCACTGGCCCTGGGTAAGCTCGAACACACTCATGTAGTAGTCGCGGGTGAACGTGACAAGCCGAGGTATGCACCTTGGGTAGAGGCCGGTGTTGGTGAGGTTCGCATTGGTCCCGAGCCGCCTGGTCGTGCCGCCCGCCGGGATCTTGCGCATCACCAGGTGGGTCGTGGCGTACTTCGCGTCGTGGATGCCGCCGGGGATGGACGCCTCATTAGGATAGAAGCGCAGACTCGCCGGGCCGTCGGACGCGGACAGGTCCCACACGGCGTAGTCCGGCGGAGCGGCGAGCGGCCATGCCGTCAGCCGCGCGGTTACGTCCGGCAGGGCCCCGCCCCTCAGCGAACGCGGCGGCCGCCATCTTATCCGGCGGCCCGCACCCTGCGCGACCTTGCAGTTGCCGTCGCCAGTAAGGCCCATGAGCAGTTCCGCCGATATCGGCGTTCCGTTGGTGAGCAGTTCGACCGTGACCACCGCCGGCGCGTTGTCGAGGTCGTACGTTATGACAACCGAGGTGCTTCCGTTCGGCTGCGATATCTCGATGTTCGAAATGGACGGTTCGGCGGCGCCCGCCGAGCAGGCGAGCAGCATGACGCAGAACGCGGAAACGTGTCTCTTGCAGTTCATCTTCCCTCCCCTGTGCGTCAGTGGAACATCAGCAGCAGACCCGGCATGGACAGGTCGCACGTAAACGGCTCGGACATGAACCACCAGGAGACGCGCGCCTCCAATGTTCCGAGCCCCGAGTCGACAGGCTGGCCGACGCCGCTGTCGAAGCTCGCGTACGTCGCAGACACGCTCGCCGACTTCTCGGCGGGCCTGCCCGACTCGTCGTATTTCCACTCAAGCTCCGGATCGTAGGCCGCGAAGACCGCGCCCGCAGCCGCAGCCGCAATGAATGCGATTGCCGTTTTTCTCATTGTCATTTGCCTCCCATCTGTTGTTTTTCTAAATTCACGTTCATATCGCGATCTCCCTGTTGAGGGCCTCGAACTTCGCCGCCCACTGCCTGCGCTCGGCCTCGGGGATGACCGGGCCGCACGGCATGCGCGCACAGCCGCAGTCGATGCCGTGGACCAGCATGAACGCCTTCCAGCACGACCAGTTGGGGCAGGAGAGGAGCAGGTCCACGAAGCGGTTCGCCTTGCCCTGGACTTCGGCCACGCGCGCTCCGTCGCCCCTCGCGCTCGCCTCGTATATCTCGACGAAATGCCGCGGGATCATGTTGTAGCTCGTGCCGATTCCGCCGGCGAACGTGTCGCCGAGCGCAAGCGCGCAGCCAAGCAGCTCGTCCCGGCCCGCGAAGAACAGCGTCTCCTTGCCGAGCTTCCTGCGCATCGACTGCACGGCGTAGAAGTCGCTGCCGGTGTACTTCATGCCCTTGACGTTCTTCAGGTCGAAGAGCCGTATGTCGCGATCCGGAACCAGCGCGTTGTTGAAGGAGCAGTAGATCATGAGCGGCAGGTCTGTCGCCTCGCTGATCGCCTTGTAGTGGGCGTACTGCGCGGCGGCGCTCTTGCCGAAGTATATCGGCGCCACCGAAGAGACCCAGTCGCAGCCGACATTGGCCGCGTGCCGCGCAAGCCCGATGGCGTCGTCGGTGCGGGTGGCGCCGACATGCGCTATCAGCTTGCACCGGCCCCTGGCGGCCTTGGCGGCCCGGCTGTAGAGCTGCTTCCGCTCGTCGACGCTCATCAGCGTGAACTCGCCCGTGCCACCCGTGAGGTAGAAGCCCTTCAGCCCGTTGGCAAGGCCGAACTCCACCATCTGGTCGATCGCCTCCTCGTTGACCGTGCCGGCCTTGGTGAAAGGCGAGATCATCGGCGAGTAGACCCCTGCCATGTCCTTGAACTCCGAAAGGCCCACCGCCGTGGCGGCGGCACATCTGCCGCGGCAGTCCGGCGCCACGGCCGCACTGCCAAGCATTCCGACAAACTCCCTTCTGCCGACGTTCATCAGTCGTTCTCCTCTGTTTCCGCAATCATTCGGTTGCAGTATCCACATGACATTTTAGCACAGTCGTCATGGCATAAGTTATGCAATATTAAATTGTCATTTATCCAATGGTGCGGCCATGGGGCGCCGCAGCGGCCCGACGCCTAGCGATTCGCCGCGCCACGCATCTGCTTGAGCCAGTCACGTGGGCAAAGCCCCGTGGTGGCCTTGAACTGCGCAGAAAGGTGCTGGGTGGACGGAAAGCCAAGGTCTGTCGCGATCCTGGACATCGACAGATTTCCCTTGGCCAGCCTGCGCTTGACCGCGTCTATCCTGCACTTTATCAGGTAGGCGTGCGGGGGAAGGCCCGTCGCTGCCTTGAAGTGGCGGATGATCACCGGAACCGAAAGCGAAAGCCGGGAGATGAGTTCGTCCATCGAATAGGAGCCCTCCGGATGAAGGCTCATCTCCGCCGCAAGATCGCGCACACGCTGCGTCGTGGAATCCCGTTCGTCCGCCGTCACGTCATCCACTGCGAAATCAGACAGCAGGGCAAGCAGCTCGGCACGTATGCGAATGGCCCTGCCGGCGTGAGCTCTAGACCGGTTCTGCAAAAGCGCCGCGATTCTGGACATCATCTGCCCTGCCTGAAGCCCGCACTCGACCATGACAGGAGACTTCCTGAACTTGTCGACCAGCCAACGGGACTCTGCCTTGCTCAACCCTTCCAGCGCCTTGCCCTTCTGCGGCAGTGCGAGCAGCATGGAATAAGCCACGTAGCTCCTGCCCATCCACGCCATCCTGTGGCGGTCTGAAGGCCCGAGCACGAGGGCTCGTCCAGGCCGGAGACGGTAGCGCGCCCCCCGAACGTAGTAGTCGCTGCTTCCACGATGGCAGACGATGAGCTCGACCGCCCCCTTGTGGGAATGTTCCACCTGGAGCTTGCACACCCTGCGGAACGAGGTCTTCATGAACACCGGGATCCACGGCACCCCGTAGGGCCCGAAATCAACTATGACGCTTCGGTACTCCCTCGGCTCATATAATTCAGAAATGGATCCCGGACTGTGCTCCATGCGACGACGCCTAACTTTGACCGCTCCTCGAACGGCTCACCGACCTCAAAATATCCAAGCGGCAGATTGGCCTCGTTGAACACCGTTCCAACCGCGTCATTGTCGTCAAGATACCTGACGCGAACGGGATGCGGCACCTTCGCGCTCCTGACGGACAACACATTGCCCCCCGCCACCATGCCGGCGTTCAGGCCATTGACGGCTTCGACATTCTGGAGCTTGGCCGGATGCCAGGCACCGTCCTCGCCGGCAACTTCAAAGTTGGGATCGTCATAGAAATGCTGCGCATAGACATAGAACTGCTTTGCATGGCCGAACGTCATGCGCGCGACTCCGTTTGTGAATTCCACATGCTCGAGGACGGGCGATTCGACCTCCGGGATCGGGAAGGCGTAGTTGCGCTTCAGCGCAATCGCGGCAAGCCGCTGCGCAACCGTTTCCTTGTCGGCATAGTGGACGTCATGCAGATTCCCGATGTCCGCCGTCACGACAATCGCGGCGTTGCGCTCGCCGCGCACGAACCTTTCCTGCGCCGCCATGATGTACTTGTACTTGTCGTGCCAGTACCTGAAAGAGGCGAGCTGCACGATGTAGAAGCTCATGTCGCGATTCTCAAACGCCGACCTCCAGGCATCGTACATCGTGCGAAGCTTCAATGCGTAAACATCCGCCTCGCGGCAGTTCGAGCACCCCTGGCTCCAAATGCCCCCCCGCATGGCCATGGGCGCGAACGCCGACACCATTCCATTCCAGAGTACGCATGGCTGATGTTCCTCGCCGACTATCGGATGTCGCCGGTTTTCCGGCTTCCAGGGGAATGTAACGGGATATTCCGCAACCGGCTTGAGTTCCGGCGGACAGTTCTCATACGCCCAACGTGGGGTCCATGCGTCAATTTGGCTCCCGCCCCAGCTTGAGTCGACTATGCCGATCGGTACGTCTAGCGCAAGGTAAAGTTCCCGCGCATAGTAGAATGCCGTCGCCGAAAGAGAAAAGGTTCCGCAGCTCCCGAACGACGCCGGCTCGAACGTCCGCCACACGGCCTTGATGTCGGCAGGCGCAGAGTCGGGCCTTGCGACGCGAGGCGTCTTCACGAAGCGGACGAACGGCAGATGCGTCATCGAAACCATGAGCGAGCCTTTGGCGTCGCGGTAGCGCGGCTTGCCGGGATTGATGATCGGACATTCCATGTTGCTCTGGCCAGACGCAAACCAGACCTCTCCAACAACGACATTGCTCACGGAAAGACCGTTTGCCGTGAGCGTTCGCCCGATCTTTGACGCAGGCATCGGCGCGAAATCAACACGCCACCGGCCGTTCCCGTCGGAGACTGTACGATGCTTCTGCCCGGCAAACTCGACGGTCACGGTCTCGCCAGGCGACGCCTTGCCCCAAATCGGAACCTGCATGCCGCGCTGCAGCACGGCGTTGTCTGAAAACGGTGCGCCGAACTGCATAGCCGCCAGAAAGACGGGGAAAAACGACCTGACATAGATCTTCCGCATGGCAAGTATTATACCAAATTCCATCATGCCATGATTTACAAGAAATTAAATGCAAAAATTTTGATATAACCCTCATATTCTTTGGCGGACAGCCCCCACACTTCAGCCCCCTGAAGTTCAGAACTTCTCTACGCTCACCGTTAAAGTTCGGACAGGAATCGTTCTGCTGGAACAAGCTTGACGCCATGGAACATGATCTGCTCATGTCCGCGATAAACCAGCAACGGCGTCGCTTCCGGATAATCCTCCTTGAACGCCAAGAGCCCCGAAACGTCATGCGGCTGAACCATTTCGGCATTTTTCACCTCAATGGCAAGAAACCGATTAGAAGAATAGACGACGAAATCAACTTCCACGCCGCCGCGCGTTCTCCAGAAATACAGACCGTTCCTCTCGCCCTCAAGGTCGAGGCTCGCCTTCAGGTGTTGATATACCAGTCCCTCCAACGCGGCTCCATCAATCTCGGACGGACGATCCAGCGGACCCTTTGGACGAATCGCCCGCCACACGCCAGTGTCAAAGAAATAGAATTTCCCGTGCGAAACGAGTTCGCGCTTCGCCCTCTTTGCGAACACCGGAACAAGGTCTGCAAGCAGAAGATCGTATAGTATGTTCACGAATCCGTCAACCGTTGTGCGAGTTACACCGCATTCCCTGGCGACAGACGACACCGAAAGCTGCGACGCATGGGAAAACGAAATAGCCTCGAGGAACCGTGCAAACGAACCGAGATTGCGGACAAGTCCTTCCTGAAGTATTTCTTCTCGGATGTAAAGGTCGAGATATGCCGCTAGCCGCTTCGCAGGCGACGCAGAGCCGAAAACAAGCGGCAACATTCCATATTCAAGCGAGCGGTCCAACGAAAAAGCCCCCTGAAGCTCCCTTGCCGTGAATGGGGGCATGACGAGCCTCAGCGCACGACCGCCAAGCAGGTTCGTCCCTGCTTTCCTCAGCTTTCGCGCACTTGAACCAGTAAGCACAAACTTAAGATCCTTTCTCTTCTCGATGATTTGGTGTACAACATCGAGAAGTTCGGGAACCTTCTGGACTTCGTCGACGACTATCGTCGTTTCCAAAGGATTCGCGGCAACGAAATCGACAAGACGCTCTGGCCGCGCCTGATATGCACGAAAGACCGAAGAGTCCAGCAAGTCGATTTTCAAAGCCTTAGGATAGACCATCTCAAGCCATGTTGACTTTCCGGTTCCTCGTGGCCCGAGAAGAAAGAAACTATCGTCTGGCGGCGACAATAGCCTATTTATCGTTTTCATGGCGCGAATTATAGCACATTTCAGGACAGATCGCAATGGCAAAATGACGATGTCGCCGTCATTTTATCACGCAAAATGACGACACCGCCGTCATTCTTAGAGGTTGTGGGAACGCCCCTTGTAAATTTCAGAGGCAATTGCAAAACCTCGCGAATTCGGTAGGGCGCGGACTCCGGCCGCGCCGGGGCGGCGTGAGGACACGCACCCCTGCTAGCGCATCCGCTCCGCGGACAGCCTTCGGCTGGGGGATATGCCCTACCAGGTTTTGCAACTGCCTCTAGTGACACCATAGACCTTAGTGCTTGCCCCGCACTCTTCCCGGCGGTCGGCGCAGGCGGCGGCAACTCAAAATGCGGCGGCGGGGGCGTTCTGCATCACGGCACCGACACATCAACGCCGCACCTTGTCGCAGCCTACGGCGTCGTCCGCCACTCCCAACCATGTTATTTAGGCATACCACCAATCCGCCGGAAACGCTAGATGCCCGAATGGGCAGTAGGGGGTCAGACGCGCGAAAGGCGCGAGTGCATTACCGCAAGAACAAACATGTCAATAAAGAAAACCAAAGAGCCAGAGCGGAATCTTGTTGCCGTGCCCCGCCTCAATTCCGTCGTTCACCACGTATGAGTTCTCGACATCCCTTATCTGGCCGAACCCCTTGCCAACGCCGCCAATCTCAAACAGGCTTGACCCGTCAACAACATAATCCCCTTTGTCCGGCGCAAGTAGCGAATGCCCCGCCGCCCGCAGCTGGTTTGCGAAGAACGTCTCGCGCATCGCACCGACATCTGGCCTGGGGACAAGAGCGTTCATGAGGTTTGTGTCCCCCAGGAATATCTTGGCCGGACGCGAAAGATGCTTCAACTTCCCCTGCACCTGGTCTATGCCGGAAAAAAGCTCTGCGCGTTCCAACGCGCCAAGGAGGCGGATGCCCATGTTCCGCTCCGTCTCAAGCTCCCGGTACAATGCCGACATGTTGGGCTGCTGCGGACAAGACTGCGCCAACACCATCAGCATTTTACGGGCCTTCTGCACCGTCGGAGGAGTAATCCCCTCCACCGCCGGAAGATCGACGTTAAGAACGCTGTTCACCATCTCAACCAATCTATCCGCAAAATGCCCGGCACATGTCTTGTAAAACGGATAATAGCCAGACATGAGATATCGCTCGAAGAGTGGAACGATCTTTATTTCCCCGCAAATGCCAAGTGCGATGCGTCTATGGTCCTTAAGTATTTTGCCTAGCGGCAGGACTGGCAGGTCTGCAACGCCCTCGTAGGCAAGAAACTCCCTGAACGACATGCCTTTGAGGTTGTACACCGTCTGCCGTCTGGAAAGATCGGCCTGGCCAACGCTTAGTTTCAGAATCGACGAACCGCTGTAGGCTATATTCAAAGCGGGATAGAAATCTGTCGCCGTCTTAATAAGACGAGACCAATCGGCATAATGATGGACTTCGTCAATGAAAAGGTGGGTATAGCCGTGCGTATGGAAGTATTCAATCGCATCAAGGGGATTGTGGTTGGAAAACCACACATGGTCCAGTGCGAAATAGACCGCCGCATCGCTTCCAGGACCAAACTTTTCCTTTATGTGCTGTAGAACGAGCGTCGTCTTGCCGGTGCCTTTCGGCCCTTTGACGCACAGAAGCCGCTCTTCCCAGTCAATCTTTGGCGACAGATATCGCCTAAAATCCGTTGGGACAGCGGAGACCAGACGGTCTGACGCATCTATCAACATCTCTATCTCTTCTGCTTTGATCATCCGGCACCTCGTTTCTTTTAGAACGAACTCGCGCCTGTTGTTCATTCTAAAAAACACGAACATTATACCATATGCCGCATCGCATAGCAAGCACGACGAGGGCTGTCTTCAGACCTGCACCGTAAGCGGCGCCGAGCGGCGATGGGTTCGTCCGGCGAACGCAAGAAGCAGTGCGCCGACAAGATAGGCACAGGCGAGGGTGGCGAGGCCTATGGACATGGAGTAGTTTGCCTTTGTCCAGCCGAGGACGGTAGGCGAGAAGCATCCGAAAAGAAAAGCTATCATCAAGTTGAATCCCGCCGCCGAGGCATGGTAGCGCGGCTCCACGACATCGAAGAACGCCGCAAAGTTGTTCGAGTCGTACGCGCCCCGAAAGACGCCGAAGACGAACATTGCCACGCAGCATGTGAGATACGTCGTCGCCTGCGACATGAGGACGATGAACGGCGCGCCCAGGAAAAGTCCTCCGCCGATTATCCAGAAACGAATGGCGGGATTGCGCTTCACGAGCCTGTCGCCGAGGCGCGAGCCAATCATAATGCCCAGCGCCGCGCCGAGGTAATGCCACAGAACGGCGTTGAGTCCGGCGGAGGCCTTGCTCACGCCAAACGCCTCGGAGAGGTAGTTCGGCATCCACGTCTTGAAGCCGACGTCAACATACACCTCCATGCCGAGAGCGAGGGCGATAAGCACTGCGGCGGGCTTGGAGAACATCGCCTTCAGCGCCGCTACTATTGTCACGCGGGGTTCTGTTTTTTCAACGCAGAGACGCAAAGACGCAGAGTTATCAGAGTTGGACTTCGTGTTCTTTAGCAGAAAGGCCAAGACGAGGGCCCACAAAAGGCCAAGCATGCCGAGCGCCCTGAACGGGAGACGCCATCCTTCCGTGCCTAGCCCCGCAAACCATCCGGCGAGCCAGCTGCAGCCGATGACGCCGCCGTACATGCCAAGCTGGAGAAGGGAAAGCGCCGTGGCCTTCGAATCTGCGTGGAGCTGCGAGATGAGCGACGTGGACGACGGATAGTAGAACGGCTGTCCGAATCCGTTTACGAGCCCGTATGTGACGACAAGCGCGCCAATGCACGTGACAAAACCAGACGTCAGGATCCCCAAACTGAATATCGCAACGCCAATAACGACCATCCATTTGCGGCTAAAGAGATCGGCGGCAAAGCCAGCGAACGGAATGGTGAGGCCATAGACGAGCGTAAAGACCGTGCTGACGAGGCCAAGCTGCACGTCCGTCGCGCCGATGGCCTCCTGTATCGAGCCGAGAAGCGGTCCGTAAATCTGCCGAGTGCCCTGTTGCAGGAAGAACGCCACCCACAGCAGAGCCAGTGCGAACCATTTGTAGTCGATCTTTTTCATTTTTCGAATCCGTATTTTTCGCCTTTGTCTGAAAGAAGCCGCGCACCGCCGTCCATGACGATGTCGGTTCCGGTTATACCTGCACCGTAAGCGGCGCCGAGCGGCGGCCCCAGCAGGAGACTGCCGTGACCGAAAACGACAGCCCCTTCTCGGGAAGGCGCGAACATGCGACGCGGAACTTCTTCGGCGCTCCGCACCGCGCGTCCGCCGACGGGAACCGCATGCCGGGATCCGACATCGCAAGTGTCTTGGAGAATCCGTCCGGGCCCTTTGCCACGACTTCGTAGAGAGCCGCGCGAGCGGACTTCTCCGCATTCGCAGCCGGTATCGTCAGCTCCCAGACGTCAGACGGCTCCCCCTTCTTCCTTCCGCGGAGGCGCGCCTTCGACTTTGTCACCGAAAGCGCCGCGCCCGCCGGGAACGCAGGTGCCTTCGCAACCGCCGCGCGGCCGGCGAACTCGAACGGACGCCGCTCTGCCGCAGGGAGCGGCATGACGAGATCGTCGCCCAGCGACACCCCCGTTATGAACTCGCGGCGCGAAAACACGACATGGTCCGCGTAGACCCGCACAAGCTGGCCCTGACGGCAATTGAATCTCTCCGTTATGCCCATCGCCTTGTTCGCGTCGTCCCCCTTCTTCGGCGTCCTGCCGTTCTCCAGCCCGTCGGGAAGCGCAAGCAGCCCCGGCATGTTGACGCTTACGTTGCGCAGGGTCGCGCAGCCGACGGACGTGAACGCGCCCTGCCAAATGCTCCGCTCGTCCGTAAGCGAAGTGTGGGAATGCCCCGAGAAGGCGATGGCGTTCGGGTAGGACGAAAGGATCGAGGGGGCGACGCCGTTGTCCTGACCCCAGACGCTGCCGCCGTGCACCGTGTTCTTCGGATGCGGGTGCTGCACGTGGAAGAACGGCTTCGACGGGTCGAACGGCTTCTTGAGCGAAGTGTAGAAGTCCTTGAGACCGACGATGAAATTCTCGTCTTTTCCGCTGCATCCGCCCCTGGTCCAGTGCGCGCAGACGAAGTCGTAGCCCTTGACGCTCTTGAGCTGTATGCGCTGCCAGTCCTCGTGGAACGCCTCCTTCCACCACTTCGCCGGGTCTGCCACTATCAAGTTGGCCTTGCGCTCGGCCTCGTCGGGAAACACGTTCTTCGCCCTGTCCGGACTGGACCAGTCGTGGTTTCCGAAGACGAACACGCGCTCGACATGGCGTCCGTCCGGCGCCTTGTCGCCGGGGAAGACCCGGAACCAGGCCTCGGAGACCGCCATGAGCTCGCCGCCGAGGCCGCAGTGCGCCATGTCGCCGGCAATGACGACCGCGTCGGCCCCGTTGTCGCGGAACCACGCGAACGCCTTCTCCAGCGTCTCGGTGGTATATGAGGGATGAAGGCGCTTCCCGCCCTTGTCGAGCGCGATGTGGATGTCGGAGAGAAGCCCAAACGTCAGCGCGGGCGTTCCACCGGCAAACGCACCGGGCTCCGCGGCGAATATGCGGCGCGGGCCGAGCGCCAGAGCCCCCGTCAGCCCGCCGATGAAGAACCTTCTTGATATGTAGGCCATATGCCAGTCTTTCCTTTCTGATTTCCCGACCATTCGCTAGTGTGAATTCTATCAAAAAAGCATCAGCGGCGCAATGGCCGGGGTGGTTGACTTCCGGCGCACGGGTTTGGTATAATACGTGCGAACATAACACGGAGAACGAACACAGGACAACCCTCAGGAGAACGCCATGAGCATAACCCTTTCAATCCCTCCCGCCATAGTGCAGGAAGTGCGGGAATGGGCCGAGGAACACGGCACAAGCCTCAACCAGTACGTGCGCGAATGCCTGGAAGCGAAGTGCGCGGAGATCCACGATGCCCGCAAACGCTTGGCGCAGGAGTTCCTTGAATACTGCAAAAGTCTCCCCCCTGTTAAAACACCCCCTGGGTGGAAGTTCAACCGTGAACGCGACGGCCACCGTGAAATAAAACTATCCTTCTCATGAGATTCTTCGACACCAACGTCCTCGTCTATGCGGCGACGGACCAAGACCCTCGCAAGCGCGACATCGCCAGAGAGCTGATTTCGCATTCAATAGAAATCAACCACGACGGATGCATCTCCACCCAGGTGCTGCAGGAATTCTGCAATACGATGCTCGCCAAGCAACTGCGAACACGCAAGGAAATCGATAGCTTTTTGGACTACTTCCGCGAACTCCTCGAAACGGACGTGACTATTGACCTCGTGCGCCACGCGCTGGAAGTGAAGGAGGAATACGGCATCCAGTACTACGACGCACTGATCGTCTCGACTGCGGAAAAGCTCGGCTGCCATGAAATCGTCACCGAAGACCTCAATCCAGACCAGCTCTACCGCGGCATGGCCATAGTCAATCCGTTCGCAAAGGGCAGTCCGAATACCTGAGGATCCACTCGTCGACGGAGCCGAACATCGGATGGCAGTTGGAGTAGACGTTGTCGGACTCCTTCCACGTCTCCCATAGCGTGGTGGCGCCGCGCTCGATCATGTGGAGCCAGCCGGGGAAGCCCTTGTGGAGCACTATCCTGCGGGCAAGGTCGACGCGTCCGTTCTCGGAAAGGCACATCAGCATGTATCTGGTCGAGAATATGCCGGTCGTAGGCCCGCAGCCCTTCTCTTCCACAGCCGCGACGAGCCTTGCAAACGCCGCCTCGCGCTGGTCGTCCGGGACAAGCCCCAGGTAGAGCCCTATCGCCTGGGCGGACTGCGTTCCGTTCGCGACTACGCCGTCCTTCACGTACTTCGCCGCAAACGCCGCCTTGACCTTCACGGCAAGGGCGTCGAACTCCGACGCGTCGGCGTCCCGTCCGAGCATGCGTGCGAACTTGGCGGTCAGCGAGACGAAGCGGTGCCAATGCGCTGTCGCGGTGCATCCGTCCGGCGCGCGCTCAAGCGCCTCGTGGTCGCCGATACAGTTGGGCACAAGTCCATCAGGGCACTTCTCGGCGACGAGCCGCACATACCGCGCGCAGACCGGATAGAAATCCAGGGCGCGCCTATCGTCGTAGTGGCGCAAAATACCGTCCATCAGCTCCGGCACGCCGAGCGCCCACGAAATAGGGCCAGAGCGTCCGCCAAACCCCCTGTCCGCAATGCCGACGTAGGGCGCGGTCTCGGTTATCCATCCATCGTCCTCCGCCTCGTCCGCGAAGTCGCGCAGCACCTTGAGGTAGATTTCGCGCATGTCGAAATTGAGCATGTACGCCTCGCAGGTGGCGGCGATGTCGCCGCCGTAGCCGAGGCGCTCGCGACCGGGGCAGTCCGACTGCACGCCGCCAATCAGGTTCGCCTGGAACGTGCGACGGCACATCTCATGTATCGCAGCGATGTCCTGATCGTCCGTCTTGAACTCCTTGGCCGCCTTTGCCTGCCCTACGCGCAGCGAAAGCATGGAGCGGACTTGCCTGTGCGCACGCACCACAAGATGCTTCGCCCCGCGAATCTCCGCGTAGCGGAACACATGCCAGGTGAACGGCGGACGGAAGGTCTCGGCCCTCAGGTCTGCGCTCGTTATCGTCCGCGGCGGCAGCGACAGCGGTCCGCGGCAGACGTATACGTCGCGCTGGCAGGCGAGGTCGGGCGCGCCGGGGCCGCCCATGCCGGGCCGCTTTACCTGCCCTGCGGTCTGCGTGAGCGGATTCACCGAACCGTCGGCATTCAGCCTTTCGCCGTAGACTATCTCGATGCGGTTGCTGCGTGGCTCGTCGCGGAACGTGAAGGACGGCACGCCGGATGCGTTCACGCCGAAGTCGACGACCTGGACTTCCCCCTCCCTGAGCCACTTGGCCGTGCCATGGTGGATGTCGAACGTCCCCATCCTCGGATTGCCGCGCGGCCATTCGACTATCTTCCCCTTCGGCCCCTTCACGACCGCGGCCGGCTTCCAGCGCTCGTTCAGTTCGGCGCGGCGCTCCGCCAGCGGATCGTGCACCGTTCCCGTGAAGCGCGTCGCGTCGACTTCCGCGCCAAGGTATACGGAATTGCGCACGACGTCGGTCTCGCGCCACTTCCATTCGAGCGGCGCGTCGACGCCGTCGATGGCTAGTTTGAAGCACGGCCGCCCGTGGGCAAGAGTCTCGCGAAAGACCTTCGACCCCCAGAAGCGAAGCGGCGGCAGGTTGTAGAAGCCGTTGCCAAGATAGACATGTACTCTGTTCGTCGCAGGGTAGGATTCAAGCTCGAAACCCTTCATGCGCGTTCCCGCGTTAAGAACGGGCGTGGCCTTCAGCGTATGCGTCGTCGTCGAGTAGACCGTCTTGTCGTAGACGCTCCAAAGCACGTCCAGCCCGTCCGCCGACATGTACGCGCCGTTGGCGGCAAACCATCCAAATCCCGCGCAGGCGAAGTGAATCTTCGTCTCCGTCACGCCCTTCGGCAGCACGAACTCGGCCATGAACTCCGGCGCGGGGTCTTCCTCGTACCAGTCGGCGCCGTTGCGCTCCGGGCGGCCGTCGCCTATCCACGGCACGTCGTCGAGCGTCGCCGCGGCAGCCGCGCACGTCGCCGCGGCGGCAGCCGCTAGAATTGTTCCGCACATGGTTCTCATTTCTCCCTCCTTTGCGCGAGCAAGCGCCCCTGCCGACCGCGGCTCAGTCGACGATGCCGGGGTCGATGAGGTCGCCGTAGGACCCGATGCTGTCGGGAATCTCGATCGTGCCGTAGTGACGCGCGATTATCCGCGCCATCGGCCCGCGCACGGCGCCCGCGACCATGTACTTGTACCCCCTCTCGCGCATGGCGAGGACGGCGCGGTGGAGCAGCGCGCTCGCGATGCCGCGCCCGCGGCAGTCGGGCAGCACTCCGATCGGACCAAAGAACTCGGGCGCCGTGGCCTGGATGCAGGCGAAGCCGACGAGCCTGGTGCCCTCGACCGCAATGTAGCACGTGCGGCGCATCAGCGCGAAGCGCGCTTCGTCCGCCCAGATGGCCGAGAAGTTCCGCCTCACGAACTCCTCGATCTCGGACGCGTTTACGTCCATCGCCAGCTTGATCTCGACGCCGCGCTCCCGCAGCGCCGCGAAGTCGGCGGAATGGTCCTCCGCGCCGTAGAGCCTTATCAGTATGTCGTTTCCCGCATCCACTTCGGTTCCCTCCTCCAGGTTTTGTGTTTGTGGGAGTATAGCACGGAGTGCCCGGGCAGTCAATGCCCGCAGGCCGGGGCGATTGCACGCCGCCGCCCGTATGTGGTATAATCCAACCGTCTGGAGCTAAGACTCATTCAACCAGAAAGGAAGCACCACCATGGCGGTAACTGAAACTACGAAGGTCGGCTGGGGCTCGCGCCTCGGCACATCTATAAAGGGAGTGCTGTTCGGGCTGATCCTTTTCGTGATCGGCTTCCCCGTGCTCTTCACGAACGAGGGCAACTACGTGAAGATGGCGAAGGCCCTGGACGAAGGAGAGGGCGCGTGCATAGCCGTGGAGTCCCCGGACGAGATCGACCCCGAGATGAACGGTAAGCTCGTCCACATGACCGGCAGGGCCAACACCAAGGACGTCCTGTCCGACGACGCATTCGGCGTCTCCGCGACGGCCATCCGACTCTCGCGCAAGGTTGAGATGTACCAGTGGCGCGAGCACCGCAAGACGGAGGAAAAGAAGAAGCTCGGCGGCAGCGTCGAGAAGACCACAACCTACACCTACGACAAGGACTGGTCGGACGAGGTGATATCCTCCTCCGACTTCAAGGAGCCCGGCCACGACAACCCCGCGGCGATGGAGTTCGCGTCAGAAGATAGGACGGCTTCTGCGGTGAGCTTCGGCGCGTTCAAGCTGAACGAGCGCCAGATAGCGCGGATCGGCTCCGCGCAGGCGTATCAGTTCCCGACGGACTTCGTCTGCAGGGTCGAGCGCGTGCAGATGCAGGGCTCCACCATATACGTTCCGGAGCAGGCGACGAGGACGAACAAGCTCAACAACCGGGTCGTCGCCACCCAGCCGCGGATCGGAGACATGCGCGTCAAGTTCGAGGTCGTCTACCCCCACGACATATCCATCGTGGCCAAGCAGCGGGGAGACACGTTCGTCGGGTACACGGCGAAGACCGGCAAGAAGGTAGACCTCCTGTCGGACGGCATACGCGACTCCGCGGAGATGTTCGCCTCGGCGCGTTCGGGCAATGCGATGTTCACGTGGTTCGTGCGCGTCGGCGGGTTCATGCTCATGTTCTTCGGCCTTTCGATGGTGCTCAAGCCGCTGAGCGTCCTCGCCGACGTCCTGCCGATCCTCGGCGACATCATCGAGATGGGCGCTGGAATCGTCGCGTTCATCATCGCGCTCATATGCGCATTCGTGACAATAGCGGTCGCATGGCTGTTCTACCGTCCGGTGGTCGCCATACTGCTCCTGGCCGCAGCCGGCGGATTCGCCTGGTGGCTCATCATGAAGAAGAGGAAGGCGGCAGCCATCTAGCGAATCAGGCGACGAGGCACGAGGCGAACGCGTCGGCGTTCGCCTCAAGCCGCGCCGCCAGGCATTCAGCCGGCACGCCGCGGATTTCGGCGAGTTTCGCGAGCGTATCCTCCACGGCCGGCGCATCCGCGGCGGACGCCGTTGTCGCGTCCGACTCCACCAGCAGGCGGTCGGACGGTATCTTCCTCGCAAGCGCGCGGTAGTTCACGGCATGGTCGTTGAGTATCGCCGGCCCTACGGATATGTAGCCGTTGAGCCCGACGATGTCCGGCAGCAGGCCCTCCGACCGCGAGAACCCGTGGAACAGGAACGCGGGCACGCCCGCACGGACCCGCGCTGCGGCCTTCACCACCTCTCCCCAGCACTTCGCCCCGTGCAGCACGACAGGCCGGCGGAACTCGGCCGCAATCATGAGCTGAGCGTCGAACGCGTCGCGCATGCGCTGCGAGATTTCGCGTTCGCGAAGCCGGTCAAGCCCGATCTCCCCCACGCCGAGCGTCGCGTCCTCAGCCAGCATGGCGCGCAAGGCCGCCGCGTCGAAGCCGTCGAGAAACCATGGGTGCGCTCCGACAAAGCGCACGTCGCGTTCGCCGAGGGCGCCGTCCAGCGGATCGCACAGGAAGTGGCGCGTTGCCGCGCGGGCGACATGGCAGTGCGCGTCTGTCATCTTCTCCTGCCGAAGCGAAGAGAAAGCGCGATCTTGACGGACTCAACGGCAATGCCCGGGGTTATCTTCGAGTATCCGCGAGTGCGGTCGGTGAACACTATCGGGATCTCGCTGATCGAGCAGCCCGCCTTCCAAGTGCGGTGGTTCATTTCGAGCTGGAAGGAATAGCCTGCGCTCGCGACGGAGGCGAAGTCGATCCTGCGCAGAGTGGACGCTTTCCAGCACTTGAAGCCACCGGTGGGGTCTCGAAGCGGCATGCCGGTCACCAGACGGATGAACACGCCGCCCGCGCGCGAGATGAAGCGGCGCTTGAACGGCCATCCGGGAGTGTCCCCGCCTGGCACGTAGCGCGATCCGATCACAAGGTCGGCGTCATCGGCGATGAGGCGCGGCAGGTCCTTTGGGTCGTGGCTGAAGTCGCAGTCCATCTGAACGACCTTCTCGGCGCCAAGCTCCAGCGCGGCGGCGAAGCCGGCCACGTAGGCGCGGCCAAGGCCCTCCTTCTTCGTCCGATGCAGGCAGTGCATGCGAGGCTCAGCCTTCATGAGGCCCTCGATCACGTTGCCCGTGCCGTCGGGCGAATTGTCGTCCACGAAGAGGAGCTCCGCGTCCGGGGCAGAGGCCAGCACGGCCTCCGCCATCGGACCCACGTTCTCCCTCTCGTCGTACGTAGGTATTACTACTACCGTTTTCATGCCGCTAGCATTTGAAGAGTCTTCAAACTAAACATCATGTGTTGGTTGAAAGTCTACCAAAATCCCTGATGGTTGTCAAAACGACGACCCCAGAGACAATTCCCGGGCGCATCCGAGAATCGTGCTGCCACCACGAAACGCGCCAACGCCGCCTTGCCGTCCGACTCTGCTCGCGATCCGGATTTCGGCGGTCCCGGCGGCATGGCCCGCTGGCTATCAACCGAGCCTCTGGCTTTTGCTTGCGCATACGCCCACCGAGGTGAACCAGACGCCCCGCAGCCATGCCGCACCGCCGAAAGTCCTCTCGCTCGCACATCGGCCCGTCTCGGCGGCTACTGGCGACGCACTCGTTTCGCGACGGGGCGCGGAGGGGCGGTGCCGCACGAGAGCACTTTCGCGGGTCCGACGGGATTTTGACCCCCGTGCGCACGGGCGAGCGCCAAGCGCGAGCGTCAAAATCCTGTCGGGGGCACCCGCAAAATGAGGTTCGGGCGGTGCCGCCACGCAACGCCCTGTGAGCGAATTGCGCATCTGCACGACGATCACGGATGCGCCCATAATTCCCCCTGAGCGGGCTTATTCTGATATAATACCAGAACCATGGGAAAGACATACAAATGGGTCATGCTCGCGCTGCTCAGCTGCGCATTCTTCTTCCACCAGGCCGACAGGGCCCTGTTCGGGCTGCTGACGATCCCCATACAGCAGGAGCTCGGACTCACCGACGTGCAGATTGGCTGGATCAACACCGTCCTCTCGTGGACGCTCGCCGGCATGGCTCTCGTCGCAGGCCCCGTCGGAGACCGCTTCTCGCGCAAGTGGATCATAACCTGCTCCCTGATCGCCTGGTCGCTCATGACGTTCATGATGGGCTTCGTGGGCGACTGGCGCATATTCGGCGTTACGATTCCCGCGTTCTTCGTGGTCATGTTCTTCAGGTCGATCGCGACCGGCGTCGGCGAGAGCTTCTACGGGCCCTGCTATCCGCCGCTCATCGCCGCCTACCACAGGGAGACGCGCTCGATCGCCCTCTCGATACACCAGGGCGCGCTGTACTTCGGCCTGATGACGTCCGGCGTCATCACGGCCTGGGCCCTCGGCTTCCTCGGCAGCTGGCGGCACGTCTTCATGGTCTTCGGCGGCGCCGGCTTCATGCTCGGCATACTCTTCATATTCGCCCTCCGCGACACCCCGGCCGCGGCGCCGGCGCCGGGCGACAGGGCCGAGGACTCCGGCTTCCTGGCGGGAATGAAGCACTTCTTCAAGACCCCGACCGCGATCTGCGCGATGGCCGGGTTCGTCGCCATCGTATTCGTGAACAACGCCTACCTCTTCTGGGCGCCCAAATACATGGCCATGAAGTTCGGCACGTCAGTCGGCACCGCCGCGACGCAGACGATGCTCTGGCACCATCTCCTCGCGTTCGCCGCCATCCTCGCCGGCGGCGTCCTCACCGACCGCATGGTCCGCAGGATGCCGCGCTTCCGCATCGGCTTCCAGGTCGTCTCCATGCTATGCGGCGCGCCGTGCCTCGTGGCGATCGGCTTCCTGCCGTCCGCCGCCGCGATGCTCGCGATGACCGCGGCCTACGGCGTGTTCCGGGGCTTCTTCGAGGTGAACACGCACGCGACCCTCTTCGACGTCGTGCCGCCCCGCTACAGGTCGACCTCCGTCGGCATCTTCACGGTGGTCGCGTTCCTCTTCGGCGGGCTCTCCGGCGTCCTGATGGGCGAGCTGTCCCAGAAGCATGGCGTGCGCGGCTTCGAGGCCGGCTTCGCCATCATGGGAGCCACGTACGTCGTGGGCGCGCTGCTCATGGCGCTCGCGTTCTTCTTCACGTTCAGGCGCGACCGCATCGCCGAGGCCTGACGGCCGGCGGGGTGCGGACGCCGAAGTTTTTGGTATAATTACGGTCATGGAAGACTCGCCTAGAAACAGAGTGTCCCGCTGGACGCAGAAGCTGCTGGACCTTTCGCTGAGGAACCGCCTTCTCAACGCTCGGGACTCAAAACAGATACTCCCCCTTGCCGTGGAATCGGTCGCGGCCCTCGAAGACCGCCTCGCGGCCGACCAGGCCGTCGCGGTGGTGCCGGCCGACGTAATCCAGTATCTTCTGGACGGCCTTGCGGTCGAATTCGCCGATGCCGTCGGCCAGCTCGCGCGCGCCGTCGGCCAGGGCCTCAGCGCCGTCATAGAGCTCGATGGTGCCGTCATAGAGCGTGTCGGCGCCCTCGTAGAGCTGCTTCGCGCCGTCCTCCAGGCTCTCCGTGCCCTCGTACAGGGTCACCGTGCCGTCGAACAGGTCGCCGCTGCCGTCGAACAGCGCGTCAATGCCGTCGGACAGCTCCTTCGCGCCGTACTTCAGATCCATGGTGCCGTCGCACAGCGTGTCCGCGCCGTCGGACAGCTCCTTCGCGCCGTCGGCGGCCTCGCCCACCGCTTCGGTGTAGTCCTGCACGCCCTGGTAGAAGTCGTTCACGTCGTCCAGGGTGTCCATCAGGTCGGACAGGGAGCGATACGCCTCGCCGTCCTTGCCGTTTTCCTCAAGGGCGTCCGCCACGGCGTTCAGATAGGGCTGCTTGTGCTTCTGATCCGCGATGTTTTCCTCGATGATCCTCTTGACCTTCCGGGACGACATCTGCTCGGAAATGGTGGAATCGATCAGCTTCCGGACCTTCTTGGTCTTCATCTGCTCCTTGACGTTCTTGTTCACCAGCTGCTTCACCGTGTCAGACTGCAGCTGCTTGGCGATTTCCGCCTCCACCAGCGCCTTCACCTCGTCGGTGGCCATCTGGTTGGCGATCTCCGCGTCCACCAGCGCCTTCACCTCGTCCGAGGCCATCTGCTTTTCCAGCTCGGCGGCCATCAGCGCCTGCACGTCCGGAGACGCCAGCTGCTGCTGGTACGCCGCCTCGATCTGGGCCTGCACCTCGTCACTGGCCATCTTTTCGTCCACCAGCGCCTGAATCTGCGCCTCGGACATGGCCTTCAGCGTCTCGCGCACCTTCTGCTCCACCTGCTGCCGCGCGCCGGCCTCCACCTGTGCGCGCACCTGCTTTTCGCCCTCGGCCCGCGCCGCTTCGAGGTTCGCCGGGTCGCTCAGCTGCTGCTTAACGATCTTCTCGATCTGATCCTGTACGTTCTTGTCGATCAGCCCCTGCACGTCCGCGCTCGCCATCTGCGCCGCCAGGGTCTGCTCGATCTGGCCCTGCACCTCCGCGGTGGCCATCTGCGCCTTCACCATGGCGTCGATCTGCGCCTGTCGGGCGTCCTCATCCGGCTTCTCGGCACGGGCCGCGAACAGCGACAGCAGCGCCGTCTGCACGTCGCTCTCCGCCGCGGGCTGCTCCTCCTTGGGCGCTTCCGCGAGCTTGTCCTCGGTCTTCTGCTCGACGGGCTTTTCTTCCTTCGGCTGTTCGGCCGTCGGTGCTTCCGCGGGCTTCTCTTCGGCCTTGGGCTGTTCCACAGGCTTCTCTTCCTTGGGCTGCTCCGCAGGCTTCTCTTCCTTGGGCTGCTCGGCGGATTTCTCTTCGCTCTTCTTCTCCTCGGTCTTCTGCTCCGCAGGCTTGTCTTCGCTCTTTTTCTCCTCGGTTTTCTGCTCGGCAGGCTTATCTTCGCTCTTCTTTTCCTCAGGCTTCTGCTCGACGGGCTTCTCCTCGGGCTTTTTCTCCTCAGACTTCTGCTCGACGGGCTTTCCCTCGGCCTTCTTTTCCTCGGGCTTCTGCTCAGCGGGCTTCTCTTCGGATTCCTTCTCCTCGGATTTTTCCTCGACGGGCTTTTCCTCGGATTTCTTTTCCTCGGTCTTCTGCTCCGCGGGCTTTTCCTCGATCTGCTTCTCCTCGGTCTGTTTTTCCTCGGGTTCGGCAGGCGCTTCGGCCTTCTTTTCCTCCGGGATCTGCTCGGCAACCGTCTCGGGCGCTTCGATTTCGGCCTGCGTCGCTTCGACGGTCTGAGCCTGCTCAATGCCCGCCTCGGACGGCTGTTCCTCCGGGATTTCCTCGTTCTGAACCGTCTCCGCGGCCTCGGGCGTCTCGTCCACCGTGGCCTCGGGCTGTTCGGCTTCCTCGATCACGTCGGCCTCGGGCAGCTTATCGGGGGCCTCGGCCTGCTCCGCGGCGGCCTTGGAGAAGGCGGCCTCGATCTGCGCGCGCACCGTGGCCTCCACAGCCGCGGTCACCTTCTGCCGCACGCCTTTTTCCACCTCGGCGGTGACGGCGGCGCGGACGGCGGCCTCGTTGGCCTGCACCTGCTGGCGCACGGTCTGCTCCAGCTGCTGCTGAATCATGGCCTGCACCTGCGGGTCGGCCAGCTTCTGCTGCACGGTGCCCTCGATGAGGTCCCTGACCTCCTGGGTCTGCATCTGCTTGTCCACCTCGGCGGCGATGGTGGCGTCGTCGGGGTTGCGCACGGCGTCCTCCACCTTCTGGCGGGCGGCGGCCACCACCTCATCATGCACGTGGTTGAGGATCTCGGCGTTGACCTTCTCGCGGGCGGCCTCCTCGACCTTCTGCCGCACCAGGTCCTGTGCGCCGGCCTCCACCTGCTCGCGCACCTGCTGATTGGCCACCTTCATGACCTCTTTGCGCACCTTGTCCTTGGCCCCGGCGTGCACCAGGTTCACGACCTCCCTGTACACGGCGTCCTCGACCTTGTCGCGCAGTTTGGCGTTGGCCTGCTCGTAGACGTAGTCCTCCAGGTTGTCCAGCATCTCGGTCTGCAGGCGGGTGATCTCCTCCTGATAGTTGTCGGCGGTGATGTCGCGCAGCTCAATTTTGAGCTTCTTGAAATCCTTCTCCTTCTCATGCAGCTCGTCGTTGGCGGTATCGATGATGCCCTCGTAGATCTGCCGCGCGCCGTCCACCAGATCGAAGGAATTGCTGTCGATCTGCTCCAGGCCATCGGCCAGTGTGCGCGCGCCGTCCTTGAGCTGCTGCGCGCCGTCGTTCAGCGCGCCGGTGCCGTCGTAGAGCTCCTGAGCGCCGTCGTCGAGCTTGCCCGCGCCCTCCTTCATGTCGGAAGCGCCGTCGCGAAGCTCGCCCGCGCCCTCCCTGAGGTCGCCGGTGCCCTCGTACAGGGTCTTTGCGCCGTCGTCCAGGTCCTCCGCGCCGTCCTTCAGGGCCTTCACGCCGTCCTTCAGTTCGACAGCGCCGTCCTCCAGGGCCCCCGCGCCGTCGCGAAGCTGCTCGATGGCGTCGGTCAGGTCGTCCTTCAGCGCGTCGAAGTCCACGTCCTTGAGCTCGTCCAGCTTGTCCTCCAGCTCTTCGTCGTCCACGTCCAGCGCCTCCAGGCCGTTGTTGGTGGCGATGATGTACAGGCCGGAGCTGGCGTAATCGGTGACATCGGCGGAGATGGTGGCGGTGGTGGGCAAATCCACATCCAGATCGTCGAAGCGCTCCAGATCCAGCGCCTCGCTGACGCCGGGGAAGCCCACGCACACGGCGACCTGCATGTTGCCCACATCGATCAGCCTGCCGTTTTCGATCTCCACATTCTTATAGATATCGGAATCCACGAACATGATGGCCGCGGCCAGGAAGGGCAGCGGAATCTCCTCGGCCGTGCCGTCCATGTCGGCGGTGACGGTCTGGGTGGCGGCGGTGGTGATTTCAATTTCAAGATGGCCGCTCCTGCCCTTCAGCTCGGCGGGGCTGATCTCCTTGCCGTCCAGCCTGTAGGCGATGCGCACATCCACCGGCAGGGGCTGGTCGGAGACGCCCTCGTAATGAATATCCTCGCCGCCGGCCTGCCAGGTGATCACGCCGTCCGCGTTGGTAAAGGTCTGGCTGCCGCCCACGTTTTCGATGTCCCGCAGGGTGCTGTAGTCCGTCAGCACGTCCAGCTTATCGTCGTTGTACAGGCGGTTGTTGACCACCACGCGGCCGGGATTGCCGTTGGCGTCGGCCATGACGAACACGGTTTCCTTTTTGTCCGCCAGCGCGGCGGGGGCGACGGTGCACAGACCCAGCGTGCAGGCAGTGACGATGGCCGCGCAGCGCCTCAAGATATTATTCATAAGTCAGGCTTCCTTTCCGACATTGTCTTTCACTTTCATGCCCAGGGTGGTGTGGCGGATCAGGCCGTCGCACAGCATCAGCATCGCGGGCAGGATCAATATGACCAGTATCATCGATATGATCGCGCCGCGGGCCAGCAGCATGCAGATGGAGGAGATGATATCGATATCCGAATACAGGGCCACGCCGTAGGTGGCGGCGAACAGCCCGGAGCCGCTGACGATGATCGACGGCGCGGAGGTCGAAAGCGCGATGTTCACGGCCTCGCGCCGGGATTTGCCGGAGATCCGCTCGGCCTTGTACCGGCCGGTCATCAATATGGCGTAGTCCACCGTCGCGCCCAGCTGGATGGTGGATATGCAGATGGGGGCGATGAACGGCAGGCGGTCGCCCAGATAGTGGGCGCAGCCCAGGTTGATGAATATGGCCAGCTCGATGACCGATATCAGGATCACCGGCAGGCTCAGGCTGCGGGTCACCAGCAGTATGATGACGAATATCGCCGCGATGGAGACCAGGTTGACCACCTGGAAATCGTGGTCGGTGATCTCGATCATGTCCTTCATGCAGGGGCCCTCGCCGATCAGCATGCCCTCGGGATCGTAGCGCTTCAGAATGCCGTTTAAGGTGTCGATCTGCGCGTTGGCCTCGTCGGAGGCCACCTGGTATTCGGAGTTGATCAGCATCAGCTCGCAGTCGTCGCACTGGAGCTTCTTGACGATCTTCTCCGGCAGCATCTCCTTGGGCATCGCGGGGCCGGTGAAGCTCTCCAGCCCCAGCACGTACTTCACGCCGTCCACCCGCTCCATCTCGTCGATCATGTCGCAGACGTCCTTCTCGGGGATGTCGGTGTCCAGCAGCAGCATGTGCGTGGATGCCACGTCGAAGGTCTCCGCCAGCTTGTTCTGGGCGATGACGTATTGCATGTAATCCGGCAGCGACGCGCCCAGGTTGTAGTAGCACTCGCTGTTGGCCAGCCTGTAGGCGTTATAGGAGGGAAGCACCAGCGCCGCGAACAGCGCCACGAACACCGGGAAAGCCCTCGTGACGCCCCGGGCCAGCCTGCCCATATCGGGGATCAGGGCCCTGTGTCGGGTGCGCTGCAGGGGCCTGTCCAGCAGCAGGATCATCGACGGCAGAATCGTCACGCAGCCGATGACGCCCATCACCACGCCCTTCGCCATCACCAGGCCCATATCCAGGCCCAGCCGGAAGGACATGAAGCACAGCGCCACGAAGCCGGCCACCGTGGTGATGGAGCTGCCCACCACGCTGGACAGGGTCAGGCTGATGGCCCGGGCCATGGCTTCCTTTTTATCCGGGCACTGGACGAGCTGCTCGTTGTAGCTGTGCCACAGGAAGATGGAATAGTCCATCGTCACGGCCAGCTGCAGCACCGCCGCCAGGGCCATGGTGATGAAGGAAATCTGGCCCAGGAGGATGTTCGTGCCCATATTGTAGAGTATCGCCATGCCGATGGAGGCCATGAACACGATGGGCGCCAGGAAGCTGTCCAGCAGCAGCATCATCGCCGCGACGGCCAGCCCCACGGCGATGGCCACGTAGATGGGCTCCTCGTGCTCGCAGACATCCTTCAGATCCAGCACCATCGCCGTCATGCCGGAGACGAAGCACTGTTCGCCGCAGACGCGCCTTATCTCCTGGAAGGCCTCCATGGTGCCATCCTCAGAGGTAGAGCCGTCGAAAAACACCGCGATCATGGTGGCGTCGCCCTGGTTAAAGGCGTCGTAGAGCTTCTCGGGCAGCATTTCCATGGGAATGGACATGTCCGCGAAGCTGGTGTACCATATGGCGGAATCCACATGGGGCACCTGCTCCACCCTGTCCCGGAGGACCGCCACGTCCTCTTCGGGCATGCCCTCCACCACGATGAAGGAAAACGCGCCCTTGCCGAAATCCTCCATCAGCCGGTCCTGGCCGATCATGGTGTCGATTTCATCGGGCAGATAGGTCAGCAGATCGTAATTGACGCGGGTCAGCGCCATGCCGATGGCCGAAGGCACCAGCAGAATCAGCGCCAGTATGATGATCGGCACCCGCAGCCTGACCACCGCTTTTGAAAACGCCATATTGTCTCAGTCCTCCCAGACGTTTTGTTATTCAGACCTTTGAGGGACATTTTTTGCTCTATACCGGAAACGCGCCGCCTTCCCTGAAGGGGAAAGCCGATACGGTACACGCTGGTTGCCTTCCCCTTCAGGGGAAGGTGGCCCAAGGCAGCTTTGCCTTTGGCAAAGCTGGTCTGGCCTCTGGCCAGACTGCCGACGTTGGCAATCGAAGATTGACCAACGCGGCACCGAAGGGCCGGATGAGGTTGCAGCCGGGCCGAAATCCCGCTGTCATCGGCACTCAATCAACCCGCTGATGGCCGACGACCTTCACGGCGCACAGCGCCACGCACAGATTCATCAGCCCCTCCACCGCCAGCGCCGCGCCGGTCAGGGTGGTCAGCGTCAGGGCGCTGCTGGAGGGATGCACCGCCACCGCGATGCCCGCCGCGCCGGTGATCACCGCCAGCGCCAGGATCAGCCACCAGGTCGGAAGCCCGAACCGCCGGGCGTCCACGGCGGTCTGCACCTTGAAAAGCCCGTCCGCCACGATTTCGATGCCCAGTATCACGCACAGCATGTTCATGGCGCTCACCGGCTTGATCAGCAGCAAAAGTCCCAGCGCCATCAGCAGTATGCCGAAGGCCAGATCAAACTGGAACGCCAGCCGGTACAGATCCTTTGAAAAATAGCCGAACAGCTTGATCGCCCCGAAGGCCATCATCGTCGCCCCCACGATCGAGCCCGTCAGCCTCAGCGACAGCCCCGGTCTGAGCATCAGCAAAAGCCCCAGCGCGCACAGCGCCGCGGACAGCGCGATGTAGCCGGTCTTGGCCGCCTGGATCGTCTTGATGGACCGCATGTCCGTCGCCTCCCGTATCCGGTTCCCCGGTCGGGCCGCAGCCCTTCCCGGGGTCATACCTCTATTGCACAGGCTACAGTATACCTTTCCCAAACCCAAAATAAAACAGACAAAACCGCCCGATTGCACCAAATTTGGGCATTGGGGCGGTTTTGTCTAACAGCGAACGCAGGGACTCGTCTCCCTGTTTTCATGTCCAGGAAAGCTCGCGTTTATTCTTCACGCAGTCCGCCAGGTAGAAATTGATGAGCTTCTGATAGGGTATACCGGTCTTTTCGGCCTGGGCCTTGAAGTAATCCACTGTCTCGGCGTCGAGATTGATGGTCACCTGCCGCTTGAGCTGCGAGGCGTAGGGATTCTTCACGCCGTTTGAGAAATCATAGTTGTCACGCATGGCTCTACACCTCCATATCCTGAAAGGGCGTACGCCCCCATTCGTCTTCGGCGCATTCTCCTGAAGGGGCGGGCAACCGGCGTGCGAGGTCATTGCCCTGCCCATCGTCAAACGGCCCCCGCGTACCGCAATATCACGTCTGCGGCCGCCCCCGCGCCGCCGCACTGGCGGAAGTCCTCGCCGATGGCGCGGGCGGCCCGGCGGTACTTCGGATTGGCGACGACCTCATCCACGGCTTTGCGGATGGCGGCGGGGGCGACGCCATCGAGCCGCAGGCCCGCGCCGAGCGCCTCCGCCCGGGCGGCAACGCCGCCCTCCTCGGGGGTCAGAGGACGGGTGATCAGCGGCACGCCGTGATACAGCGCCTCGCTCGCACTGTTCATGCCGCAATGGGTGATGAAGGCGTCCGCCACCCGCAGCACGGCAATCTGATCCACCCGCCTGTACACATGGACGTTCGCGGGCAGGCGCTGTGGCGCGCGGCTCTCCCCCACGGCCATCACGACCTCATACCGCCCGTCGCCCAGCGCCTCGGCGCAGTTTTCATAGAACCGGTCCTCGCCGTCCAGCACCGTGCCCATGGACACGAACACCAGCGGCCGTTCGGGCTTCGCCATGGGCCGGGACACCGGCCGCGGGCAGGGCCCGACAAAGACATAGGTATCGGGAAAGGTCTCGGCGCAGGGCTGGAACTGCTTCGACGTGTACACCACCGTGGGCACGCTGTCGTCGCTCCGCACGATCTCCATGACGCTCTTCACGGGATAGCCCGCGTCCCTCAGGGGCTTCAGCAGCCGCCCCGCCCGGGGCAGCTTCAGCAGCATGCCGAACAATTCCCCCAGACCCTGCTTCATCACCTTCGCGGAGTGCCGGTTGAAGGCGAAGGTGGTGGTGGAGCACACGTGCGGAATGCCCAGCCGCAGGGCGTACAGCTTGCCCCAGAAGGCCACCGAATCCGCCACGATCACGTCCGGGCCAAAGGCCCTGAGGGAATTAAGCGCCATGTCCTCCAACGCCAGCGTGGTGTCCGCGATCAGCCGGGTGGAAACCAGTATGTCCCGGGCCACCGCGCCGCCGTTGACCGCCGCTTCGCTCACATCCCCCACCTCGCAGCTCACAAACCGCGCCCCGACGGCCTCGATGGCCTCCTTAAAGGGCGGGAAGCTATAGTAGACCACCTCGTGGCCCATGTCCGTCAGCGCCCGCACCACCGCCAGCGTGGGGTTCGTGTGCCCCCAGGCCGGAATGCAGAAAAACGCGATCTTAGCCATTTGGATGCGCCTCCCCGTACACCAGCTTAAACAGCGCCTCAAACTGTCCCTTCGGCGGGATCGCGATGCCCCGCGCCGCATCCCCCAGCAGGAGCAGCGTGTCCCCCGGCCGGATGCCGAAGACCTCCCGCGCCTCCTTGGGGATCACGATCTGGCCCTTTGCGCCCACCGTCGCCACCCATGCGTAGCGGTTTTCGCCGTCCTTCATATGTGCTCGCCTCCGTTTGGTATGATTTGTTATACTTATCATACCACAGCGCGCCGGGAATTGCAAGGGCGCAGCG
>JAFRBA010000062.1 GCA_017405115.1 Kiritimatiellia bacterium
ACGAGCCACTTGTTCATGTTGCCGGATCCCATGTACGGCGGATTGGCGACCACGACGTCGTAGCGCCTCGCGAGCGGCTCAAGCTCCGCATGCAGTCGCCCCAGCTTCTCGCGCGCCCGCGACGCGAAAACCGTGCCGTCGCCCGCAAGGGACGCCAGGTCCGTTGCGGGCGTATTTTGGCTAATCGAACAGCGCAGCGTCGAGCGTTTCTGCTGCTGCGCCATCGGAGAGTGGGATGGCGTGCGCATAGCACGACATCGTCACGACGGCTGACGAGTGGCCGAGCCTCATCTGCACCGTCTTCACGTCCACGCCGTTTGATATGAGCAGCGTTGCGTGCGTGTGCCGCAACTCGTGGAAACGCAGCCCAGGAAACCCGTTCCTGTCAGCCCAGCTCCTCCACCAATGTTCGAACGCATTCATGCTCGCGCGCCCTCCGGACTCGTCGACGACGATTAGGCCCTTGCAGCCGTCCGGCCTCTCGGCGGGGAGTAGCTCCTTCTGCCACGCCCTAGCTCGGTCGAGCAGCTTCATGAGCTTGCGACCGATGGCCACGCTGCGTACCCCCGCGATGCTCTTGGGATTGCCGACGCTACCGTCGGCCTTGACAGCCTTGGAGACGCCTACCCGCAGTCTATCGTCATCGACGTCGTCCCATTTGAGTGCGAACACCTCGCCCCGGCGTAGCCCCGTGGCGAGCGCGATGCACACCGCCAGGCAAAACGAGGCGTGTCTCACGTCATCGAGCATCATGTACGCCTCGGCATTGCGGGCGACCTTGGTGGCAAGTTCGGTTGCCTCGCGCTGGGTGAGGAACCTCGACTGTCGGTAGTTCGCTTTCGGCCGCTTCACCTTGCCGAACGGGTTCGACTCTGCGTGTCCGTGTGCCACCGCCCATTCGGCCGCCTGCGAGCCGGCGAGGTGCGCCGCGCGCAGCGTTGCAGACGAGAGACCCTCCTTGAGTCTTCCGCCGTTGTTGCCGAGCTCCGCCAGCGCGTAGAGGATGTCGGCTGGCTCTATCTCATCGATCGCCTTGCCGCCGATCCACGGCGCGAACAGGAGCGCCTTTTGCCTCGACCTCTGCGCGGTGTAGGGCTGGACGTAGCGCAGGGCCTCGCGCTCGTCAGCCCATTCCCCGACCGCTTCCTCGTACGTCATTCTCTTGCTGTTATGCGTCGATTCCTGCATTTCTGCCTTCCTTTCCGATATTGCCGATGAATCTCCCTTGTGGGAGGCATATAATTCTGTTGACAAAAACGTTCCTATAGGCTGCAAATCGTCATCAGAGAGGCAGACATGGAAATCAAGAGGGACAAGTACCTGCGCGATCTGCAGGTGAGACGTGGGAATGGCCTCGTGAAGGTCGTGACGGGCGTGCGCAGGGCCGGCAAGAGCTATCTCCTGTTCAACCTGTTCCGCAACGCCCTGCGCGAGGAAGGGGTGACCGACGACCGCATCGTTGAAGTTGCCTTCGACCTGCGCAGTTCGCGGCCCCTGCGCGACCCGGACGCGCTGCTCGACTACCTGCGCCCTCGCCTCTCCGGCGGCGGGGAGCGCCTCGTGCTGCTTGACGAGGTGCAGCTGCTGCGCGACTTCGAGGAAGTGCTCAACGAGCTTGCCCGCATGCCCGGCGTAGACGTGTACGTGACGGGCAGCAACTCTAAGTTCCTTTCCACCGACATCGTCACCGAGTTCCGTGGCCGCGGGGACGAGGTGCACGTGCTGCCGCTCACCTTCGGCGAGTTCATGCAGGCGCGTTCCGATGGCGAGGCGCGCGCATGGGCGGACTACGTGGAGTTCGGCGGCCTTCCGCTCGTGGCCATCATGGCGACGCCCGAGCAGAAGTCGGCCTATCTGAAGAACCTCTTCGAGGAGACCTACCTAGCCGACATCATCGAGCGCCACGGCCTGCGCAAGACCCAGGAGCTGGAGGACCTGCTCAACGTGCTGGCATCGGCGACCGGGTCGCTTACCAACACCTCGAAGATCCAAACGACCTTCAAGAGTGTGCTCAAGAGTGACATCAGCCTGAACACCGTGAAGGCCTACATCGGCTACCTGGAGGACTCGTTCCTCGTGAGCGCTGCGAGCCGATACGACATCAAGGGGCGCAAGTACATCGGCGCGCCTCTGAAGTACTACTTCGAGGACGTGGGGCTTCGCAACGCACGGGTGGGTTTCCGTCAGTCCGAGGAGAACCACCTGATGGAGAACGTCATATACAACGAGCTTCGGTATCGCGGCTTTTCGGTCGACGTCGGCGTGGTGAAGAGTCGCGAGTACGACGATCAGGGCGGTCGTCACCCGATAACTCGCGAGGTGGACTTCGTCGCGAACCTTGCCGGTAGGCGCTATTACATCCAGTCGGCTTTCGCCATCCCGGACGCTGCGAAGGCAGAACAGGAGAAGGCGTCCCTCCTGGGCATCGACGACTCGTTCAAGAAGATTGTCATCGTGAAGGACGTGGTCAACGTGAGCCGCGACGAGCACGGGATCGTGACCATGGGGCTGTTCGACTTCCTGCTGGACACGGACAGCCTCGAGCGCTAGGAGACGATATGCCTCAAAAGATAGACGCGATAGAGCAAATCAGGGCGAAGTTCGATGCTCCGCTCGTGCCCCCTGCAACTAGGCGCGTGGTCATATGGCACGACGCCGATGGCTCCTTCGAGGACGAGTTCGAGCGCCTCACTGAAAGCGGACTCGGCGCGAAACGCTCTGTATCGCTCGCGAGGACGGACAAGGGGTCGGCTTTCGACCTCAAGAGGCGCATCTACCGCATCGAGCCCGATGCGGATTTCCTCGTCTACGAGCGCGCCCAGAAGGACCTGTCTGGTAAGGGACTCGCGGGCAACTGGCTTGCGGACGTAGAGCTAATCGCCGAGCACTTCCAAGCCGACTTTGCGACGATGCTAGCGGACGAGCTTGGGGCAACTGACGGTGCCGTCGAGGGCGTCGAGATGTTCCGCGACTACTTCAACGCCGCCCAGAGGAGGGAGCGTTTCAGAAGGCTTATGCCTCACGCGCAATCGCCGCAGGACGTGGCGCTCGGCGTGATCGGCGGCGCGATCGACGCGCCCGATCTCTCGACGGAGTCCATCGTGCGGACCTACCTCTGCGCCCTAGACCGGGGAGATGACCCCCTCGGCGCGTTGGAAAAGTACGGCGCGGTGACGAGCTTCGCGAGTTTCGTTGGCAAGAGGACGGGGTATGCGGGCGACCTCGCATCGTTGGACGACATGGCCGCACACTTGCTCCTGACCGCGCTCTCGTTCCAGATGCCCGACGGATCGCTCGTCGGGTTGGAGCCGCGTATGAGCGCTCCGCACGGTCAGTTCTGCCTGAACATCGTTCATGCGTGGATGGCCTGCGATGACCTTTCGGGAGCGCTCTACTCTGTTTGCCGTAGGGTCGAGGAGCTGTGCAACCTGGAGAGCCGCTTCGCCTCCATGGGGGCCGGGCAGCTCTCTGAAGCGGATGTCTTCCCGTGCATCAACGAGAGAATACTATCCGACTTTTTCGCAAGCCTTGCGAACGGGGCCGATCGCTCCGATGAGGTCAAGGCGGTTTTGCAGCGGCGGAAGAACCTGCGCTGGTTCAGCCGCGTCGAGCCGTATTTCGGAGCCCTCGAATCAGCCGTGGCCGCCCAGGCCTTCTACAGGGCGCACGTGCAGGGTTTCCATTACGCGGTGCCGGACGAGGTTTGGAAGGCCTACACGACCGACTGGTACAAGATGGATTCCTGTTACCGCGCGTTCTGCCGCGCCTTCGACGCATGCCAGAGGTCCGTCTCGGACATACCGCATGCGGTCAAGGACGGGCTCGAGGCGCTCGCCGCCTGGATGGAGCGCGTGTACGTGAACTGGTTCCTTGCAGACAGCAACTCGTGCTGGGTGGCGGCCTGCGAGGATTCTTGGGCAAAGGCGGGTTACGTGGAGGGCGTGCCGAGGCAGACGCGCTTCTACCTCGAGAACATCTTCCTCGGCTCCGAGGGCGCGAGGAAGACCATGGTGATAATCAGCGACGCGCTCCGCTACGAGGTGGCATCTGAGCTCGCGGGGAGGCTCGAGGGCGACACTCGGGGTTCTGCGGAGCTCGGGAGCATGCAGGGCGCGTTCCCAACGGTGACCGAGTTCGGTATGGCGGCCCTGCTTCCCCATAAGGCCATGCAGCTACGCGAGTCCGACGGAGGCGTCTACCTCGACGGACGCCCCGCTTCCTCCACCGAACAACGCGAGGCAATCCTGTCCTCGGAGAAACCGGGCGCCATCTGCATCCAGAGCAAGAAGCTCATGGCTGCCAAGCGCGCAGAGCGCAAGGAGCTCGTCGGGGGATCCGAGCTAGTATTCGTCTATCACAACACCATTGATGCCACTGGAGAGGAATACTCGACGGAGAACATGGTGTTCGACGCGTGCGCGACTGCGATTGAAGACATCGTATCGCTCGTAAAGATAGCCACCGGCGACCTGAACTTCACGCGCGTGCTCATCACTGCCGACCACGGCTTCCTCTACACGCGCGATCCCCTTGAGGAGCGGGACAAGGTTTCTGCGTCGGACATTGACGGCGAGAAGCTGAAGTTGGGTCGCCGCTACGCCGTGTGCAAGGGGTTCGACCCTGACGCCATGGTGTTCGTGAAGATGAACATGGCGGACATCGACGGCGGGGAGTACACGGGGCTTGCGCCCAGGGAATGCATCCGTATCAAGAAGGCGGGGCCGGGCGAGAACTACGTCCACGGGGGCGTGAGCCTGCAGGAGATGTGCGTTCCCCTCATAAAGTTCCGCAATAAGCGCAGCGGGCAAAAGGGCTACGAGGAGCGCGCTAAAGCGGAACTCAAGCTCCTCTCCACCAACAGGCGCGTGACCGCGATGATGTTTCGTGTAGAGCTGTTCCAGACGCAACCGGCAGAGGGCAAGGTCCTGCCTGCAGAATACGAGCTCTCGATGACCGACGCCTCCGGGAACGAGGTGTCGGACGTTCGGAGAGCCCGCGCCGACATGACGACTTCGGACGAGACCGCCCGTGTAACCCGCGTGCAACTTGGGTTGAGGGCCGGCTTGCAGTACGACTCCCATGCTGCGTACTACCTCGTTTGCCGCGACTCGCAGACCGGCGGGATCGCTTGGAAAGAAGAGTTCCAGATAGACATAGCGTTCGTTCCCATGGACGATTTCGGGTTCTAAGGAGATGCTAATGAGCGAAGAAACGGTCGGTATGCCGGTTTTCGAGGCGGACGAGCTCGATAAGAAAGTGATCGAGGCGTTTCCAGGAAAGACGGTCCGCAAAGACCTGACCGCGCTCATGAAGCGCGGTGCGAACGTGCCGACGTTCGTGCTCGAGTACCTGCTCGGAATGTACTGCTCGACGGAGGATTCGGCGATGGTCGAAAACGGCCTCGCGCGCATTCGGAAGATCCTCGCCGAAAACTACGTTCGTCCCGACGAGTCGGAGCGCATCAAGTCCAAGATTCGCGAGCTAAGGCAATTCACCATCATCGACAAGGTGACCGCCAAGCTCGACGAATACCGCGATATTTATGTCGCATCCTTCGCGAACCTGAGCATAGACCCCGTAGTCATGCCGGAGGCATACGTGAAGGATTATCCCAAGATGCTAAGCGGCGGCATGTGGTGCATCTTGCGCATGGACCACTTCAGGCTCGAGGACGAGCTCGAGGACGAGCTCGCCGACGTGTTCGGCGAACCGAAGCCCGCCAAGCGCCGTCCGTTGCGTGCCGCTGGTCCGGAGGACAATCCCTTCAAGATAGGAAACCTCACGCCTATCCAGATGCCGAACCTAAATCTGGACGAAGTCCTTGACGCTCGGTCGATGTTCACGACTGGGGAGTGGATGGATCTTCTGTTGCGCAGCGCAGGCTATGAGCCGACGGCCATGGACCTCCGAACCAAATTGCATTTCATCGAGCGTATGGTGCCCCTCGTTGAGCGCAACTACAACCTCTGCGAGCTCGGGCCGCGCGGCACGGGCAAGAGCCACATCTACAACGAGGTGAGCCCATATGCGATTCTTCTGTCGGGAGGGCAGACCACCACAGCGAACCTCTTCGGGCGCCTGAACGCGAGCGCGCGCAGCGCGACATCGCTTGAGCGCACAGGGCTCGTCGGCAACTGGGACGTCATCGCCTTCGACGAGGTGGCGGGCATGCACTTCAAGGACATGAACGCTATCCAGATACTCAAAGGGTACATGGCGGGCGGCACCTACGCACGTGGTCGGGAGTCATTCCAAGGCGATGCGTCCATGGTGTTCGAGGGCAACATCAACGATAGCGTTCAGAGCATCCTCAAGACCACGCATCTCTTCGACCCGTTTCCTCCGGAGTTCAACGACGACAGCGCGTTCTTCGACCGCATCCATTGCTACCTACCTGGCTGGGAGGTTCCCAAGATGCGGGCCGACCTACTCACCGATCACTACGGGCTGATAACCGACTGTCTGAGTGAGTTCTGCAAGGGGATGAGGAGGCGCGATTACACGCACCACCTCGACGAGTTCTTCCGACTGAACAGCGACTTCAACACGCGCGACGAGAACGGTGTGCGCAAGACATTCAGCGGGCTGATGAAGCTGTTGTTCCCTGACGAGCAGATGACCCGAGAGGACGCGAAGATGATCCTCGACTATGCGATCGAGGGGCGCCGCCGCGTCAAGGAGCAACTAAAGATCATGGCCGGGGTCGAATTCATGGACGTGGCGCTGGGCTACGTCGACGCCGACAATCCGACTCTCGTGACGGTGATCGGCGTTCCGGAACAATCGTCAGGCACGCTCGTGCCAGAGGCGCCCCTGCAGCCTGGCCATGTCTTCGCAGTAGGCCGTTCCGTGTCCGACGAGTACGCCGTTTACAAGCTTGAGAACAAAGCTGTGGCGGGTAGCTGCAAGTTCCAGCACGAGGGCGTCGGCGGCAATAGGGCCGCAAGGGAGAGCATCGATGCTGCGTGGCATTTCTTCACCGACAACGCTCCTCGTGTTGCAGCAGGAATGCATCTCGACAAGAAGGACTACTTGCTATTCTTCAACGACCTGCAGGCGAAGGGCCCGAGCGACGAGGTAAGCCTTGCTGAGTTCGTGGGGCTGTGCTCCGCTGCGTGCAATCGACCCGTGGAGGCCTCTCTTGTGATACCCGGCGTGCTGCGGCTATCGGGCTCTATGGACGAGCTGAAAGGCCTTGAGGATATTCTGCGTGTTGCAAAGAATGCTGGCGCGAAGAAGGTACTGCTGCCGCTGGGCTGCATAAAGGACCTGCAGGATGTCTCACAGGAGCTGCTTGGAAGCGTGAGCCCCGACTTCTACCCAGACGGCGACGCCGTGGCAGCAGCACGGAAGGCGCTAGGAATATGATTGAATCAGACATGATCATGTCCACTGTATTGATGATAGGCGATAGGAAATGGACATCCGAAGTGCCAAATGCGCAGAAGCTGTCCTTTGCACGGGTGATGTTAACCCGCTTCTGACATGAACATGTACTTATTGTGGTACACGGGTTCGCTTCCAGAACTGGGAGAATGACCTCGTCAACAGGAGGAGGTCAGCATGGAAGACATCTTGACTACATTGGCCAGGCAGTTCCTGCCGCAGATGGAACCCGAGGAGAGGGCCGAGGCGCTGAGGTCGCTGAGGAAGATGATCGACGAGGAATTCTTTGACCTCGCCTTGGGCGACCAGCCCGAACACGCCGAGACTTCGTGTCCGCGGTGCGGATCGTGGCACGTGGTGAAGAAGGGCCACGAGCCCGACGGGTCGCAGCGCTACCTCTGCCGGTCGTGCACGCGGACGTTCACGCCGCGCACCAACAAGGTGTTTGCCACGACCAAACTAGACCGGGCCACGTGGATGAAGTTCGCCGAGTGCCACGTCGACGTGCTTCCGCTGCGCGAATCGGCCGAGAGGTGCGGCGTGAGCCTGAAGACCGCGTTCTTCATGCGCCACCGGATACTCGAGTGCATAGCGCAGAACATGCCCGCGTTCCGCAGCGCCGCCGGTGACGGCATGGAGATAGACGAGTGCTACCTGCGCGAGAGCTTCAAGGGCAACAGGAGGAACGCCGCATGCGGGATACCCAGGGAGGCGCACCACCGGCCCGGGGGCATCGACCAATACGAGCAGATATGCGTGCTCACGGGCATAAACGACGCCGGCGACTTCTTCTTCGAGATGGCCGGGCGCGGCAACATCACCGAGGAGCGGGCCTCGGCGTACCTCGAGGGCAAGGTCGCGAGCGGCGCCATCGTCGCGACCGACGGGGCCAAAGCCTACAGGAAGTCGCTCAAGTCGCTCGACGTGCGCCGGCACGAGGCCAGCGCATCGGGTTCGCATGCCATCAACAGGGTCAACAACCTGCACAGCCGCATCGTGGAGTTCATCGACGGCTTCCACGGCGTGTCGACCCGGCGCCTGTGGAACTACCTGGCGTGGTTCAAGTGGATCTGGAGCTTCAGGCGGGGCCGCACCGCCGAGCAGACCGCGAGCCTCGTCGTAAAGCAGGTCGGCGCAAGTCCGTACAAGACGACCTGGCGCAATTACAAGAGAACCCCGTACCCGTTCTACGACTACTGGGTCAAGCAGGCGAAATGGGATTCCAAGGCGCGGGCGGCGCTGCCGCTGGCCATGGGGGCCATGTCAGAAGTGGGTTAACATGTCCC
>JAFRBA010000063.1 GCA_017405115.1 Kiritimatiellia bacterium
ACGGCGTCGTCGCGAAGATACTGGAAGACCCGGAGCCCGTGTTCTCGCGAGTCTTCGGGGCGCTCGAGCACATCCTCTCGCCGGAGGCCGTGTTCCTCGACCCGGCGAAGCCCCTGCGGCGGCCAAGGGGCAGTCCGCCCCGCCAGGCGGGGATCCGGAATCCGCCGCAGGGATCGGCGAAGTAGCTGCGGAACCTCTGTGGTTGCGGACGGGACATATCCCCCAGCCAGAGGCACCCCTGTAGCCACCGCTGGCGCGGCTCGCTTCGCTCGTGGGATACGTCCGCGAAGCGGATGCCCTGGCAGGGATGCGCCCGTCCCTCCCGGAATACGCTTCCTGCGCCATGTCCGCCAATTACGGGAGGGCCGCCGTGCCGGCCTGGCCTTGCAGTCGGCTCTGACCGCAGATCAGCGGCCAGAGGACGATGCTTCAACGCAACACATGCGGACTTGACGGCGTCGGGACGGCCTGGCCGCCTAGACGGATGATGCAAGACCCTGTCGGCGAGAAGTTCCGCATTGAAATCTCAAAAAATAAAGATTGCGGCAGCGGGACATAGTGCGCTCAAGCTTCGGAATCGCGGCCTGAAATGTCTCAGATCGCCTCACACTATTTGTCCACACCCGACGCAAAAGACGGATGCACCTGAAAGCCAGCCAAGGTCAGCCCATCAGCAGTTCAAAGTCCTCTTCAATCGGCGGACGTCCGTATTCGCTGATCTCGAAGCTCTCGATCGCCTTCGGCACGGGCTTGCCGGGATACTGCTCGCGCCAGGCGTTGGCAAAGCGCTTCGCGTCATTCACCTTGCGGTTGCCCCAGTACTTCATCAAGTAGGCATTGCGCCCGGCGATGTTCGCCTTGCGGTCGCCGATGGCCGCGACCTCGTCCTCCACGCCCTTGTCCCACGCAAGCCACTCGTAGAACTGCGACACCTGGCAGTCGAGCGCATCGGCCCATTTGTCAAGATACGGAACGGCGTCGACGAGGATGTCCGGCCGCATCACGCGCGGAACGGTGAAGATGTCGCTCATGAGGAGAATGAGCGGACGGCGGCGAAGCGGTTTCGATCCCTCGATCCAGTGCGGGCAACCAAGCATATAGCCGCAGTCCTTTACGAGCGTGCCGATGGTGCGGTGGTCGACGTGGTAGTCGCAGTCGCGGTGCGTCATGACGATGTCAGGCTCGAACTCCTGGATCTTCCGCGCCACCATCTCGCGCGCCTCGATGGTGTTCGGGCATCGCGCATCGCCCCAGCCGTAGATGTCGTAGCTGTCGAGGCCAAGTACCTTCGCGGCGTTAAGCGTCTCCTGACGGCGTATCGCGGCGACCTTCTCGCGGCTGTGGACGTGGTGGCCGAGGTCGCCGTTGCAGGCGGCGACGAACTTGACGCGGCAGCCCTTCTTTATCATTTGCCGCCGTACAGCTGCAGATGATGTCAGCGTCGTCTGGATGCCCGCCGATGACCATGATGCGGTACGGTCCCGGCGACCTCGGTATCGACGCCTTGACCGGCGGGCATGCCGCGACGAACGTCCTGCCTCGCACCTTGTTGGCCTCGCCCGCCGCATCAGACTTGCGAGCCCTGACTGCGACTGCAAGCATGCCAGGCACTACGGCCGGTCTCATATGCGTCAGCGGTGAGACTGGCCGTAGACCTATTGCGCGCACCCATTGACGCGCAGGGCACGGGATTGGTAAAATACACCTGCAGACACGTACTGGAAACCATCAGGAGCACGATTAGATGACATATAGGTTCACAGCAGACGGACACAAGGTCTCGCTTCTCGGATACGGCGCGATGCGCCTGCCGACGGTGGACGGAAAGCACGCCAACGGCTGGGCGTCGGGCGCGTCCTCGGCCGACATCGACCAGGAGCTCGTGAACAGGCAGGTGAAGATGCTGCTCGACGGCGGCGTCAACTACTTCGACACGTCGCCCGCCTACTGCCGCGGCGAGTCCGAGCGGCGGCTCGGGGAGGCCCTCGCGAAGAGCGGATACAGCCGAAAGGACTTCTTCATCGCCACCAAGATGTCCAACTTCGCCCCGCAGCAGTATCCGCTCGCCGAATGCAGGAAGATGTTCGAGAACTCGCTGAAGGCCCTGCGCACCGACTACATCGACTTCTATCTGCTGCACTCCATCGGCAACGGCGGCTTCGGCACGTTCTCGAAGCGCTACCTCGAGAACAGAGCCCTGGACTGGTGCGCCGAGCAGCGCGAAAAGCGCGTCATCAGGCATCTCGGCTTCTCGTACCACGGCGACCCAAAGGCATTCGAGTGGTGCGTGGAGAACCACGGCAAGTACAAGTGGGACTTCTGCCAGATACAGATGAACTACGTCGACTGGCGCCACGCCAAGGAGGTGAACACCCGCAACCTCGACGCCGAGTACCTCTACAAGACGCTTACCGACCTCAAGATACCCGTGGTCATCATGGAGCCGCTTCTGGGCGGACGACTCGCGCGCTACAACTGGGCGCTCGCCAACGAGCTCAAGCCGCGCGACCCGTCGGCCTCGCTCGCGAAGTGGGCGCTCAGGTTCTGCGGAACATACCCCAACGTGCTCACCGTGCTCTCCGGCATGACCAGGGTCTCGGACATCGAGGAGAACCTGGCTACGTACTCGCCGCTCAAGCCATGCTCCGACGACGAGCTCGCCGCGCTCGAACGCGCGGCGCTGGCCCTCCTCAGGCTCAACACGGTGCCGTGCAACAGCTGCAACTACTGCATGCCGTGTCCGTACGGGCTCGACATCCCGGCGATCCTCACCTTCAAGAACACGCTTCTCGCCGACGAGACCAGGAAATCCGCGAAGGAGACGCTGGCCCTGTACCGCAGGATGATTCCCGAGAAGCTCCGGCGCGCCGACCGCTGCACCGGATGCCGCCGCTGCAACCCGCACTGCCCGCAGCAGATAGACATACCGAAGGAAATCGACGCGATCGACAAGATGATGGACGAAATCAGGGGGGAGGTGTTCCGGTGAAGGCCATGCGTTTCATCGTGCCGATTGTGGCGCTTTTCTTCCTGGGCGCCGTCACGGCGGCGTTCCTCGGCGTCCGGGAGCTGTCGTTCGCCGCGGCATTTCAGCTCTTTCCGGCGATTCTGTCGCTCTCCCTGATTCCGCTTGCGGCAATCGCCCTCGTGACGTTCCTCTTCGGGCGCTTCTTCTGCCGCGCGATGTGCCCCCTCGGCATCCTGCAGAGCGTCGCAAACCGCCTGTTCCACCCGAAGACCGCAGTCCGCCGCGTCTGCACGCGCCTGCCCGAGACGGGTGCGCAGCGCGCAGTGCGCTGGACGGTGCTGGTCGCCGCGGCGGCGGCGTTCGCGTGCGGCTACGGGGCGTGGGCGGGAATGGTCGACCCCTACGCCGTATACGGGCGGGCGCTCTCGCTCATACCCTCGTTCGACGGAGAGGGCGTTCCACAGCCGACGCCGCTCGCCGTCGTCGCAGTCGCCGTGTTCGCCGCCGTCCTGGTCGCGGCAGTCTTCGGCAAGGGGCGCATCTGGTGCAACTGGATATGCCCGGCGGGCACGGTCTTCAACCTCGTCGCGCGGTTCGCATGGAAGAAGGACGCCGTGGCCGGCGGCTGCGGCAACTGCCGCAGATGCTTCCCCAAGCCCGCCGCAAAGCCCACGCAGGCGGCGGAGGCGGACGGCGTGACGCGGCGCGACGCCATTCGCACGATGGCCGCCGTCGCCGCGACGGAGAAGCTGACGGACGGCGGGTTCGCGGAGGTGACGAAGCCCGGCGAGCCCGTGCGCGAAGCGCCGGTGCTGCCGCCTGGAGCCGGCAAATCAGAGTCATTCTACAGAAAGTGCATAAGCTGCCAGCTCTGCGTGAAGAACTGCCCCATGCACTGCATCATCCCTTCGACTTCCCTCTCCAGGTTCGGCCAGCCGGTCATGGACTTCCGGGAGGGCTACTGCCACGTCGAATGCACCCGCTGCTCCGAGGTGTGCCCGACAGACGCCATAGCGCCGCTCACCAAGGAGGAGAAGCGCACGGCGCACATCGGCTACGCCGTCTGGAACAAGGACGCCTGCCTGCGGCAGACCGAGGGCGTCGAATGCACGGCGTGCGAACGCAAGTGTCCGGCGAGGGCGATCCACATCGTAAAGGGCGTGCCCGTCGTGGACAAGCTCGCATGCCTCGGCTGCGGCGCATGCGAACACGTCTGCCCGGCGCGTCCGCTGCCAGGCATGGCTGTGAACGGATGCAATCCGCAGTGGTGGACATCGCCCGCAAAGAAAGAGTCCGCGTTCGTCGGCCCGCCCTCCCTTCTCGACGCATCGCTCGCGCAGGTCGAACGAAACGGCGGGGGCTGGTAGTTGCCGGAACATGGACGCCAAGACCAGGCAAGCCCTGCGGAAGTACGCAGACAAGTACGAGACGGCCTCGTTCATCAAGGGCGACCCCTCCTGGTTCATGCACCAGGTCAGGGGCGCGGCAAACCAGGAGGCGACAGCCTTCGTGGCCTCTGCGCTCAGCTTCGGAAGCCGCGCACAGTTCCTTCCGAAGATACAGTGGCTTCTGGACCGCGCGGACGGCGACCTCGACAGGTGGATACGCTCGGGGGCCTTCGAGAATGATCTGCGTCCCGACGACGGGCGATGCTTCTACCGCTTCTTCACGTTCGCGACGATGAACGCATTCCTCCGGGCTTACAGGGGAATAATGGCGGAGCACGCCACGCTCGGCGGGTTTGTGCGGGCAAGCTGCGGAGGCGACGCCGTGAAGGCAGTCGCGGCAATCTGCTCCAGGTTCTGCGAAGGCGGGTCGTGCGGAGTCATCCCGCAGGACCACCACTCCGCGTGCAAGAGAGTCTGCATGTTCCTGAGGTGGATGGTGCGTAGCGGCTCGCCGGTCGACCTCGGCCTCTGGTCGGATTTCATCGACCGCAGGACGCTGGTCGTCCCGCTCGACACTCATGTCCTCCAGGAGGCGAAGAAGCTCGGGCTCCTGAAGGGCTCGTCCGCATCGATGTCCGCCGCGCGCAGGCTGACCGCCGCGCTCGCAGAGGCCTTTCCGGAAGACCCTTCGCGCGGCGACTTCGCCCTCTTCGGCTACGGCGTCAGCGGCAATCGCCCCTGATCACTGCTGCTTCGCGGGCGCCGGCACGGATATAGCAGCCCCCTTCAGGTCGGTCCAGAGAGTGCCTTCGCCGGCGTGCAACACGCGAATCGACACCTCGGGATTGAGGTTCTTGACGAACTCGAGGTCGGCCAGCTTTCCTGGCGTCTTGAAGACGGCGGCCCTGCGCTTCGCGCCGAGAGCCTCCTCGTTCTCCACAAGGAACTTCGCGTTCGCCTCCGCCTCGCCCTTCGTGCGCGTGATCTCCGCGCGCACCTTCGCCGCCTCGAGGTTGATCTCAGAGACCTTCAGCTGCGCCGCCGCCGCGATCGCCGCGACGTCCTTCTTCATGTTCGCCGCGATCGTGGCCGTGATCTTCTCGGTCTCCTGCTCCGTCTCGCGCTTGAGCTGGTCGACCATGGCGAGCTCGGTGTTCAGAAGCGCCTGCTTCTTGGCCGTCTTCTGCTCCGTCTGGTTGGTCAGGTCCTGCTCCTTCGCGACGCTAGTCTCCTGGATGGGCTGCAGGATGTCCGCCGGCACCTCGACGTGCCTCACGATCGCGTTCCTGACGAGTATCTTCTTCTCGCCGAGTATCTTGACGAGCTCGGCCGTCATCTCCTTCTGGAACTTCTGGCGTCCCTCGCCGTCGATGAACTCGCGAGCCTTGTAGCCCGAGCCCTTCATCCGAGAGACGGAGAGTATCTGCGGCAGGATTATCTTCGAGACCACCGCCGGCAGGTCGCCGTAGAGCATGTAGATGCGCGAGATGTTTTCCGGCATCAGCTCGAACTCCACCGTCATGTCGAGCATGATCGCGAAGCCGTCAGACGACGGGAACTGCACGAACTGGTTCATGCCGAAGGCGACTGAATCGCTCGGCGGGGCGGGCGGAGGAGGAGGGGCGACGTTCGCCCTCGCCACAGGCCGCGCCGCCTTCTTCTGCAGCGGAGAGAGACCGTCGAACTTGCGGGACTGGCGGGCGGCGGCGGCCTGGCGCGCGACGTCGCCATGCGAGACGATGCCGAGGTCGGCGTTGCGGCTCATGTAGTCAGCGCGCTTCGCGCTCTGCGCCGAAAGCGTGTTCTGCTGCAGCTCGGCGAGCCCGTTCGCGCTCGTGGACTGCGCCTTGGTGAGTACCACCGTGCCGCTCTTGCCGACGATCGACACCTGGTTCATGCCGACCTCGACCACGTCCACCTGGTAGGCGCGCGGGTTCACGTAGTAGAGGCCCGGCTGCAGGATCTTCTCGTGGACGCCCTTCTCGCCCGGCCCCGCGAACTGCCCCTTCGGCGCAGGCTTGCCGGTGAGCGACGTGACGACGCCTGCGTAGCCGATCGGGATGTTGATCGCGCTCATGACCGTGATGTCGTAGCCCTCGGGGTTGAGCCGGTACGTTCCGGGCCCGAGGACCCTGCGCCACACGCCCTTCGAGTCGTCGTCTGGCGCGAGTATCTCGCCCGGCGCGAGCTCCTTGCCGGTCTTCGAGGTGACGACGCCGATGCTGCCGGCCGGGATCGTCGTGGCGCTCACGATCTTCCAGTCGTTGTTGACCGGATTCAGGAAGTGGCGCCCCTCGGCGAGCGGAACGCGCTGCACGCCCTTCTCGCCGGGCTCGGCGAGGATGCGCCCCGGAGGCAGCGGCCTGCCGGTCTTGGTAGTGACGATCGCCATCTGCCCCTCAGGCACGTAGACGCGGCAGAAGCACCACATGAACGCGAAGACGGCGAACACGACTGCCGCCACGACGACGGCCGCAGATGCAAACACCTTGTTCATTTCGCACCTCCTTTCTCGGCGCGGCGGACAGGCAGACCGAATATCTCCCCAGATGCGTCGCCGGTAAGCACTTCCTTCAGGCGCGGCGCAGTCTTTTCGTATAGCTTCGCGCGCACGTAGTCGTCGTCGCTCGCGTACGCCGCCACCTCCTGCTTGAGGACGTTAGCCTCGGCCGTCGTGCGCGTCTCGACGACCTTTCTCCTTCCCTCCGCCTCGGTGAGCATCGCCTCGGCGTCGGCCTTCGCGGCCTTGAGCTCGACGGACGCTACCTCAAGGAGCGTCTGGGCCGCGATCACCTTCTCCGCGCTGTGCTGCTCGGCGAGTATCTTTGCGCGGATCGACTCCGTCTCGGCCGCGACCTTCGCGCTGTTCTGCGCGGCGAGCGCGCGCTGCCGCTCGAGCTCGGCCTGCGACCTGGCCTGGACGATCTGCTGGTCGATCTTGTTCGCCTCCTGGACGGCCAGCTCGCGCTTGCGGATGATCGCCGCGACCTCCTGCGGCGCGAAGATGTCGCGGATCAGGACCGAGTTCAGCGAGACGCCCCACGGGCGGCAGACATCCTTGAGGTACTTCTCGAGCGAGTCCTGGAACGCCTGGCGCGACTCGCCCACGATGAACTCCGTCGCGTTCTTCTTGCTGCCCTCGATGCGCGAGAACCCGCGCGCCGCCGGCAGGATTATCTTCTGCAGGATGTCGTCCATGTCGCCGACTTCGTGCGAAAGAAGCGCGACCTTGTCCACCTCGAGGTTGAACTCGAGCGTCCCCTCCGCGTTCACCGTGAAGCCGTCGAGCGTCAGGAACGATATCGCGTCCGACCCGCTCATCTCGAAGCGCTGGCTCTGTATGTTCACGATCGACACCGAGTAGACGAACGGATTGAGGCGGTGCGTCCCCTCCTTCAGGATGCGCGAGGAGACGCCCTTCGCCCCCGGCTTCACGAGGAAGCCCGTGCCCGTCGCCTCGTCCTTCGCGCCCCCGGGGGCTATGATGTCGTCGCCCGTGAGCTCCGTGACGACGCCGACGTGCCCCGGCTTGATCGTGATGTCGTCGTAGAGCTTCACTTCGTACGCGTACGGGTTGATGCGGTGCTTGCCCGTGCCAAGCACGTCGCGGACAATGCCCTTCGTCGACTCGTCCTTCGCGAGTATCTCGCCCTCAGGCAGGTCCTTGCCGAACTTCCTCACCAGCACGCCGAACTTGCCTGCCGGTATGTCGATGGCCTTCGCGTAGCGCCACTCCCACGTCCAGGGGTTCCGGAAGTAGCGCCCCTCGGGAAGCACGGTCTCCTGTATCCCCTTGTACTCGGGCCCGGGCGCAAGTATCGCCTCGGGCGGCAGGTCCTTGCCCGTCTTCTTCAGCAGGACCGCGATCTGCCCGTTGGTCGGCTCGATTCGCCATCCATACCAGACCCACAGCGACAGCACCAGGACAAGTAGCGCCGCCACCAGACCTCCATACGCCTTCATCTGAACCCTCCTTTCATTGTTCCCAAGCGAAATCCGCCTCTCACATTATACCACATGCGCCGCGCATCCGTCCGCCACATTCTGGAAAGGCTACTCGAAGCGCATCCAGTCCACTGACACGCGAGCGTGCATTATCTGGCATGCCTCGAACCAGAGCTCGTCCACCATCCCGCTCCAGTCCGGGACAGATGCGAGGTCCAGCGCGTATTCATGGAACTCCCCGTCCGGCGTCACGGGACAGCCTGCGACTCGGCTCTCTTCGTCAACGACGATCCCCTTGCCGATTATCGGATGGTCGCTCGTGCCCCACTTCAGCCGCATCTCTGGCGAACTGACGCCGGAGAGCCCGACCCTGAGGTTCGGCGTTATGCGCATCCTGACGCGGAACGCGCGGTATTTCGACGCGTCAAACGGCACGACGCGCTGGCGGATGTTGTAGTTGCGCACCCTGGTCACCCAGAAGTCCAGGCAGCCGTCCTTCGACTCCAGTTCGCCGCCGCCATACGGCTGGCGGTACCAGCCCTCGGTCGTGCCGGCGAAGTCCCATCGCTGGACGGACGACCTGAAGAGCGGCGGATAGTCGTACGGGCCCAGCCCTACGTCGGCGGGACGCAGGTTCTTCGGCCATCCCGTCACGGGCCGCTCGCAGAAGGCGTCTCTTATCGCATCGTACATTCCGAAGCCGTATTCCTCGTTCGGCTCGATGTAGCTGCCCTCCTGCCACTCGTTAATCGGGTGTATGACCGCGTGGCGAATGCCGTTTCTCTCGCAGAACTCGCGCGCCGCGCGGCAGATCGCGGCGAACTTCTCCACGGTGCGGCCGCGGATGACGGTCGAGTGGGCGAAGGAGCGCGGCCGGTCGTCCCAGCCGGTGGGGATCGGAAGCCACCACGGCAGCTCGCGCTGCACGGCCTTCGCCTGCCACAGCTTCTGGATTCCCTCCGCAACCATGTCGTACGTGAGTCCCTTCGCCTTCGCGGAGGCTATCGGCGCGAGCTTCCTCGCATCGCCGACGAATCCGTAGCTTATGGACGTCGAAAAGCCGGCCTTGCGCTTCTCGACCGCGACGACGGGGTCGTAGGCGGTAGTGCGCCACATGAGCTGCCAGTGGATCCCAGGGAGCCCGGCCTCCCTCGCCATCCTCTCGCTGATGGCGAACGCGCGGCGGATGCCCTCGTCGCCGGTCAGCTTCTCGCCCTTTGCGGCGGCCTCCGCGATGAAGTCGCGGTTGAGGTTGCCGTCGTCCCAGTAGCAGACGACCGGCTTGCCGTCGATGGTGTAGTACTCGGGCGTCTTGAAGTAGTTGTCGATCCAGTACTTCGTGACGGCGACCTGGTCTTCGGTGGAATGTGCGCCGGGCTGGTTGTGGTTGGCGTACATCATGTACCACTTCAGGTACTTGCGGTGGCGCGCCTTGTAGAAGCCCTCCACCCAGTGCCCGAGGCGCCTGTAGCCCTTGTTCCAGTACCAGTCAACGCAGAAGCTGGAGATGCCGTGCTCCACGGCCCACTTGATCTGCCAGTCTATCGCCTCGGGGTTCCCCTCGTCGTACCAACCGAGAAGCGGCTTGCACTCGGGGCGGGTCTGCGCGACCATGTCCCATTCCGACATCTGCTCGGTGCCGGGATAGTAGAGCGCCGTTATCTCCACCTTGCTTTCGACCGGCTGCGGCTCCGGCACGCCTGCGGCAAGAGACATCGACGAGACTGCCGCCACGGCAAACACCATTTCCTTCACGTTTCCTCCTTCAGTTTGATACGGTCCAGTTGGGATTATACCATAAAACGCCGCCGCAGTATGGTAAAATACCCGCATGACACCGAAGGACATACCAGCAGTCGACCGGGCGCTCAAGAGGGAGTTCCATGCGCACTCCGCCCCGATCATAGAGCTCATCGAGGCGCAGACGCACGATCCGTTCTGCGTACTGGTCGGGACGATCCTGTCCGCCCGCACCAAGGACGCCTGCACCGCCGGGGCCGTGAAGCGGCTCTTCGCCGCAGGCGGCGGCACGCCGGAGGGACTCGAGCGCCTGAGTGTAAAGCGGCTCGAGAGCCTCATCTACCCCGTGGGGTTCTTCCGGGACAAGGCGCGCCACCTCAAGGCGCTTCCCGGAGTGCTGCGCGAGAGGTTCGGCGGCGTGCTGCCGCACACGGTGGAGGAGCTCTGCGAGCTACCGGGCGTCGGGCGCAAGACAGCGAACCTGACCGTGGCCGTGGGCTTCTACCTGCCGGCGATCTGCGTGGACGTGCATGTCCACCGCATCTGCAACTGGCTGGAGCTCGTCAGGACGAAGAAACCGGTCGAGACCGAGATGAAGCTGCGCGAGATACTTCCGGTCAAGTACTGGAAGACGTGGAACTCCCACCTCGTGTCGTTCGGGCAGACGCGCTGCGACCCGGTGCGGCCGAAATGCGAGGGCTGCCCGATCGCCCGCTTCTGCCACAGCCCGAAGAAGCGGACCTAGAGGGCGCTGCCGGGGAAGAACGTGCCAACGGACCTGCCGGAGAGGATCGGCGAAAGCACGGACTTCCGCCCGTTGGCTATGTAGGTGTCGATGCCGACTGCCACGGCGGCCTTGACGGCCTTGAGCTTCGAGTCCATGCCGCCCTTGGAGAGGCTGCCCTTCTCCCCGGCGCGGACGAGCCGCGCGGCGTTGCGCGGACGGTCGACGACGGGGATTCGCCGCCCCTGCGCGTCCAGAAGACCGTCGACCGTCGTCAGGAGGACAAGCATATCGGCCTTGACGAGCTTCGCTATGAGGAAGCTCAGCCAGTCGTTGTCGCCGAACGTACGGCCCTTCAGCTCCTCGTCGGCGACGACGTCGTTCTCGTTTATGATGGGGACGATGCCCGCCCTGACGAGGTGGTCGAGCGACCTGCGCACGTTCTGGCTGCGGCGGCGGTTCTCGAAGTCGTCGTGGGTGAGGAGGACCTGCCCAATCTTGACGCCGGAGGCCTCGAAGAGCTTCTCGTACTCGCTGATGAAACGCGCCTGGCCGACGGCCGCGCACATCTGGACGTCGTTGACGTCCGTCGGACGCGACTTGAGGCCGAGCGCCTCGACGCCGGCCGCCACTGCGCCGGACGACACGAAAAACACATCGTGGCCAGCCTTGCGCAGGGCGCAGAGCTGGACGACTAGACGGCGAAGCGCCGGATAGTCCGGCCTCCCGGACTTCGCGGCGATGGCATGCGTTCCGACCTTAACGACAATTCTCATTGCAAGGGATTCAATTTCAAACACCGGGTTCCGACGGGCCGAGGCCACGTCTGGTGGGCTATAGTGGATTCGGACCACTGACCTCTTCCATGTCAAGGAAGCGCTCTAACCAACTGAGCTAATAGCCCCAAGATCCCGTAGGATTGGCGCGTAGTATACCATTTTCGCCGGACACCTGTCAATGGCCGGACAGGCGCCAGATGCAGAGGCGGGTGCGGCCATACGTGCGGTCGCGCACAAGCTCCCAGCCGGGCGTCCCCTCCGTCCGCTGGACGGCCGTCATCTCCGCGACGAAAAGCCCCCCTTCGCGCACAACGCCGCGGGAGGCCAGCGTCGCCAGCACGGATGCGTAGCCCCGCTCCTCGCCAAGCGCGTACGGCGGGTCGGCGAACGCGAGGGCAAATCCCTCCCCGGAGTAGTTCGCAAGCCAGCGGTATGCATCTGCCGCGACAACTTCGGCGCGACCCGACACTCCGAGCTTCTCCAGATTGGAGCGAAGCGCCGCGAGGTGTCTGCGGTCGGCCTCCACGAACGTCGCTCGCAGCGCGCCGCGGGAGAGCGCCTCAAGCCCCACGGCGCCAGTCCCGGCGAAGAGGTCGAGAAACTCGGATCCTGCGACGACCGGCGAGAGGATGTTGAAGAGCGCGGCGCGCACGCGGTCCTGGGTCGGGCGGATGGCGTCCGTCCTGGGGACTACGAGCGCCCGTCCGCAGAACTCCCCGCCGGTGATTCTCATGAGCGGAACTCCGCGCAGCTGTCGGCCGTTTCCCAGACCTTCACCGCGACGAGCCCTGGCACGCTCGGCAAAAGCTCGCCGTAGAAATGCCGCGCCAGGTTCTCGGCCGTGGAGCGGAAAGGCAGCGGCACCACGCGCATGCCGTGCTTCTCCACCACGGCCGCGATCTCGCTCTCGCCTGGCGACTCGGTGTTGTAGATGAAGGCGTGGTCGAACACGTCGCATATCTTCTCGACCGCGATCCGCTTCAGGTCCTTGAAGTCGATCACCATGTCGCTGGCGTCGTCGTCCGACATGGCGACCGACACGTCGACCCGATACGTGTGGCCGTGGAGGTTCTTGCACAGCCCGCTGTGGTTGGTCAGGATGTGCGCGGCGTCGAACTTGACTGTCTTGGTGACCGTAGTCATGGCGAATTGCCCGGCAGCCCGTCACAGGCCGACGGCGCGGCGCACCTTCTCCATCGTCGGCGCGGCCGCTGCACGGGCCCTCTTGGCGCCGTCGCGAAGTATGTCCTCGAGGGTCGACTCGTCCTTCGCCAGCTCCTCGCGCCTTGCGCGGAACGGGTCGAAGAGCCGGTGGTAGGCCTCGAGCAACGCCTTCTTGGCATGCCCGTAGCCGTAGTTGCCGGCGCGGAAGCGCGCCGCCATGTCCTCGACCTCCTCCTTGGTGGCGAACAGCTTGTACAGCTCGTAGATAGAGTTGCCCTCCGGCTCCTTCGGCTCCTCCATCGTCTTGGAGTCCGTCACGATGCCCATCACCTTCTTCTTGATGGAGCCGCTGGGCTCGAAGAGCTCTATCGTGTTGTGGTAGCTCTTGGACATCTTCTGCCCGTCCGTCCCCGGGATCGTCGCGACCGTCTCGGGGATGTAGGCGTCCGGCATCTTGAAGATCTCGCCGTAGGCGTTGTTGAACTTCTGGGCCAGGTCGCGCGTCACCTCGAGGTGCTGCTTCTGGTCCTTGCCCACGGGCACCAGGTCGGACTGCATGATGAGGATGTCCGCCGCCATCAGCACGGGGTATGCGAACAGCCCGTGCGTGGCGTCGAAGCCGTGGGCCATCTTGTCCTTGTAGCTGTGGCAGCGCTCGAGAAGGCCCATCGGCGCGAGGCAGGAGAGATACCACGCAAGCTCCTGCACCTCCGGCACGTCGCTCTGCCGGTACATGACCGTCTTGGCGGGGTCGAGGCCGCACGCGAGGTAGTCCAGCGCCACGTCCCTCGTCGCCGCCCGCAGCGCCGCTCCATCGCGCACGGTCGTCATTGCATGGAAATTCGCGATGAACATGAAGTTCTCCCCCTTGTCCTGGAGGTCGAACATCGACTTCATCGCCCCGAAGTAGTTGCCCCAGTGGAGCTTTCCCGAAGGCTGTATGCCCGTAAGAGTTCTCATGCCGCAATTATACCAAATTTTTCAGTCCGTCGGCGGGTTGAAAATCCGCTCCATCATCCCGAGCCCGTCGGAAAGCAGGCTCCCGCCGGAGTTCCTGAGCAGCAGCGCCGCGCGCCTGTCCTTGGCGTCGAAGCAGACGAAGGCCCTGCATCCCCCGCCCCTGCCCGTGCGGCAGAGGACCTTGCGTCCGCACGGAAGCTCCCGCTCGTCGAGCATCTGGCGCATCCTGCCAATGTGGGGTAGGACGACATAGCAGACGCGAAGCATGTCGTGGGCACTCGAGAACATTCCGCCGGCGCAACTCGTCGTCTCGTCCACGCGCATGGCGTCCGGCCCCGGGATGAACAGCAGCCACGGCAGCAGCGCCTGTCTGGGCTCCGCCAGTCTCGTCGCCATTCCCGGCGTCATGGAGAACGACGTGTCGCGCAGGCCGTATGGCTCCACGAGGTATTCCCGGCAGAGGTCGTCAAGCGTGCGGCCGGTCACGTCGCATACCGCCATCATGAGGAGCGCGTAGCCGACGTCCGAGCGTCCGGGCTCGTCCCGCCGCAGGGCCACACGGACACGGGCGTCCCAGAGGCTTCTTGCAAACGCCGCGCGCGTTGCGATCCTCTCCGGCGCGTCGGTGTCCGCAAGGAGCACCTCGTTGAGGCGCCAGAGATCGTTCAGCGTCCGCGGCAGGCTGGTCTTTCCTTCGTGGAGCTGCCGCAGGGTGACGTTGTCGAACTCGGGCGGGAGGTATTCGTGGATGCACGACGTGACCGGACGGTCGAAGTCCACAATCTTCGAGTCCTCGAGCCTCCACAGCACCGGCTCCATCATGATCTGCGTAAGCGCGCCGATTCGGAATATCCGGTGGTCGCCGGAGCCGTCGACGTCGGCGACCTCAACGGACTCGGGGCGGCTCGAGAGGCAGCCTCCGCACAAAAGCAGGGCCGCAAGCCCGGCGCAGATGGATGGAAGATCCAGCCTCATGGCACGCTCTCCTCCGCGCGGCGAAGCTCGTCCGCCCTTTCCAGGACCTTCTTGGCAAAGTCGACCCTGCCTATCTTCCTGAGGCATAGGCCGAAGTGACGCACGTTGCGCGAGTCCGGCTTCACGAGCACCATCGTCTCGTAGCACTTCAACGCCTGCAGCGCCTTGCCGACCTCCAGGAATCCACGCGCATTCCTTGCGAGACGGTCAAGGCGCTCCATCACGAAAAGTTCGTGGGGATTTCGCAGCAGGGCGCGCGCCCACGCCGCGGCGGACTTCTCCTCCCCTTCCTTGTCTTTCGCCTCGGCCGCAAGCATGTCGCCCTCCAGCGCGACACGGCGAACCACCTGCATCGAACGGATCTCCGCCAGCGTCGGGCGCAGTATGTCGTCTTCCACCCCGGAGACGTCCAGCCAGCCGATCTGCGGAATCTCCCTGGTCATGAACCATTCCGGCACGACCTCGCCCTTGAGCTTGCCAGTAAACGCCGGCATCACGTCCTCGCGCGTGCCGACGTAGCTCGCGAAGAGCTCCGGCAGGGAGGCGCATCCGTCGTCGAAGGCGAGCGCGTCCATCGCCGCAGCCAGGGATACGCGGTTCGTCGTCGCACGGCCCACCAGCAGCCAGCGCTGCCGCCCGGGCATCCACACGTGGACCTCGCGGCCCGGATGAAAGCGCGTCAGCTCGCGGCGGAAGTCGTCCGCGTCGAAGCCGCGCACGTCAAGTTCCTTCGTCTCGATCGCGCCGGGGTCGTCAGACGGATTCTCGAGCCTCGCGATCAGACGGCATGCGTTGGTGACTGGCGGGAAGACATAGTCGTCCTTCGGCTGTGGCTGCTCCTCCTTCCTGGAACAGCCCGCGGCCGCAAGAAGAAGCGCCGCGGCGGCCAAGGTCCGCGCGGACGCCCTCACTTCAGCTCCTCCCGTATCGAGGCCAGGCAGGCTGCGACGACTCCGCGGCGCCGCTCGACCGCCGCAGACGCGCGGGCGCCGAGCCCGCCGTCGTCCTCCAGCAGCTCCGACACCCTGCTGACGAGTTCGTCAGCGTCGCGCACCTCGGCTATGGCGTCCGCGGCGCGGAGGTCGCTCATCACCGGACGGAAGTTCTCGGTGTGCGGGCCCACGACAGTCGGCTTGCCGCAGAGGCACGGCTCGATCATGTTCTGCGCGCCGCGCGCGCAGAGCGACTTGCCCACGAACACAACGTCGGCTATGCCGTAGAGACCCATGAGCTCGCCGGTCGTGTCCGCAAGGAAGACCGGCGGCTGCCGCGGATCGGCCTGGCGGCCTGCCGTGGCTCCCCGGCTCCGCCGGACGCATGGAAAGCCGGCGGCCTTTATGTTGGCCTCCACGGCGTCCGCCTTCTCGAAGTGCCGTGGGGCGATGACGAGCTTGAGACCGGGGAACTTCTCCAGCGCCGCCTTGTATGCGCGCAGCATCGCCTCGTCCTCGCCGGGCCACGTCGAGCCGCCCAGCAGAATGCGCCCGTCGCCTATCCACCCGCGCAGCTCGGTCTCCTTGTCCGTGTTGCGCCGGGCCACGTCGAACTTGAAGCTGCCGGTCACCGACACCACGCCGTCCGGGGCACCGGCGGCGACCAGGCGGGACTTGTCCAAGTCGCTCTGCGCGAAAATGCGTGAGAAGCATCCGAAGACGTCGCCGAACCACCAACGCGCCATCCGGTAGCGCGGCGCGCTGCGGTCGCTCACGCGCGCGTTGATCAGGAAGAGCGGTATTCCGTAGCGCCGCGCAGTACGTATGAAGTTGGGCCAGATCTCGCTCTCGGTGAGGATGATCGCGCGCGGGCGCACCGTGCGCAGGGCGCTCTTGACGAAGTTGGGGAAGTCCAGCGGATTGTAAATGAGAACGTCGCCGGGCGCGACCTCGCACTCCGCCATCCGCCAGCCGGTCGACGAGGTCGTCGAGAAGCAGAACCGCACGGACGGCTCCGCGGCGCGCCATTCGCGCATGAGCTGCCCCGCGACCTGCACCTCTCCGACGCTGACGGCGTGGATCCACACGAAGCCCTCCGGACCCGGGCGGTACGGCTTGTGGGACTCGAACAGCTCCCTGCCATCGCCGAACAGCCCCGGCGGATAGAGCGCGAACCTGTCTGCAAACCGCTTCGCATATCCGCCGCGCTGCAGCATCCTCACGAGAAAACCCGGCAGCAGCAGCGGATACACCGCCGCAAAAAGCAGATTGTAGACTAGCCACTTCATTTTGGCGGGCACAACACCGAAGTCATCTACGCCTTGAGCGTGCCGAATGGCGAGAGCGTCGTTCCCGGGGCGACGTCCTTGAGGACCGGCGTGCCGCAGGCGACCGTCGCGCCGTCGCCGACCGTCATCCCGGGCGCGGTGCAGCTGTTCGTGCCCATGAAGACGTCCTGCCCGATCTTCGAGTGGCCCGAGAGCGAGACGCCTGGCGCGATGTTCGCGAAGTCGCCGACGGTCGAGTCGTGGCCGACGCCGGCGCGGGCGTTGATGATCACGAACTTGCCGATCTCGGTGCCGACGGACACTACCGCCTCCACGGCGATGTAGGTGCCGTGCTTGAACTCGGTAGTGGGCGAGACCTGCGCCGTCGGGTCGATCAGCGCCGGAAAGTCGTGCCCGCGCAGCCTCCGGTATATGTCGCGGCGTATGCGGTTGTCGCCGATGGCGATGAACACCGACGCGCCGGGGTTGTCGGCGGACGCCTTCTCCACGGCGCCGAGCATCGGATACCCCTCGAAGTTTCCGACGGCCTTCGCCGGGTCGTCGTCGGCGAAGCCGATTACCCGCCACTGCGGTTCGGGCGACGCGTTGTTGATGCGCTCCACGGTCCAGACGGCCTCGCGGCCGAAGCCGCCGGCTCCCACGATGAAAAGATCCCTCATGTCCTAATTCCCTCCTTTGCCCTTAGGATGTGCAGATAGTATACCAAAAACGGCGCGGCAGTATATGCCGCTCGGACACGGCAGGCCCCTGCCCTCGAGAACCATCTCGCCCGACTCGACCCGCGCGGACGGGAACATCTGCGAGAGGATGTTCTCCGCTACGACGCGCGAGACGCCTGGCGTGTGGGACGAGAAGAGGACGAACAGCGGGGCGTCCGAGAGCAGTTCGCGCACGAGGCCGAGAGTCGCGCCGAGGTCGCGCTCTATCTTGTACATCTCGCCGCTGGCGCCGCGCCCGAACGTCGGCGGGTCGAGGACGATTGCGTCGTAGCGGCGGCCGCGGCGCACCTCGCGCCTCATGAACTTGTGCGCGTCGTCGACGATCCAGCGTATCGGCCGGTCCGCGAGTCCATTCAGCCTGGCGTTCTCGCGCGCCCATTCGACCATGCCCTTCGACGCGTCCAGGTGGCAGACCTCGGCGCCGCCCTGCGACGCGGCGAGCGTGGAACCGCCGGAGTAGGCGAAGAGGTTCAGCAGAGTCGGCGGCCGGCCGCCGCCCGGTCGCCGGGCCGCCGCCCCGACGGCCTCCCGTATCCACTCCCACTGCGCGCGCTGTTCGGGGAAAATGCCAAGGTGGCCGAAGTCGGTACCGCCGAGGCGCATGCGGACGCCAGCAGTCTCGATAGTCCACTCCTTCGGGAGGTTTGCGCGCCCGTGCCAGCGGTTCCCGTCCTCGCGGTCGAAGGAGGCGTCGACGCGGTTCCAATCGGACTCCGGCAGGGACGGACGCCACAGCGCCTGGGAGCAGGGGCGCGCCAAGACATAGCGCCCGAAGCGCTCCAGCTTGCGCCCGCCGCCCGAATCAAGAAGCTCATAGTCGTCCATGCGGAAATTATACCATAATTCGCATCTACCTGGGTCCCCCTTCATCTATCTGGGGACACTCCCCCTTTGCACTGCATCTTGCTACATTGCATGGCATCCATCTGGGGACAGTCCCCCTTGTGTGCACTTGCTGTCTTGCATGTAGAAGCCTCCTACCCAATAGCTTAAGCTCACGCCGCCGCGTCCAGCATAACGGCCAGCCTCCAGCCGTGTGAGGCGAACCCGACCCCGTCCACCGCCCTCGCCCTGGCGCTCCGCGACCTCACACGGTCCGCGAACAGCCCCAGCATCTCCGCCACGAACGCCGCGCTCCCCAGTATCTTCCCGCACGAAATTTGCGCTATCCGCCTCATCAGCGCCCCCTCCTCAAGGGGACTGTCCCCGCTTGAGAGGCCCAGGACGGAGAGAAGCCACTCCCGGCAGCGGAGCGCGAACGCGCTGCCGCGCCTGGCCGCC
>JAFRBA010000064.1 GCA_017405115.1 Kiritimatiellia bacterium
CGCGGAGTGAACCCGCAGACGACCGGCGGGCACATGCGGCTCGTCATCGGCTACAACGACAAGAAGAAGGAGATACTCTTCTCCGACACGTGGGGCGAGGGCCACGAACTGAAGCGGATGCCCGAGGACTGGGCCTTCGCACTCACCCACGACGCGTTCTTCCTGAAGCCCCGGTAGCGGGCTTTTCGGCGGCGGCCCCGGCGGCAGGGTTGCCATGTCGGCCGAGAAATGGTAGAATACACATGTTTCTACCTTAAACAGGGCATACTGCTAATGGCGAAAGAAGAGGATCAGGCTATCGAGGTCGTCGGGACCGTGACAAAGGTCCTGCCGGCCACGATGTACAAGGTTCAGCTCGAAAACGGGCATGAAGTGCTGGCGCACATCTCGGGCAAGATGAGGAAGTTCTTCATCAAGATCGCGATCGGGGACAAGGTCACCGTCGAGATCTCGCCCTACGACCTCGGCAAGGGCCGGATCACCTACCGCCACAAAGTCTAAATACACAACCCAAGGAGAAGTCGAAAATGTCAGGTCACAGCCACTGGGCGACAATCAAGCGCGCGAAAGGCGCGGCGGACGCGAAGAAGGGCAAGGTGTTCTCCAAGCTCGGCAAGGAGATAACGATCGTCGTCAAGGCCAAGGGCGGCAATCCGGACAACAACCCGACGCTGCGCACGCTCATAGCAAAGGCAAAGGCCGCGCAGATGCCCAACGACAACATCGAGCGCGCGATCAAGAAGGGCACCGGCGAGCTCGAGTCGGCCGAGATGGTCGACGCGCAGTACGAGGGCATCAAGGGCGGCACGGCGGTCGTCGTGCGCGTCCTGACCGACAACAAGAACCGCGCGGCGGCCGAGGTGTCGAACGTATTCAAGAAGAACGGCCTGGAGCTCGCGAAGCCCGGCAGCGCGTCGCGCCTCTTCGACCGCATGGGACAGATCATGATCCCGGCCGCGGACGGCGTGACCGAAGACAGGGTCATGGAGGTTGCGCTCGAGGCCGGCGCGGAGGACGTCCTGTCGGAGGACGGCGGCTTCACGGTGAAGTGCCAGCCGAACGACTTCACCGTCGTGCTCGAGGCGATCAAGGCCGGCGGCATCGCCGTCGACGAGGAGAGCTCGGGCGTGGGCCTTGTGCCGAACATGACGAACCCCGTGTCCGACGTCGCCACCGCGAAGGCGATCAACAAGTTCGTCGAGATGCTGGAGGATCTCGAGGACGTGCAGGACGTCTACAACAACATGGAGACGACCGACGAGGTCGACGCGGCGCTCGAGGCGGAGGGCTGAGCTTCGGCCTCCTGTCAGAGGGCGTCCGCAGGCGTCTTGATTTCTGCAGGCTCGTTTTGCTATAATATTGTCCGGCATGGGAAAGGTCTGTCCATCTTGCGGTGTTCTGCCGCTGTCTCTTGCGCTTGTCTGCCTGCTGGCGGGCGGGTGCGAGACGGTGGCCGACTGGTTCCGCGACCGCAAGCCGGTCGACGCGGCGGTCGTCGCCACGTGGTGGGACGGGCCTCGCATAAGGCCGGGCGTCCGCCTGCTCATCCAGGTCGGCACGCCGTCGACCCCGCCAGCGAAGATGGAGGTCATTGTCGACCAGAACGGCGACATAACGCTGCCGCTTTTGCTGCAGGAACCGATGGCGTGCGACGGGCTCACGCTCGAGTCGCTCAAGCAGAAGCTCGTGCGCGCGTATTCCAAATACTACCTGCAGCCGATGGTCACGGTCACTTTCGCGCCGTACGACGGCAAGGGCGTCTCGCCGTGGGGCACGGTTACCGTTCTGGGGGAGGTCGGCCGGCCCGGCCCGGTGAACATGCCGGCCACGATGGACCTGACCGTCACCAAGGTGCTTCAGGAGGCCGGCGGCTGCAAGCAGTTCGCCGACAAGACGTCGATCCGGGTGACGCGCTGCGACAAGGACGGCAACCAGACTCGCACTTACGTGAACCTGAACGAGATCGGCAAGGACGGGCGGGTCGACAAGGACATGACGCTTCGCGCGGGCGACGTCGTGTGGGTTCCGGAGACATGGTACTGATTCAGGAGGAGGCAACATGAACATAAAGAAGATCCTGATGGCGGCTGCGGTTGCGGCTGCGGGGATTGTCTGCGCGCAGGAGATGACGCTGGTCGCCGCTCGCGAGAAGATAGTCGAGTCCATCGCCAACCCGGCGACGATGACCGCGACCATCAGCCAGCTCTCGGCCGAGGACCAGAAGCAGTTCCTCGCTGACGTGAACGCGGCCATCGGCAGCATGCCCGGTTCGCAGGAGGAGCTGGCGGCGTCCTACCTCAACGTATGCAGGGCCGCGCTCAAGGGTTCGCAGAAGGGCAATCTGGCCACACTGATCGCGGAAGTGTTCGCCACGGTGCCGATCGAGTATCTGCCTGTCGTGTGCGAAAGCCTCGGCGCGGACATGCTCAACAGGTCCGCCAACCCGTCCGTCACATACACCGACGACGAGTACCTCGCGATAGCCACGAACGTTATGGCCAAGGTCAACTCGCGCGTTGCGTCGGAGGACGGCGCCGACGTCCGCAGCGGCTTCGCCGCGCTCGCGTTCATCCACGGGTCCAACAGCGGTGGCGAGAACATCATCGCCGCGCTGACGGCTTCGCTGCCCGCGTCTGCGCAGGAGGCCGCTTCCAAGGACTGGTTCCCCGCCGCGCTGGCCGAGGGCGAGGACAAGAGCTACGACCCGATGCTCGTCGCCGGGTCGGCCGAAGAGCTGTCCGAGCTCGACGGACTTCTTCTGCGCGTGGCCGGGCCGCAGAACCACGACGTGCTCCTTGCGGATCTGAGCGGCGGGAACACGGATCCATCCACCGACGGCGCGAAGGAGCACAATCCGGTAGTCGACGTGATCTTCAACCCGATGAACGAGTCCATACCGAATCTGGGGACCGGGGCGCCGTTCGACACGTTCCTGGAGGGCGTGGTGGTGCCGCGCGGCCGCAGGGCGCCGATCCCGCCGCCTCCGGAGCCGTCGCCAGAGCCGCATGGCTACCAGTACCAGACCAGGAGCTGACGATCTTGGGTTCCATACGATTGACCGATGCAAAGGGAGGGAAGAATGACTAAGCCAGTATTGACAATAAGGCTGTCGCTCGCCTTGGCGGCGGTTGTCGCCATGACGGCGTCGGCGGAAGTCCTCGACAGGCCGACCGGCTTCAGGATCGGCGAACACATGACGCTGAGACCCTACGTCTCGGCCTATGCGACGTGGGACTCCAATCCCGGCGGCCGCAGCTATGACACGTCCGGTGACTTTATGTGGACTGTCAGCCCGGCGTTCAACTTGGACTACAACGAGGAGAACTGGTCGTTGCTGCTGAACGGCCACTACAGCTACCACTCCTACACGGAGAGCAAGAACGTCAACCGCCACAACCAGCACAACTACGGAGAGACGCTCCGCTGGAACTGGTCGAACAGCAAGGGCGCCGAGAAGGGCTGGTCGTTGATGCTGTCCGAGTCCTACCAGCGTATCACGATGGCCGACGACTTTTCGTACGGCGACGGTCGCAGCTACAATGCCGACCGCGGCCAGTTCGACATCAACGGCGCCATACAGCGCAGGTTCAACGAGCACTGGCATTCAGAGCTCCACGGCGGCTACTACAACCTTGACTACGAGAACGACACGGACGAAGAGTACACCGGCGCCCTCTACGGCTGGCAGCGCTGGATGGCCGGCCTGCAGGCAGGCTTCGCGCCGTCCCGCTGGACGGACTTCCTCGTCGCCGCCGGATACCAGGGCTACAACCAGGACAACGCAGGCCACAACGACGGCGTGAGCCGCCGCTCCACCGGCTACACGGTCCAGGGCGGTATCGGCTCGTATGCGACCGAGCGCATCTCCTACCGGGTTCTCGCCGGCTGGAGCCGGTTCGAGTACGGCGACGACGCCGCGACCGACAACGGCTTCGTCTACACGATTTCCGGAAACTGGAAGATTTCCGAGACCCTGAACACGATGCTTCTCGCGACCAGCTACTACCAGCCGTCCGAGCGCGAAATGTCCAGCCGTTCCCGCGTGGACTCCGTCAGCTGGGGCCTTGCGAAGTCCCTCGTCCGCGGCAAGTTGCGCGCGAAGCTCGACCTGACGTACAGGCACGAGACCCACGACCATGTTTCCGGAGTGTCCGGCGTCGACTACGACGTGGACGTTGCGACCGCGCGCTTCGGGCTCGACTACACGCTGAACCGCTTCCTCGCGTTCTTCGCCTACGCGGAGTACCTGCAGTCGTGGAACAGCGAGAGCAAGGCCTGCTATGGCTACTGCGACTACGACCGCTGGCGCGTGTCCGGCGGTGTGCGCCTGACATACTGACGTGCAGACGGCAATCGCCAAATACGGGCTGGCGGCGCATCTGGCCTTGTTGGCGGTCGCGCCCCTCTTTCTCTTTCCGTTCTGCGGAGCGCCTGCGATCGCATCCGTGCTCCTTTGGCTTTCGCTCGCTGGCGTCTGGTGGATCCTGATGGAGCCTTCGCTTCGCGGCGGGGAGATGCTTCATGACGCACGTCGGCGCGTGTGGCGGGCCGTGTGGAGGGATCCGCTGTTCTGGACGTTTCTCGTCGTTGTCGCGATCACGGGGGTTCGGGCCCTCAACACCGGAATCGTCATGTCTTACGACTTCGAGAGCCGCGCGTGGTCGGTGTCTTCGCCGGCCCTGCCGATAATGCCCGGGTCGCATGGGGATGCGGGAGTGCTTCCGTTCGCCGCCGCAGTCGCGCTTGGCGTCGTGGTGATGGGGTGCCGGCACGCGCTGGGCCGCTCGGCGCGGATGGCGTTTCTGCTCGTATCGTCCTCGCTCTCCGGCGTCGCGGCGTCGCTGCTGATCCTGCTTGCCAGCCGCGGCGACAAGGTCGTGAACGCGGCGATCGCCTGCGGGCCTGGCTGGCTGCACTACCCCGGCGTGTCGTTCGCGCTCTTCCTCCTCTGCGGCACGATTGCGCTCTACGGCGCTTTCGAGAGGGGATGGAACGCGGCGGTGCTGCTCGTCGTGTTCGCCGTCGGGGGGAACGTGGCCGGGCTCTTCGCCTTCGCGCCCGCGTTCGACGCCGTGGTCTTCGCCGGCGCGGCCGTGGTGCTGTTCGTCGCTGTGTTCGCCGCCGCATGTCGCTCCCTGCGCGGGTCGGGCGAGTTCCGGATGCTCGTCGTGTTCTCGATCGCGCTGGTTCTCGGCGCCCTGCTTGTCATAGCCGTCCTGCCGGACAAGGTGGTCGCCGCGAAGACGGCGCCGATAGTCGCGATGGACTTCCTGCCGGCGGACCTGCTCGACCGCCGCAGGGTCCTTTCGGCCGCTGCGTTCAAGTCGTGGGTCAAGCATCCCTGGGCCGGCGTCGGGATGGGCGCGTTCCAGTTCAACCTTCGCTTCAACGTGGCGGCGTCCGACTGGGCGCTTATACCGCGGGGTATCGCGGCGGTGCCGAACGGATGGTGGCAGCTGCTCGTCGAGCGCGGGATTGTCGGCGTGGTGGCCGTTGCCCTGCCGTTCGGCTTCTTGCTCTTCACATACTTCCGCCGCGCCGCGGGCTGCGTGCGCGCTCGCAGGCTCCCGGGGCCGACGGTTCTTGCCGCGCCGCTGGCGGTCGTGGCCCTGGCGGCGACGGCGTTCTTCGACTGTTCGCTACTGCGGGTGGACGTGCTGGTTATTGCGGGCGCGATTCTGGCGGTCTCGGCGAAGTCGTTCCCCAAGGAGAAGATCAGAGGCAATGGCTGACAAACCTATCTACTACGGCGGCGGGAAGTCATCCCCGATGTACTACGGCGGCGGGAAGTCGTCTCCCATGTACTACGGCGGCGGGAAGAAGCCGATGTACTACGGCGGCCGCGCATACGGCGGCGCATACGGCAACGCATACGGCAGCGCATACGGCGCATACGGCGCATACGGAGGCGCGTACGGCGGCATGGGCGGCAGAGGCGGCGAGGACGGCTCCATCGTCGGCACGATCACCATAGGCCGAATGCTCCGCGTCATTTCGCAGCGCTGGCTTTCTGTCTTCGTGTTCCTGCTCGTCGGCCTGATCGTCGCCTTCGCGGTCTACCGCATATCGCCGACGATATACGAGGCGACGAGCGAGTTCACGATGGACATGCGCCGGTCGTCCGGCGGCCGCGGCCAGGGCGCGCTCGCCGAGGCCACGCCCGACTACGGAACCACCTACGCCGAGATATTCAACACGCGAATCTCCGACTGGCGCTCCGACAAGGTCATAACCAAGGTCGTCCAGCAGTACCGCTCCGGGCACCCGTCTTCGACCGTGTCCGACGAGGAGATAATCGGCACGCTCGCAGGCTCCGAGCTCGAGCTCATACGGAACTCCCGCATCATAACCATATCGCTCCGGTCCAAGACGCCGGCCCTCTGCGCGGCGCTTGCCAACGCCTACGCCGAGGCCATCGAGTCGTTCACGGACGAGGAGAACAAGCTCCGCTGCGACAAGGCCGTGTCGCAGATCCACGGCAACGTCGAGAAGAAGCGCCGCGAGGTCGACAAGATCGCGAAGCAGCTGCTCGACTTCCGCACAGCCAACAAGGTGGACAACCTGCGGTCCACCCGCGACACCATAAGCCAGAGCCTGTCGAAGACGACGGGCGACATCCTGGCCCTCGAGACCGAGGAGACGCAGCTCATAGAGTGGGAGAAGATGCTCGCCGCCGTCCAGAAGGACCCCGCGAGCTACGGCAACCTCTCCACCGGCGTGCCGCGCGCGCAGGAGATCGCCGAGGAGTTCCGCACCTACCAGGACGCCGAAGGTCAGTACCAGAGGCTTCTGTTCTCCTTCACGGACAGCCATCCCGAGGTGATAACCTCCAAGAAGGCGCTCGAGCTTGCCAAGCGCCGCTTCCTGGACGCCGCCGCCCGCGCCCTGCTCACCGGGCGCTCCACGCTCCGCGTCACCCGCAACCAGCTCTCCAACCTCCGCCAGAAGCAGGAGGACCTGCGCAACGAACTCGCCTCGATCGAGCAGAGGATCGTCCTCGCGGAGTCGGGGCTCGGCCAGCTCGAGGCCGAGTTCGGCGTGGCGAACAGGGTGCTCGAAGGCCTGATCCTGGACGAGAACAAGGCCCGCATAGAGGCGGAGTCGAACAACGAGATCGTTCGCGTGGGCCGTCCGGCCGGCGTGCCTTCCAAGCCCGTCCTGCCGAATCCCGCGCTCATCTTCGGCGCCGGCGTGGCGCTCTCGATAATGCTCGGCATCGTGTTCGTCCTCATCGTCGACAACCTGGAGGACACGGTCGTTAACCTCGCCGACATCGAGGGGCGCCTCGCCCTGAAGGTGCTGGCTGTCCTGCCGCATGTGCGCCGCAAGAAGCGCGAGGAGGTCGCGCGGTATCTCATAGACGACAAGTACTCGCAGTTCGCCGAGTCGGTCGCGAGCCTGCGCAACCTGCTCGACTCGCCGCGCTACGAGGCGCTGAGCCACTGCCTGCTCGTCATATCCACCCAGCCGGGCGAGGGCAAGACGGTCACGTCCACCTCGCTCGCCATTTCGTACGCCCAGGCCGGGCGCCGCACGCTGCACGTCGACTTCGACCTGCGCAGGCCGCGCCTCGCGCGCATCTGGGGCATCGAGATCACCAAGGAGCGCAGCTTCTCCCACGTGCTGCAGTCCGCAGGCTCCGAGAAGCCGGACTTCAGGGCGCTCGTCAACCCCACGCCGGTCCCCGGCCTCGACGTGATAGTGTCCACCGCGCCTGACGGCGTGTCTCCGGCGACCATCTTCGGTTCGTCGGCCGTGCCGGAGTTCTTCGAGTGGGCGCGGGCGAACTACGACCACATCATCGTCGACTCGCCGCCGTACGGCGTCGTCGGCGACGTCGTCTCGCTTTCGGTCATGGTCGACTCCGTCATCATCATGTGCTGCCCGGATCGCACGCACTTCAAGCCGATCCAGTTCTGCTCGCGCAGTCTCACCGAAGCCGGCGCGAACATCATCGGAGCCGTGGTGAACGACATCGAGATATCGAACGCGGGCGCGTTCACGCCGCATTCGCACGGGCGCGGGTACCACAAGTACGGCTACGGCTATGGCTACGGCTACGGCTATGGCTACGGATACCGCCCGAAGGACGACGACTCGAAGGGAAAGAAGGGCGACGAGTCGAAGGGCAAGAAGGACAAGGCCTCGAATGGCAAGAATGCCGACGGCGCGCCCTCGGCGGACGTGGAGCCGCCGTCTGGTCCCGACACGGATTCCGAAAGCAGGAGGTTCGCCGATGACGAATAGGCGCTGCATCGTCACGGGCGGCTGCGGGTTCATAGGCTCCGCGCTGGTCCGCCGCCTCTGCCACGAGGGGCGCGAGGTGCTCGTCGTCGACAAGCTGACCTACGCAGGCGTCCCGGAGTCCCTCAAGGAGGTCGACGGCAAGTACACCCTGCTCGTCGCGGACATCTGCGACCAGGCGAAGATGGACCGTGCGTTCGAGGAGTTCCGCCCCGACACGGTCTTCCATCTCGCCGCGGAGTCACATGTCGACCGCTCCATCGACGGGCCTGGCGAATTCGTGCGCACCAACGTGGTGGGCACGGCGACGCTCCTCCAGTCGGCGCTGGCATGGTGGCGCAGGAACCCCGCGTTCGTGTTCCAGCACATCTCGACGGACGAGGTCTACGGTTCGCTCGGCGAGAGCGGCTTCTTCACCGAGACGACGCCATACGCGCCGCACTCCCCCTACTCCGCGTCTAAGGCTGCGTCGGACCACCTTGTGCGGGCCTGGCACGACACCTACGGGCTCCCGACGCGAATCACGAACTGCTCTAACAACTACGGGCCATACCACTTTCCGGAGAAGCTCATACCGCTCGTCATCCTCAACTGCCTGGACGGCAAGCCCCTGCCCGTATACGGCAAGGGCGCCAACGTGCGCGACTGGCTGTACGTCGAGGACCACGTCGCGGCGCTGTGCCTCGTGAACGAGAAGGGCGCGGACGGCGAGACGTACAACGTCGGCGGCCACAACGAGCGCACGAACCTGGAGGTCGTCAAGACCATCTGCGCCACGCTTGACGAACTGCGGCCGCGCGCAGAAGGGCCATACGCCGACCTCATAACATACGTGTCCGACCGCCCCGGCCACGACCTGCGCTACGCGATCGACCCGTCGAAGCTCATGGACGAGCTGGGCTGGCGCCCATCGGAGAGCTTCGACACTGGCATACGCAAGACGGTGCAGTGGTATCTTGACAACGACTGGTGGTGGCGCCCCATCCGCGAGAACCGATATACCGGACAGAGGCTCGGCGCCAGGGCCTGACGTCCGCAAATAGGAGTTCGCCTATGAAACGCATTCTGCTGACCGCACTGGCTCTCGGCGCGGCAATCTCGGCATCGGCAGGCTCGCTGCCTGCAGCAGTGGACGGCACCATCACGATCGACGGCCTCGTGGAGGTGTCGGACTCGTCCGACGCGGCGGCTCTCGCGGCGGCGACGTCACTTGTGCTGAACTCCGGCGCCACGCTGCTGTACACGGCGTCCGACCCGCTCGCGCTCTCGGCGACGGTGAGCGGCACGGGCGCATTCGTCGGCGTCGGTGCAGGCGTGGTGACGATCTCCGGCGACAACTCCGGGCTTGTCGCCCCGGGACACTTCGCGTTCACGAACACGGTCGTCGCCGTCGCCCATGAGCATGGCCTCGGCGCCGCCGGTACGGGCACGGCGCATTTTTACAGTGCTTCGAGCGCCCAGCCGCTGAGATTCGACAACGGCACGACGGCGTTTACGAACAGCGTCGCACTCCGCATCGTCCGTCCAAGCGGCGGGCATCTCCACATCGGGTCGCAATCGCCCGACACCTTCTTCGTACAGGCGGCGAGCCTGTCCGAGAACCTGCCAAGCGCGAGAATCTACTTTACCAACAACTTCGAGATGATCGCCGGCGAGTTCAAGTCCACGTCCACGACCTGGCTCGACCACAGCGGCACCGGCAGCGTGTGGTTTCGTGAGGGCTGCACGATGGAGCTGGGATCCGCCGCCATCGTGTATTTCTCGAACATCCACATCGGTGCGGCGTCGTGCAGGGCTGCCGCCGGCCTCAACACCGACGCCGCGCGTCAAATCACAATGGAGCGCGACTACACCCTTACGGAGGACACGTATTTCAGCCCGTGGGCGCAGGCGTCCCTTACGACGACCACGCCGTACTACAACTTGAACGGCCACAGCCAGACGATTTCGCATCTTGCGTGCAACAGCAAGCCGGGGTATGCCATCATCTCCAGCGAGGAACCGTGTACGTTGAAGCTTGTCTCGGCGACGGCGGGCAGCCACGAGGCGCCGTTCCTCTTCCGCGGAGCGCTTTCCCTCTGGCACGACACCGTCAGGACCGAGACGCTCACTGCGCCGTGCGTGTCGACGGGATCGCTGAAGGTTACGAAGGGGACGTTGGTGCTGAGCGGAAGCGGCAAGTGGGTGGGCGACGAAATCACGGTTGGCGGAACGGGGACGCTCTCGTGCCAGAGCGCGGACTCGCTGGCGACCGGAAAGCATGTCCTTGCCGTGGAGTCTGGCGGATCGCTCGACGTCGGCGAGGGCGTGACGCTGCGCACGAGGTCGGCCACGTTCGGCAGCGTATCGCTGGAGGCGGGTGAAACATACACGATGGCCGCCATCGCCGCGCTTCTGGCAGACGCCGGCGAGACGACCATCTCGGCCACCGGCGACGGATCGCTGGTCGTCCTGTCGGACTGGGGCGGCTGGCCCGATGTTGGCACGGCGACGAGCGTGAAGATACCGAAGGGCACGGTCGCGGAGATAACCAACGCCGACATAGCGAAGGTCGCGGCGCTTGAGTCCATCGAGATGGGGACGAATTCCGAGATTCACATCACGGCGACGGCATCGCTTGCGCTTTCGGCGAACATCTCCGGCCCGGGGACGATTGTCGCATCAGGCGGCGGTGCGGTTACGCTCAGCGGCGACAACTCCGGGCTCGTGGCTCCGGGGCATTTCGAGTTCGAGGACACGCCTGTCGTGGCGGCTTCCGAATACGCCCTCGGCGGCAGCGCCACGGCGGCTTGCTCCATCAAGACGACGACGGCTACCCCGGGAGCGATCCGGTTCCTGATGCCCGCCGGAGTGAAGACGATCACGAACCACGTGGCCATAGCGATGTCCGGCGCGGACTCCGGCGACGCAAACTACTACTTCGGCTCCGAGGCAGCCGACGAATTCGTCGTGCAGGCCGGTTCGTTCTCGACGGTCCCCACGACTTACGGCACGTGGAACAACCTGTATCTCCGGCACAACGTAGAATTCATCGGCGATGCGTTCACGATGTCGGGTCTGGTTGCGATAAGGTCCGAAAGCGGCAAGTCGGGCGGCGTCTGCCGGATAGGCGGGGCGACTACGGCCGTAACACTCGGAAACTCCTCTCTTCAGGCCATCGTCTACATGGGCAACCTTCGTTTCGCCCCCGCGAGCGTTACAGCCCTCTACGGCCTCGCGCCAAGTGCTGCAAACAACGTCATCTTCGAGCGCGACGACTGCCTCGGCCTGGATACGCCGCTTGCGCCATATGGCAATGGCACCGGCACGGGGGCGTTCTTCAACCTGAACGGGCACAGCCAGACGTTCTCTCATCTGCGGCAGATAGGCGGCTCGGCGACGGCATGGTCGGTCGTCAAGTCCGATGCTCCGGCTACGCTGACTGCGGCTGGTTCCGCAACGGGTTCGCAGACGGTGTACTACCGCATGATTGGGCCGATCTCCTACGTGCACAACACGCCATACGACACGACGTTCTCCACATCCAAGCTTGCGGCGACCGGCGACCTGACAGTCTCCGATGGTTCGGTGACGTTCGCGGACGGGTCGGGCTGGTCTGGTACGAACGTGACGGTGAGGTCTGGTGGAACGCTGAGGTTCCTCTCCACGGCGTCGCTGACCGACGAGTCGGTCCACAACCTGACGGTTGAGGCGGGCGGCACCCTCCAGGTGGCGGACGGCGTGACGATCGCCGTGAACAACGCCACGTTCGGCAGCGTGTCACTCGAGCCTCTTACGACATATACGATGGACGAGGTGCGCGCGCTTGCGGCGAACGAGAACGTGACGCTGACCGGCAATGGCGCGATCCAGACGCTCGCCAGGTCGATTCCCGGCGAATGGACAGGCTGGCCGGAGAGCGGCACCGCCGCTATTCCAAACGACACTCTTGTGGAGATTCTCGACGGCGACATCGAAAAGGTCGAATCATTGGATACGATTGAGATGGGCATCGGGGCGTCGGTCGTCGTGAAGACGTCCGGAGCGCAGACGCTCGACGTCTCCGCCAGATTTGTAGGCTCCGGCCGCATCTGGATCATTGGAGACTCCGGCACCGTCACGAACGTGGTGCTTTCGGGCGACAACAGCAGTCTGGTGGCGCCGGGCGGTTTCTCCTTCTCGAACACGTGGGCTGTCGTATCGAGCCGCTACGGCCTTGGAGGGCCGGGCACGGGCCGAGCCGAATTCTACCCAGCCGCGCCGTTCTCTTCAAACCAGTCACGCCTCACGTTCACCGGCGATGCGACGACAAACGACGTGGCGATCAAGACGTTCGGCGGCTTCAGGTGCGGCTACGACACGCCGACCGTAACGTTCAGGCAGAACGGCGATATGGATCTCTTCTCCGCGAACACCGGCACCGGGCGCGCGACGTTCTTCAATGACTTCGCGGTCGTCGGCGGCACGTTCAACAGCACCTGGACGCGCGTAGATACCGCGCAGTCGACGCTCCGGCTTGCCGAGGACTGCATCGTCTCGTCGCTCCAGGGCGTGTTCGGCTCGGCCGGAGTGCTCGAGTTCGGGCCTGCATCCGTGTCCGCCGCCCAGGGGCAGTTCGCCATGGAGCAGAGCCTGAAGGCTGTCAGGTTCACGAAGGCCGACGCGCTGAACATAAGCAAGGGAGGCTTTCTCTTCTTCTACGACGGCAGCTCCACGACGTTCCGCTTCGACCTTAACGGCTACAGTCAGACGGCGGCCTCCATCGCCGGCAACCAGTACGGCCAGAAAGACTATCAGGCGACAAATCCTGACAGCTACTCATTCACGGTGACGAGCGCGACACCGGCGACGTTGACGTTGGACGGCACGAGTTCGCGAAGTGAGTTGGTGAAGGTAATAGACCAGGCATCTCTCACGTACGCCGGCACGGCAACGCAGACGATCGGCTATGCGACTTCCACGACGAAGGGCACGCTTACCGTCGATTCCGGCGCGATCAGGCTGGAGCGCAACGCGAAGTGGCTTGGCACGAACGTGGTGCTGAACGCGGGTGCGCTCGTCGTCGCCGCGTCGGCCGCGACGAACACCTTCGGCGAGGCCTCCGAGACGGAGCTTTCCGTGAAGCCGGGTGCGACGCTCCACCTGGAATCGGGTGCGTACACGTCGACGGTGAGGCGCATCTCCTACGACGGCCAGGGGCTCGACAGGGGCGTGTACAGCGCCGCCAACACGAAATGGATATCTGGCGACGGCGCGATCCGCTCCATTCGCGGAGCCCCCGGCGGATTCCTGATGATCCTGTACTGACGCCATCATGGCGAGGACTCCGTTCGCGCGCGTCGCCGTAATTTTTGGTATAATCTACTCATGAGAAAAGCGAAAGTCGTACGCAACACCAAGGAGACGCAGATAGAGCTGGAGCTGGACCTGGACGGTTCGGGCGAAGGGGAGGTGTCCACCGGCATCGGATTCTTCGACCACATGCTCGAGCTTCTGAAGAAGCATGCGCTCGTAGACCTCTCGGTCAAGGCCGAGGGCGACGTCGACGTAGACTACCACCATACCGTGGAGGACGTGGGGCTCGTCCTCGGGCAGGCGCTCAACCAGGCGCTAGGAGACCGCAAGGGGATTGTGCGCTACGGCTTCGCGTCGATTCCGATGGACGAGGCACTGTGCGAGACGTCGCTGGACCTCGGAGGGCGCTCGTTCCTCGTGATGCAGTGCCCGATGAAGCACATGATGGTGAGGGACTTCGAGGTGAAGCTCGTCGAGGAGTTCTTCCGCGCGGTGTCCGTCGAGGCGCGCGCGAACATCCACCTTCGCCAGGTGTACGGCGACGAGGCGCACCACGTGTGCGAAGGCCTTTTCAAGAGTTTCGCCCGGGCTCTCCGGGCGGCGGTACGGGTTGATCCCGCCGAGAAGGGGATCCCAAGCAGCAAGGGAGTGATATGAACAGAAGGGAGTTTCTGATGACAGGCGCGGCGGCGGTGGCGGCCGGCTGTGCGACGGAGAACGGAGGCAAGTCGTGCGCGGGCTGCCGCGCGCTGAAGCCGCGCATCCTCTTCGGCGCGTGCCGTCCGCTTTCCGACACGCCGCTCATGAAGTCCGTCGGTTACGACTTCGTCGAGAACTCGTTCGGCGCGATGTTCCTGCCGGAGCAGGGCGAGGAGGACTGGAAGCGGCAGAAGGATGCGATTCTGTCCGCCGCGCTGCCGCTTAGGAGCTGCAACGGCTTCCTGCCCGGCAAGTTCCGCCTGACGGGGAAGGACGCCGACTGGGATCCCATACTCAAGTATGCGGAGGTCGGTTGCCGGCGAGCCGACGAAGTGGGGCTGAAGACCGTCGTGTTCGGGTCGGGCGGTGCGCGCAACGTGCCGGTCACGTACCACGCGGGCGGCAAGGTGGAGTACCCGAAGGGCTTTGACGTTGAGCGCGGACGCGACCAATACGCCGAATTCTGCAAGCTGCTGGTGAAGCGCATCGCCGGCTGCAGCGTGACGGTCGTCATCGAGCCGCTGCGCCCGAACGAGACGGACATAATCCACTACGTGTGGCAGGGCCTCCAGATCGTGGAGGAGGTCAACTCCCCGCGCCTGCGGCAGCTGGCCGACATATTCCACATGATGATGGGGCGCGAGCCTGCGGAATCCATCGTCAAGGCGGGCGACCGCCTGATGCACTGCCACATCGCCGAATGGAAGACCCGCCAGTTCCCAGGCCACGACCCCGAGCAGACGTACCGCCTGAAGCCGTACTTCGACGCGTTGAAGGAGATCGGCTACGCAGGAGGTGTCAGCTGCGAATGCGGCTGGGGCGAGCCGGGAGACCTTGCGAAGAACCTCGAAACAGCACTTAAAACAATGAAAGGGCTCATCTGATGAACAACACAACCACACGCCGTGAATTCTGCAAGACGTCCGCAGCCGGGCTGGCCGGCATTGTCGCCGCCGGCGTCGCGCCGTCTCTCTACGCCGTCGGCGCGAACGACCGCGTGCGCGTCGCTTGCGTCGGCTACTCCGACCGCTTCCGCGGCTCGCTCCTGCCGTGCTTCCTGCACCACAACAAGGAACTGAACTTCGAGATGGTGGCCGTCGCCGACCTCTGGCGCAAGCGCCTGCACGAGAACGCCAAGCCGGAGCTCGAGGCCAAGCTCGGCCGCAAGATAGAGACGTATTCGAGCGACATGGACCTCTACGAGCACGCGAAGGACGTCGACGCCGTGATAATCTCGACGGCCGACTTCCAGCACGCCCAGCACGCCGTGCACGCCGCAAACGCCGGCAAGGACGCGTACTGCGAGAAGCCGATCGCCGAGGACATGTACTCGGCGAACCTCCTTCTCGACACGATCAACGCGAAGCGCAAGGCCGGATACGCGCCCGGCGCGGTGCTCCAGATCGGCACCCAGCGCCGCTCCGGCCCTGCGTACATGGCGGCGAAGGAATACATCAACTCCGGGAAGTTCGGCGACATCGCGTACGTCAACCTCACCTGGAACGTCAACCAGCCGCGCCGCTGGCGCCGTCCCGAGGCGCTCATACAGTCGCTGCGCGAGGAGGACGTCGACTGGAAGATGTGGCTTCTCGACCGCGACCCATCCGAGTACAAGTTCGACGCGCGCAAGTACCTCGAGTTCCGTCTCTTCTGGCCGTTCTCGTCTGGCGTTACCGGACAGTGGATGTGCCACCAGATCGACACGATCGGCTGGTTCACAGGCTACAAATACCCCACGAGCGCCGTGTCCTCGGGCGGGCTGTACCAGTGGCTGGACGGCCGCCAGAGCTTCGACACATTCACGACCATCATGGAGTACGGGGAGTCCGGGGTCAAGGGCAAGGGCTTCCAGGTCGTGTTCCAGTCGCACCAGACGAACTGCCTGCCGGGCGGCAAGCTGAACCGCGAGTGCGGGCAGGAGCAGTACTTCTCCACGACCGGGATGATAGACCTCGTCAAGGGCACCGTCTCGAACGGCGGAGTGGAGGGCGCCACGTTCCGCGAGGAGAACCTCCCCGCGCCCAAGACCGAGGTCGTCACGTCCGCCAACACCGGCGGAGATCCGCTGACTTCCGCGCACATGCGCAACTGGATGGAGTGCGTGCGCGCACGCAAGGACCCGAACGCGTCCGTCGACGCCGGCTACAGCCATGCGATCGCCCTCATCATGTCCAACGCCGCCGCGCGTTCCGGCTCGCGCGCGACGTTCGACCCCGAGAAGCGCCAGGTGATGGTCGGCGGCGAGGTGTTCACCGGATACAAGTCCACGCAGGACGGGTTCTTCAAGCGCCTGTTCTCCTGAAGACATGGTAATACTGCCCGCCATCGACCTCAAGGACGGGAAATGCGTCCGCCTGCGCCAGGGGCGCGCGGAGGACGTCACGGTGTACGGCGACGACCCCGCGGCCCAGGCGAGGGACTGGGCCGCGCAGGGCGGCCGGGAGCTGCATGTGGTCGACCTCGACGGCGCGTTCGCGGGCAGGCCTCGGCACGCAGACGTCATACGGCGCATAATCGAGGCGTTCGGCGGGCCGGTCGAGGTCGGAGGCGGGCTCCGCACACCCGAGGCCGTGGACGCGGTGATGGACGCCGGCGCGGCGCGGGCCATAATCGGTTCCGCCGCGCTCGAGGACCCCGCGTTCCTGGCGGCGTGCATCGACCTGTACGGCGAGCGCATAGCGGTGGGCATTGACGCGCGCGACGGCATGGTGCAGACGAAGGGCTGGGTGGAGACCACGAAGGTGAGCGCCGTCGAGCTCGCGGCTGCCGTGGCGAAGGCTGGCGTAAAGACGATAATATACACCGACACGGCGACGGACGGCATGCTGGGTGGCCCGAACCTCACGCAGATGGCGGCGATATGCGACGCCGCGCCTACATGCCAGGTCACGGCGTCCGGAGGCGTCTCGTCGCCCTACGACATAGCGAACCTCAAGGCGCTAGAGAGGCCCAACCTCAGGGCGGCGATAGTCGGCAAGGCGCTCTACGACGGGCGCACCACGCTTGCGGAAATGAATCTCGCGGCGCTTTGACGCCGCGCCGCCGTCAAAGCCGCGCGATCGTGCGAAGGAACGGATTGCTGCGCTTCTCCGCGCCGATCGTCGTGTGCGGGCCATGCCCGGGAATGACAAGCGTGTCGTCCGGCAGGGCGGTCAGCTTCTTCAGCGAGCCCATCAGCGTCGGCATGTCGCCGCCCGGCAGGTCGGTGCGGCCGACGGAGCCCGCGAAGAGCGTGTCGCCCGAAAGAAGCAGCCTGTCCTCCGCGAAGTGGTAGCACACCCCGCCTGGCGTGTGGCCGGGCGTCTCGATCACGCATGCTCCGATGTCCGCGAACGCCGTTGCGTCCGCGAGGTTGAGCGGAGCGCCGATCGCCGGATAGTCGGGCGGGAACTGGTTCATCGGGTGCGTCAGCACCGGACGGTCCTTCGGATGCATGTACACGGGCAGGCCCGGAAACGCCTTCTGGAGCCCTGGAATGCCGCCGACGTGGTCGAAGTGCGCGTGGGTGAGCAGGACCGCGGCGGGTTCCAGGCCCCTGCCCTCCAGCAGCTCGACGATGCGCTCCGCCTCCTGCCCCGGGTCGACGATCCACGCCCGCCCCGCGTGCACGAGCAGCGAGCAGTTCACCTCGTACGGCCCAACCTGAATCGTAAGTCTTTCCATGGTGCGTTCTCCCTCTGCGGGAAAGTATATCAAAAAATGGCCGCCGATTTGTGGTATAATTTCCGCACCAGGAAAAATCATGGAGGTGTCATGCAGAAGACCGTAATCGTAAACGCACATGTGATTTCGCCGGCCGTGGACCTCGAGGGCGCCACGGTCGTCATAGAAGGCCGCAGGATCAGCCAGGTGACGGCCAGGCGCGTGGCCGCGCGCCCGGACGCGTCCACTACGGTGGTGGACGTGGGTGGGCAGTACGTCATGCCGGGCTTCATCGACGTGCACACGCACGGCGCGCTCACCTACGACTTCTGCGACGCCGACGAGAAGGCGATCTTCGAGGTCGCCAGGGCGAAGCTCCAGGAGGGCGTCACGACGTTCCTTCCGACAACGCTCACTGTCTCGCACGAGGAGCTGATGGTCGCGGCGAGGAACGCGAGGAAGTACGCGGACGCCGGGCAGCCCTACGCGAAGGCGCCGGGCATCCACCTGGAGGGCCCGTTCATCAACGTGAAGTGCTGCGGCGCGCAGAACCCGAAGTACGTGCGCAAGCCGTCCGTCAAGGAACTGAAGGAGATCGCGAAGGTGTATCCCGTGAGGCAGATCTCGTACGCGGTCGAGACGGAGGGCGGGGCGAAGTTCGCCAGGGAATGCCTGAAGCTCGGCGTTGTTCCGAGCTGCGGCCACACCGCCGCGAAGCTGAAGGACCTCATGCCGGCGTACAAGAACGGCCTGAGGCACATGACGCACTTCTGCAACCAGATGACGCCCCTCCACCACCGCGAGATCGGAATGGTCGGCGCGGGCTTCCTGATCGAGGACCTCAACACCGAGGTCATCTGCGACCGCATCCACCTCTGCGACGACATGCTGCGGCTCGTCTTCACGCGCCGGAACCTCGCGCACGTGCAGATGATAACGGACTCGCTCAGGTGCTCGCACTGCAAGGACGGATACGAGTTCCTGATGGGCGGAATCAAGGTGAAGCTCCAGAACGGAGAGGCTCGGCTCGAGGCCGGCAACCTCGCGGGCTCGACGCTCTGGATGGGGAACGGGCTCAAGAACGTGCACGACGTCACGGGCATACCGCTCAAGGACCTCGTGCGCTGCACGTCGTGGAACCAGGCGATAGAGCAGGGCTGGGGCAAGACGCTCGGCAAGGTCGAGAAGGGGTACACGGCTGATCTCGTAGTCATAAATCCTCGCTCCTGGAAGCCGTCGGCCGTCTTCGTTGACGGTCAGCAGCGCATTTGATATAATACTTCGCAACGATTTGGAGAGATGGCCGAGTGGCTGAAGGCAACGGTTTGCTAAATCGTCGTACGGGGTAAACCCGTACCGGGGGTTCGAATCCCCCTCTCTCCGCCAACTGCATAATGAAAAAGACAAAGTGGTTTCTTCTCGCCGCCGCCATGGCGGGCTCTTGCGCTTTTGCCGCCCATGACGGCGCGCCGCCTCCGTATCCGAACTTCGGCCTGCCGCGTGTTGAGGAGATGATGTTCCTGGTGCTCCAGATAGGCGTGATCATCTTCGCCGCGAGGCTTGGAGGGGCTCTCGCCTCGATGGTCCGCCTGCCGTCCATCCTGGGCGAGCTCGCGGCCGGCATCGTGATAGGCCCGTGGGCGCTCGGCGGCATCGGGATAGGCGACGGGCTTTTCGCCTCCGGCCTCTTCCACGGCGCCGAGCTTAGGGCCCTGGCAAGGGAGACGGGCGTCATGTTCGACGCGACGTCGCCGGCCCTCTACGGCATAGCGACGCTCGCCTCGGTGATACTTCTGTTCCTTTCGGGGCTCGAGACGGACCTCAAGATGTTCCTGAAGTATTCGTTCGTCGGGTCGATGGTGGGGCTCGGCGGCGTCGTGGTGTCCTTTCTCCTCGGCGACCTGTGCGCGGTCTGGCTGCTGCCGCAGTTCTTCCCCCACTTCGCGGACCTTGCCCAGCTCCCGCTTGCGGAGGCGATGACGCGAGAGGCGCCTCTCTACATGGGCATCATGTCCACCGCGACGTCCGTGGGCATCACGGCGCGCATCCTCTCCGAGAAGAAGAAGATGGATTCCGAGGAGGGCGTCACGATCATGGCCGGCGCCGTGATAGACGACGTGCTCGGGCTCATAGTCCTTGCGATCGGCAACGGCATAATAGCGGCGCACCATGCGTCGGCGAAGGCCGGCGCCGCGGCCACCGACATGGACTGGGGGGCGATAGGCGTCGTCGCACTGCGCGCCTTCGGCGTCTGGCTGGGCGCGACGGTCGTCGGCATCCTGGCGGCGCGCTGGATAGCGAAGTTCCTCAAAATAGCCTTCAAGAGCCCCGTCGTCATCGCTACGATGGCCTTCGGCCTCGCGCTCGTGCTCGCCGGCTTCTTCGAGTTCATGGGCCTCGCCATGATAATCGGCGCATACGTCATGGGCCTCGCCCTGAGCCGCACCGACCTCAAGCACCCGATCCAGGACATGCTGTCCCCGGTCTATGCGTTCCTCGTGCCGATATTCTTCTGCTCCATGGGCATGATGGTCGACGTGACGGCCCTCTGCTCCAAGCCGGTGCTGATCTTTGGCGGAATATACACCATGCTGGCGATAGCGGCAAAGGTTGTGGGCTGCATGATCCCGTCCTTGTTCTGCGGGTTCAACATTCTGGGCGGCCTGCGCGTCGGCGCCGGGATGGTGCCGCGCGGCGAGGTGGCGCTCATCATCGCCGGCCTCGGCCTTTCGTCAGGCTACCTGACGCAGGAGATATTCGGCATCGGCATCCTGATGACGCTCGTGACGACGGTCGTGGCGCCGCCGGCCCTGGTCGGCCTCTTCGCGCCGCAGCGGCGCGGCGTGCGCCATCCGCGGCCGAGCCACGACGGCTCCAGGCGCGTCACGTTCGACCTCGCCTCTCCGCCCGTCGCTGAGCTGGTCCTCGCCAAGCTCGTGACGGAGTTCCGCGAGGAGGGGTTCTTCACGTCGCTCCTCTCGAAGGAAGACTCCATCTGGGTGATCGCGATGGACGACATGGAGATCTCGGTCCGGAGGGACGGCAGCTCCATAGAGGTCGAGTGCACGCCGGCCGAGGAATCCATCGTCATGACGGCCTGGATGGAGGTCGCCAGCGAGATGAACGACCTTGCGAGGCAGATATCCAAGCCGATTCGCCGCGGGGACATGGAGCGGCTCCTTACAACGCCGCCCGCGAAGCTCGGCCACTCTGGCGTCAGAAGATACCTGCAGGGCTTCGTGATGCTCCCGAAGTTCCGCGCCTCGTCGAAGAAGGAGGCAATCGAGAAGATGGTCGCGGAGATCGCAGCCGCCTGCCCGAACCACGTCAGGGACGCCGCCGCCGCGACGGAGGCCGTCCTGCGCCGCGAGGCGTCGATGACCACTGGGCTAGACCACGGCATCGCCGTGCCGCACGGGCGCTGCCCGGAGGTGACCGGAATCGCCGGGGCCGTCGCCGTGCTGGACAACGAGGGCACCGCCAACGGATGCATCCCCGACTACGAGACGATCGACAACTCGCCGCTCCGCATCATCGTGCTTACGCTCGCGAACGACGAGCAGCAGACCCCCTATCTGCAGCTGATGAGCGTGATCTCCCGCGCCCTCCGCGCCGACAACGGGCACGAACGCCTCGCGTCCTGCAAGACGGCGGACGAGATGCGCAAGTTCTTCCGCTCGGTGCGGTAGCCACTTGGCAAGCGCGTCCAGATTTGATGCAAGTTGCGGCGTCGCGGGTCTTTGTAGCGGATTCCGAAAACTGACGCGATGGCAAAAGAAATGGCAGCATCGCGAAAGCAAAGCCGCCAAGCTGCTCGCCGCTGTCGTCTAAAGGGGGCGTGTCGCCACTCTGGCAGGCCCGGAGGCTCCTGTCTGACGCCTCTTTGCGCCTGCTCGCGTAACGTTCCAAAGACGCGCTACGCCCGTCGTCGCCTTCCGTTCCGTATATCCAAGGCCAGTGCCGTCCGTCGATTATTTTTCCGCAATGAATTCTCATTTTCCGTCGGGCACTTCCTCTTCTCGGATCTTCTACCAGCGTCCATGAGCGCGGTTCTGGGTGAGAGGATGTACTCGAGGTCGGTGAAGATGTGGTCGAATACGGGGTCCTCCCTGCCCACCACATCCGCCACCACTTCGCTGCGAGGCTCGTCGAGAAGGGTCGAGGTCGGCGTCGGGTCCTTTGCGCCCGACGCCTGCCTGAGGCGCACGGCGAGCGCCTTGTAGCGCATGAGCGTCTTGTACTTTGGCGAGAGCTCGGGGAGGTTCTCCCTCAGCCAGCCGCGTATGCCGCCGTTCCTGCCCACGACGTCGCCACGTTCGTCGAACTTCAGGCAGTTGTCGACATAGCACTCGAGGTCGTGCAACATCCCGCCAAGGCGCACCATCGCCTCCCGCGACTCCTTTCTCGCCTCCCATGCAGCCATGATTTCCGACGCCGTCGGCATTGGCGCAGTTGTGCTTCGGCGGCGTATCTTTCGCCTTTCTGCGGCTAGCTTGCGCCGCCGCTCGGTCTCGCGGGCGTAGTAGAATGGACGGCGGACGATCCGCAGGTCGCGCATGAGCTCCAGACGCACCCGTGTGCGCTCCGCCGGGTCGGCGACCTTCTTCGCGACGTCGCGCATCGCGACGCCTATGTCCATCGCGATGAACACTCCGAGCGCGAACGGGTTGAAGTCGGAGTCAAGCTGCCTTGGCGAATTGCGCCACTTCATCCACATCCGTCCGTCCCATTCGCTGGCGTCGCGCTTCCTGCTCCACGGCCCGCGCCAGTCTCTCCACCCGGAGCGGAAGTTCTCGATCCTCGGTCGGAACGAGTGGACGTCGATGAACTTCCACGCGTTCGTGCTGGCCTCGCTGTGCGTCCAGCCGTTGTGGTAGGCGTACCAATACGCCGAATGACGGTACTTCGCCGTCGTCGGATTTGGGCGCCGAGAAGTCGACTTCACACGCCTTTGCGTCGCTGAATGAGAATGTCCTGTCCTTGCCATCGCCGGATAGTATACCATAAAATGAGAACTCTATGCGGAAAATCTTGTATGCTCGGTCTGCTCTTCACAGCCGCGTTGAGATTTTGTATAATTTGTGTTGCAACATAAGGGAGCTCAATCTATGAAAAGGAAGGTGGCATTCTCATTCATGGCACGACTCGCGCTCGCGGCGGCTGTCGTGTTCGCGGCGGGCGCATGCCCGGCCGCGACGTTCGCAAAGGCTTCGGCGTCCAGGGGAGGCGAGAAGAAGTACGTTGCTGTCGAGTGGAAGAAGGTCAAGGGCGCCAAGGGGTATTCGGTGATGAGGTCCGTCAAGAAGGACATCCGGTTCGCGCAGGTTGTCCAGCGGACGACCAGCGGCACCCGCAAGATCAAGGACTCCAGCGCCATGCTGTGCACCAAGTACTACTACTGGGTTGTGCCGATTGTCAAGGGCAACGGCAACGGGTACCTGTCGTCGCACTCCAACAAGTGCGCCCATGGCTGGCGCAAGTCCAAGGTCGAGTACCGCCTTTCGTCGTACGGCCTGGCCCGCAAGGGGAGGAAGAACGTCCTGCAGGTATGGGTGAACGGAAAGAACCTCAGCCAGACCGGCGTAAAATGGAGAATGCGGACGAAGGGCGTGCACGGGTGGGTCCCGGTGGCCGGTCCAAAGGGCCAGATCGGGTTCTTCTTCTCTCCGAAGAGCGGCAAGGGAGCGTTCGTCCTCGACCTTGGCGAGAGCGGCGACTACGACGTCAGCGGCACGCTGTACTGGCACTGAGCGCGTTCGCCCTGCGATGATTGGTGAGTCGGAGACAATTGCGGCGATCGCGACGGCGCCGGGGCGCGGCGGCGTCGCTGTAGTGCGCGTCAGCGGGCCGGAGGCGTTCGCCGTCGCCGAGCGGCTGACAGGAATCGCCCCCGAAGCAGGGCGAATTGCGCTGCGGCGTGTGCGCGGCGAAGGCGGCGGCGTGATCGACGACGCGGTCGTGCTGGCATTTCGCGCGCCGTGCAGCTACACGGGAGAGGACGTCGTCGAGTTCCAGTGCCACGGAGGCGCCGTCACGCCGCGCCGCGTGCTGGAGGCGTGCTTCGCCGCCGGCGCTCGCCTTGCGCGGCGCGGCGAGTTCACCGAGCGCGCCTTGCTGAACGGCAAGCTTGACATCGAGCAGGCGGAATCGGTGCTGGACCTCGTGGACGCGAAGACGGAGCGCGCGGCGGACATGGCGCTTGCGGGGCTTGCGGGCGAGAGGCGGCGGGTCGCCCGCGAGCTCTACGACGCGGCGCTGGAGCTCTCCGCGGACCTGGAGCATGCGCTGGACGTGGACGAAGGGGAGCTGCCTGCGGACTTTGCCGCCGAGACGTCGCGCCGAATGGCTGAGCTGCGCGAGCGGATTGTCGGCGAGATGGATCGGCTTAAGGCGCGCCGCATAATGCGCGACGGCGCCGTCGTCGTGCTTGCCGGCCCACCGAATGCAGGCAAGTCGTCCCTCATGAACGCAATGCTCGGCGAGAACCGCGTTCTCGTCAGCGACACGCCCGGAACCACGCGAGACACTGTCGAGGCGTGGCTCGACATCGGCGGCTGGCCGGTCCGCCTCGTCGACACGGCCGGGCTGCGCGAGACGGGCGACGAGGTCGAGTCCGCCGGAGTCCGCCGCGCAGAGGAGCAGATCGCATGCGCCGACGTCGTGGTCGCGCTGGCTCCCGTGGACATGCCGGTGGCCGGCGGCACGCCGGTCGTCAACGTTCATTCCAAGTGCGACCTTGGCCGCGTGGATGCGGAGGGCGACGGCCGACTGAGCGTCTCGGCGAAGACGGGCGAGGGGCTGGGCGAACTCGCCCGTGCGATTGTCGCGGCGCTGGAGGCGAAGTGCCATCTCGCCGCCGATGCGGAAGGTGGTGCGGCGGAGGCGGATGTTTCGGCGTTCGAGGCGGCGCGGCGGGCGCTGTCTGAGGCGGACGGACGCGATCCCGTGCTTGCGGCCAACGCGGTGCGCACGGCGGCGGAGCGGATAGGCGAGCGGATCGGGGCCGCCTATTCCGCCGACATGCTGGAAAATCTTTTTTCCCGTTTCTGCGTCGGAAAATGATATAATTCCACACAACCAGTAATAGCACAAGGGTTCAACATGGCAACATTTCAGTATATCGCAAAGGATTCGTCCGGTGGCGAACGTCGCGGCACCGTCGAGGCCGCGGACCGCAATGCGGCGATTTCCGCAGTTCGTGCGCAGGGCCTTCTGCCCACGGCGCTTGGAGAGGTCAAGTCCGCGGCGCCTGCGCAGCCGGCGCGCAAGGCCGGCAAGTCGTCCGAGAAGACGGCCAAGCCGGCGAAGAAGGGTGGGGGGCTGAACAAGGAGATCAAGATCAACATCAGAATGCCCAAGTTCCTCCAGGGCAAGATCAAGACGAAGGTCCTAACGCAGTTCACGCGCCAGCTTGCGACGCTTGTGAACGCGGGCCTTCCGCTGATGCGCGGCATAGAGGTCCTGAAGCGCCAGATGCGCAACCAGCAGATGCTCGACGCGCTCAACGGGATATCCGAGAACATCGCCGCGGGCGGCACGTTCTCCGAGTCGCTCTCGGCGTATCCGAAGATATTCGACCGCCTCTACGTCAACATGGTGAAAGCCGGCGAGGCCGGCGGCGTCCTTGAAGTCGTGCTGGGCCGTCTCGCTGAGTTCGCGGAGAAGAGCGAGAAGATCAAGAACAAGGTGAAGGGAGCGATGATATACCCGATCGTCGTTCTCATCGCTGCGGTGGGCATAACGGCGTTCCTGCTCGTCGCGGTCATCCCGAAGTTCCAGCAGGTGTTCAACGACATGCTTGGCGGCGCCGCGCTTCCCACCGTCACGCAGTACGTGATACAGGCCTCGGAATTCGTGCAGCACAACGGCCTGCAGATCTTCGCCGCCGTCGTTGCCCTTGTCGTCATCAAGAAGGTGATCGGCAAGACGAACAAGGGCGCGTACTTCTTCGACGCCCTGTCGCTCAAGATGCCCATCACCGGCACGCTGACGCAGCGCTCGGCCGTCTCGAGGTTCTCCCGCACGCTCGGGACCCTGCTCTCGTCCGGCGTGCCGATCCTGCAGTCGCTGACGATCGTGCGCGACACGACGGGCAACCGCGTGCTGTCCAAGGCCATTCAGAACGTCCATGACGCCGTGAAGGAGGGCGAGTCGATGACGCAGCCCCTCTCGCAGTGCAAGGTGTTCCCTCCGATGGTGACGTCCATGGTTGAGGTCGGAGAGGAGACAGGCGCGCTTGCGGACATGCTGACGCGCATCGCGAACACGTACGACGACGAGGTGGACAACGCCGTCGCCGGCATGACCGCCGCCATCGAGCCTGCGTTGATCATCGTGCTCGCCCTCGTCGTCGGCACGATAGTGATCGCCATGTTCCTGCCGATGGTCAAGATCATCGGCACGGTCTCCGGAGCTGGCGGCTGAGTCCAGGCTTGGCGGACGCCGTTCAGATCGCGCGTGTCGCGCTTGTCATCGCGCTGCTCGCAGCCGCGGCGGTCGTGGCGACGCCGAC
>JAFRBA010000065.1 GCA_017405115.1 Kiritimatiellia bacterium
AACGATGTCGAGGTCGGCCACGACGACCTCGTCGCCGCCGCGCCTCAACCTGCGGGCGTAGTTGAGCGCAATGTTGGTCTTGCCGCTGCCGTAGTGGCCGGCGAAAAGCGTTATCGCCACCGCACGACCCGTCCCTGACCCCGGCTCGCCCATGGAGGTGCTACCGCGACTTTTCCTGAACGACCGGGATGGACTTGCGCACCTCGGCTATGAACTCGGCCGATCCCTTTCTCCCGGCCATGAAGCGCGCCAGCTCCTTGCGCTCGGCCGTCGCGAGGACGAGAGTTGGAAAGCCCTCGACGCCAAAGGCCTTGGCGAGGTCCTCTCGCCTCTTCATCGTCATCACGTCGGGGCGGCCCCGCTGCGGGAAGTCGACCTTCAGGCATACCAGTTCGGAGGCGAAGTCGGCCCATGCCCGGGTGGAGAAGATGTTCTTCTCCGCCAGCTTGCACCATCCGCACCAGTCGCTTCCGGTGAAGTCGATGAAGACTGGCCTGCCCGATTCGGACGCAGCCTTGAATGCGCCTTCGATGTCGTCGGTCCAAACATCGGCCGCAGGCTCATCCCGCGCTGCGCCGCCGCCCTCCTCCGCCACGCGCGACGGGCAGCCGGTCAGGACCAGCGCCACTAGCGAAAGTGCGCAGAGCCTGAAAAAAAGGACACAGCGTTTAATGTTCATGACAATCCCTTCGAATGTTGACGTTTCCGGCACACGCCTTGTGACTCGTCGTGGCGTAATTATACCACATTTGGCCCTCGACTGCTGGTCGCAGCCCAAGGCCAACCTCGTGGGTCCTTCGCCGAGGGGATCGCTGATCGCGCGCTAGTCAGAAAAGGCCGGCGAAAACGCTCTATCCCCCGCAGGCCAGCCTGTAACCGTCTCTATATCTGTAGTGCAGAAGTTCGTTTGCCTTTTCGCAGTTCGTGAAACGCTCGTTGGCACCATCCCACTCCAACCGCCGTCCCATATGGTAGGCAATGTTGCCGAGAAGCGCGAACGAAGTCGATCGGTGGCCCGTCTCCAGTGTGCAAAGCGGGGTGCCACGGTCCTTGACGCGATCAAGGAAGTCGCGCACAACATTCTGCGTAGAGCCGCCCCAGCTTCCGTCCGCCAGCATCTTGTTGTTCGACTTGTAGGTGACTGCCTTGAACTTTCAAAGACGGCCTTGACTTTCCCCGTATTCAGTGGCATTCTATTGAATATGAAAACCAAAGAACTGCAAGATGTCCGTCGGCGCTCCGAGATTATCGGGGAAATCGCAGCCATACCGTCCGCCGTGCAGGGCAAGATTTGCGAAATGCGCAAGCATCTCTCCGGAGGGAAAGTCGCCACGTACTACAACCTCCAGCACTGGGCGGACGGCAGGAACCACACCATGCACATACCGCGCGGGAAGCTCGCACGGTTCAGGGACGCCGTCAGCGGCGGAGAGAAGCTCAAGAGGCTTGTCTCGGAGCTGGCCGAAGCCGACGCGAGAGACATCCTCTCGTTCGCCCCCCTAGAAAAAGCTCGCCGAGATCGCGCTCAAGGGCACGTCCGCGCTGAGCGCGCTTGCGGAGCGGGCGGCGGACAGCGTCGCCACCGACGGGATCGGCTGCACCAGCCAGCTGGAGGCAGGGCTGCACGCGGCGGCACAGGCGATGTGCCGCGAGAAGGATGTGGTTACTCTCTTCGGACCCGTCGGCCCCGTGCCGAGGACGTGGTCGAAAGCGGATGCAAGTGCGTTGTCCAGCAACGCCTGGACCTGTCTGGGAAGGCAATGTTTACGCATCTGTATGTTCCTCCACCTCAATGCGAATCCAATGACATCTGAAACGCACCTAACGGCAGGTTCACCTCGTTGTAAAGGTTACCTATCCATGGTCGCGCATGCAGGTAGCGGACTTTGACGGGACGCTCGACGCCATCCGCCGAAAGTCGAACCGTCGTTCCCACAATCTGCCCCGGATACATGGCTTTCGCCCCGCCCTGCGACTTCTCCACGATCAAGTTCCGAATGCTCGCCGGTTTCCACTTCCCATCGATACCGGCCAGTTCAAAACCATTTGAAGCGGAGAAATCCCGATTGTACAAATAGAGCGACTTGGCATTGCAAAACGACAGCACCACTTCCGCCTCAACCACGGTCGCAGATACGACTGACGGTGAATTGTCCTGCACGTGGTCAAAGCCGAATTCTCTGCCATAGTCACGACGTATCGCATGCAAGGCCAACCGCCGTCCAACAGGCTCCTTGACATTTGGATGGATGTCCGTCTGGTTCCCGACATCGTTGATGATCGCAATCGCGGCATTTGGCTCCTCGCGTTCAAACCGTGCCTGTGCCTCCTGAAACGCTGCGATGTCATTGCCCCAGCTACAGAGCTGAGAATAATAGAAACTCAAATTCGTATTCTCGAAACGCTTCCGCCATCCGTCATAGAGTCTGCGAAGCTTCGCGGGATACGCAGCCGCCTCGCCAGAGTCATGCTCCCCTTGATACCATATCATGCCACGAACCGCGAACGGCGTCCATGGATTCACAACGGTGTTCCAGAAAACGCCCGGCTGGCAGTCGTCCCTGTCCTTCGTCCGTTCACACTCGCCGTCGCACGGAGTCCAGCTGTCTATGCCCGTCGCCCCGCGATAGACACCCACAAGACCGACCGGTATGCCGATCGCCTCCTGCACGGAGAGTCCAAAATAGGTTGCCACTGCCGAAAAAGACGAATTCATCAGGCTCTGTGGCGTGAACGTACACCAGCACAGCGGCTTTTGAGTCTTCGTCTGTGGAACAGTATCATACTTGTCCGCCGGTGTCGTCACAAAACGGATGAGGGGCCGCCGCGTCACCTGAGCGACCATCATTCCCTGTCCATCACGGAAATGCGGACGGTCTCCGCAGAACGGCACGCCCATGTTGCTCTGCCCGGCACACAGCCAGACCTCGCCAACGAGGACGTCCGAAACGGTCTTTGTCGATTTCGTCCCTTCAAAGACCGTAAGCGGTCGTCCTTCAGAACACGCCTTCAGGGGCGCGAGATCAACGCGCCAATTGCCGTTCGCGCCAGCCCTGGCCGTTACGCGCTGTCCGGCAAACGACACCGTCACGTTCTCGCCGACGGCCGCCCCTCCCCAGACTGGCACCTTCATGCCGCGCTGCAGCACCATGTGATCCGCAAAGGGCGAGGCAAGTTCTAGTGCAGAAAGTAAAAGTCCGGCAAACATCAAACTCAGTCCTCCCGCGTCAACTCAACGCAGTCGAGAAAAAGTTCGGCGTCGTGCGAATTGATGTACAACATGTAATTGTCTCCTTTCGCCTTCCATGTGCCGAGATCGTACCAACGATAGTCGCCAGAGGCGACTATTTCCGACTGGACGACGTCTCGGTTGGCATTTCGGTCGTTGAGCTCCACGCTGGCCACAGACTGACCTGACGGCGTTCCCTCCGGGGCGAAGACCTTCATGCGCGCCCGCAGGTGGTATGTTCCGCCGTCATCCATCGCAACCATGTTCTTGAAGTTGAACGTGATCGGCCAGTCCCTGCCGGCCTTCTTGGCCCTGAGGACACGGCCATCGACTGCGGACGCATCACGCTCGCGAAAGATCGTCGTCGACGGAGGGTAGTTTGAATAGAGAAACGCCCAGTCCTGGATTACGCACCTGTCGACCGCCTTTCCTTCGGGGAATACGCTCTCGGACAAAGCTCGGACATAGCCCTTCATCCTGGCGTCATTGAGCTGCGACGACACCTCCGCCAGGGGATTGGCGTCGATGATCTTAGTCAGACGTGCGGCCAACGCGCGCATCTCCTCGTATTCACACCTGTCAAGGGATTTCGCCACAGAGCGGGAGACGAGAAACGGCTTCCAGCGACATCCCTTGTGCACATAGGTGGCCAGCCTCGTGTAGTCGGCGCAGAACGCCCCCCAGAACACGTTCGAGGCGATCTGCGGAGACGACCCGTCCTTCACAGCCGCCACCGCTTTGTGCCAGAGGTCCTGGCTTTCCTTCAGGAATGTCTGCGACCACGGCATGTCCTGGATATAGGTACGATAGAGGAAAGGTGTCTTCGTCTCGTCGACGGGCTGACGCTCCAGCAGGTCGATGTAGTCGAGCACATATGGCGCACCTTTTCCATAGTAGGCCGTCACGAATCGTTCGACGAGGGGCCGATGCGCCTGGTTCGGATTCCACAGGAGTTTGCCGCTGAGCCACCCCTTGAGTGCGCTGAGTTCGGCACACGGATTGTCATTCGACCACCCCTCGAAGAAAAGCTCTGTCACGCCGTTCTCCAGGTAGAACTTCGCGTTCTCGTGCATCGTCACGAGATTGTGCTGAGGACACGGCGTCGAGCGCCAGTTGGCCGCATAATCCCAGACCATCAGGTGCTTGGATATCTTAAGCCACTCCTTCAGATCGTCGCGAAAGCTGATGTTCTCCTTGAAACGGTTCTCGCCCATCGGTTTTGAGAAGTCGCATTCTATGGAGCAGAGCATCGGCATCACGTTGTGCCGCGGACGGAGATGCTTCGGCGGGTGGCGGGAATACACGTAAGCGAGAGTCTCGACGATTGCGTTGGGATCGACCTTCTCGACCTCCTCCGCCACCTTGTTGACGAACCAGATGACGCTGCCGGAATGGGAACCCTCCCGGGCGTCGATCGCGGCGCAGTCCGGGCATTCGCAGTATCCGCACCAGTCGTTCTGTGAGATGCCGTAGTACTTGACGCCGGTCTTCATGGCAATGTTGTACCGCACACGTTCCAGAGTCTGTGAAACGACGATGCGGAAGACGTCCGGATTGGTCAGACAGAGCTGCGAATCCTGCTTCTGCCGCTTGCCATTGAAATAGGAGAAGTATTCCGGATGCGCATCGAAGTACTTGTTCGGACGGATCAAGATGGCAAACGTATGGCAGAAGCCCAGCCGCTTATCGAACGTTGGATGGCTGCCACCGAACTTTTCCGGAATTGGGAAGTGGTTCTCACGGCTCCGCGCGGCGAACGCAGGCCTGTACTCGATGTACCGCCAATCGTGGCAACGACGGACAAACGCTGGTCTCTGCCTGTCGAAGAGATCGTCCGGAACGGAAAAGACGTCCTTTTTGGGAATGTCCGTGAAGTCATCTGTGAGCCAGGCGATCCCGCCATATTTCTCAAGCAGTTCGTACACGCCGTAAAGGACACCGCGGCACCCGCCCGTGACATAGACGGAACCGCCTTCTGCTTTAAGTTCGAACGCCTCGTCCCCCAGGGACGGTAACCGATCGGCCGTCTTCGCGTCATTCAGGAAAATTCCGTTTCCACTTTTCGGCAAATCGGTCTTCGTAATGATCGGCGGCTTAACGCCGACTAGTTTCTCCGTCCAGACCTGAAGCTCTTCCGCCGCGTACTGCTCGCTCACTGACGCCTTCGCCGATACGACAATCGGCAATGCTGCATCCCTGCCTCGCTCCGCGAGCGGCAGCGCTCCCCCCGTGCCTGGCCAGGACAATCCAACCGCCGCCATTGCGGCCAAAACGCTTTTCTTCATGACACGTCTCATCCCTTCATTCTCAGTTTCCGTTACGTCCGTTCTTTCGTTACGCCACATCAGCGCACGATAAGAGCGAACACCTTCTTTCTAAGATTGATCTCGCCGTTACTCGACACGAGGAAATATTTGTTTGTCTTCTTCCCGTTGACAGAGACTACCGGCCAGCTGACGACATTCTCCACGCCCGAACAGCCGACAAAAGACACATGCAGCACCTGATTCGCAGCTCCGGTTGCGTTCACGACCGACACCTCACCGTCCCGAGCAAACGAAAAACCCTCAATTGTTCCAGACCCATTCGCATCAAACGTAAACGTGTCAATGCTCAGCCCCGTGCCTTCGGCCTTGAGCACGGCCCCGTCAGCAACCGAGATGCCACGCAGCGCCGACAAGTCGAGAGTCCGCTTGGCGACGCGGCCGACGACAGGAAATCCCGAGCGCACGGCGCCGCTCTGGAAACTGGACCCGTCGGAGTACCAGCATGAGGACTTGCCGACCATCGCGGTCGCATAGTCTGGCGTCGTCTGATCGTCGAGAAGCGTCCATGTGCATCCGTCACACGAGCCTTCCAGCGTGAACTTGACCGGCCAGCGCCCTATTTCGTCATGTGCGCTTGTGCAAAGGTCATAAGAGCATATCTCCTTGGCTCCGTTCTGCAGGTGCATGACAAAGGCAATCCAGGAATTCTCATTGTCAAGCTTCGGCTGACGCTGATAGGGACTCGCCGACCCCGTGCGAAGAGTGCTTTCGTTGCGATAGGACATCAGGAACCACCCGTTGGTCACGTTGACGTCGTCGAAGAGGCAGTCCAGCCGATAGGAATATGTCTTCGAGTAGTCATTGGCGGATCCCATCACCGTACCACGATAGAGATACTGCGACACACCGCCAAAACCACAATCAAATTCTGCCTCTCCGGCAGGGATCGTCTGGGGATCGCGCTGGAACACCGCCGCCCAGTTCAAGGCCGATTTATAATTGTCCGGATCAAACGGTTGCACCAGTCCGGCATTTTGGCGAATGCCGTCCTTATCATAAAGGGCAATCTGTCCGACGGTCATGCCGTAATTGAAATTGTCAGTTGCCAGAGTCTCCGTCCACCCAGGCACTTCCTTGACGGTCAGGCGGAACCACTTGTACGCCGTCTCGCCCTCGACGACGAGCGTCCCTTCGCGTATATCCAAATCGCCCGTAAAGGCGTTTCCATCGCCGAGCCGCCATGTGCCGCAACCGGTCTTGACGACATTCACCCTGGCGCCAGACGCACCATCGGTCACGTCCGAGACAACATTGCCGTCATCCATGCCCGAACCGCCAAGGACAAGCGTCGGATTCGAATTAACATCACGTGCTGAGATCCCGGAAATGGACAATCCACTGGCCGTCGAGTTGCGGAGCTCCCCGCCTGCGCCGACAAGTGCAATCGGGCGCGTAGAACATCTAGCGTCCGTCGTGCCGACATATTCGAACACGGGCAGAGAGGGCGATCCGTTCAGATTGCCCAACGCATAGGCATAGTCAACTGTGATCAGCGCATTGGTCAGGAAGGCCTCCGAATCGCAGGCGCTCAAGCACGTCGCCAGACCCAGCGAGCACGGAACTCCCTTCTCGGCGATCGACTCAAACCGCAGCGTGCCATCCTCGATCGCATAACCGCCGCAGCCCTTCGTCTTCGCACGATCGGTCATGCGCCAGATGCCCGTGCCGCGCTTGGTGACGTAGACGGGGAAGACCGTCGTCGCCCAACCGTTCGTGTCAGGCACGCCCCTTGAGTTCGGCACGACGGCATGTGCCGCAAGGTCACCGTTCAGGACGGCCTCCTGAACGGAGTTAGACCCCGCCAGGACAACCCGATGCAGCCGGTACATTGAAGCGCCATTCTCCGTGCCGGCCTCCCAGTCGCCATCGAACACAAGGCCACCATTGGCCCCCACGTCTACATGCACGATGCCGGCGGACTGCAGCAATATCTTCTGCGGCACGTGCTCATCGGCACCACCCGCGCCTATGTAGCGAAGGACGTGTGCAGAACTCGCGTCGGTCGACGGCATGTTGATCGTGCTGCCGTCCGCGCCGAGCGCGCTGGCGAAGCCGAATGACACAACGCCCCTGGGCCAAGTCGACGGATATGTCTCACCTGCCAGGAGCTTCCCTCCGCCGACAAAGGTTCCGCTTTGCTCACAGTCCTGTCCAAGCAGGTCAATCTGTCCGCCACCGCTCACGTTGTAGAGCGTGATTCTCTCGCCAATGGAACCGAAGAACACCGACGCGTCTTCACCATTACCACGAACGGCAAGTGAATGACTCGTGCGCGTTGAACCAGATGTGATTCGGTTCTCGACCGCACCGGAACCAGTCAAGCGCTGAAGATACGTAAAGGCTGCGCTGCCGCCGGGTTTCTGCGACGTCGTGTAGAGCGTCGCCCCATACTCCACATGCGTGCGCCCGTAATGGGCGGCCGAACCGGACGAGTACTGGGGCAGCATGAGCGTGCCTTCAAGAACCGATACGTCCACATAATAATCGTAGCGGACTGTCCCGACTGAGGCCACATTGTCCGCGCCCAACACGAGCGTACCGCCGCCACGTTTCTCAATCAGACCATTTTTATAAGGCGCGTTGCCGCTTGCGCCGCATGTAATCGCACAGCAGTTCGTGTATTCGCCACTCTCAACCGCGAAGGAGAATGTAGTATTCTGTGGAACGACCTGCCTAAGGTTGCTGAAGGCGGCGAATGACACCGAAGGCACGGACAGAGAATAGGTCGCCTCGGGTGCAGTCACTGTATCATCTGCGCCAGGGCACTGGGACGGTTCGTTCCCTGACGCATCCCGGTAATTCGACGCCAGCGACCAATCTGAGTCTGACGCAGTCGGGACAAAGACATAGTTCGTCGCCAAAGCGGTTTCAACAAAAACCGCCACCGCAATGGATGACGTTATTTTTTTCATGGCCCTGCGCTCCTTTAGTTGTCTTTTGGTTTATGAATGGTTACTTACTCACATTGCCCCATCGATCGACGCTCCTCACGGAAAACTGTCCGGTCAGGCCATCTGTCACGCATGAGCAGGCGACCGTCGAACGAACCTGCCGTCCGTCAACATACACGCGGTAGTAGACGTGATCCGAATCATCAACCGGACTCCATGAAAGCCGTCCGTTCTCCGACCGGACACCCGAGACAGAGGCTGGCGTACGATCGACGTAATAAGTCGTGAGCCAGGTCAGCGATTTGGCTGGGACGGAGATTCGGACGACACCATTCTCCGCAGCCACAGTCCCCTTCGTCGGCTGAAGGTCGTTGCAGGCATTGTACGGCACTTGCGCCGAATCGTACTCGTAGATTCGAAGCGGCTTTCCCAGTGCATGTCCGGTAGCCAGATTCAGGCTCTTCGCCGGACCCCAGTTTAGGACGACATAGGATGCAGAACCATCAGAATTGACTACGCCGCAGATGCGCAGATCTCGGTCTTCAGTCGTACCAGAAAGGACACGCGCGCCCTTGCGGAAGAACTTGGCCATATATCCCATCGCATAAAGATCCGGATAGGCGGAATAGTCCTTCTGCTCGTCGCTCCAATGGAACAAGCCCCACTTGTTGTAGCGGATGCGAGTACCGTGTCCTGAGAACCGGGACACCTCGTAACGAGCCTTCTCCTGTGGCGTGTCGCCGTCTTCACGCAGAAACGGATCCGGATAGTCAACAAAAGTCCAGTTAGCCGCGCTCTCACAACCTATGCTGATTGCGGCGATAGCCATCTCGGCGCGCATCATCGCCGTCAGATGAGCAGTCGTCGGATCGGCGAAACTGCGACCGAGATCCGAAATCATGGTATCATCGTGTCCACTCGGATAGATGCCATAGGCCCCAATGCCGTATTCTCCGAGCGTGTAACGCTTCTCCTTCGTCCGGGCTATGGCGACCTGATCAGCAAGAGCCTCGGTGATGCGCTTGTAAAAGTCATAATCGCCCGGCGTGCCTTCACTACCGTAGAGATGCCAGCTGTAGAGGTCAGTGATGTCGTCCATGTTCTGCGTCGCCCAACGCGTCAAATTAGCATTGGCGTAGCCGGATGCATCCGTAGCGACAAGCCCGACGCCCAACCCGTGCCGGCGGAAAGCACGGTACAGCGCGTCGGAACACTCCTTGAAGAGATCCAAATGCCCACAGAACCAGCTCCATGTGTTGCCCATACTGCATTCGTTTGAAAGGCAGTAGTATCTGATCTTTGAACACCGCCTCTTGACGATTAGGTATTCGAGATTCGCAGCCACCTTCTCCGCATAGGCGTCCGCGTTGAAATCTTTGTCCATGTAAAGCATCCGACCCGGCACGGCGTAAATCGTCGTCCCGGCCTTGCGGAACGTCAGGTCATAGTAGTCGGCAAACGAATCCATCGCCTCGCGGCTCCAGTCGGCGAAGCCGATGAAAAGACGGGTAAACGTCGGCGATATCTCGCGAAAGCTTTTAAGGACCCGCTCATCTCGAAATTCGTCGGACATGATTCCAAGCATCGTCGCCTCGGAATTGTGAAACCCAAGACCGCCCCACAGCCACTGAAGCGTCGGCTTCGTGAAGACGACACGGCTCTCAGACGCTCCACCGGCAAGTGCGTCTACCAACAGCATAAGCAATAGACACTTTCTCGTTTTCATGCTTTACATTATACCACGGGCCTCGACCATTCGAATACCCGCAATCCTACGGGTATTGCCAAAAGCGCCCGTTTAGCATAAAATATCTATTATGTTTTTCGCATCCGCCATCTTTGCTGCAAGCGTCATCACAAACGCCGTGGACTTGAACGCTGCCGTTGCGGACGAAACGGAGCGTAAGTTCGATCTTCAGGGAATGATAACATACCTCATCGCTCCTGGTCAGAAAAGCTTTTTGTTCAAGGATGCCTCCGGATTCACGGCCATCGATAGCATTGACAGTGCGACGCATGGTCAACAGTTTGCCGTAGGCGACATCGTGCGCGCGACCGGCAGAGTCTTCAATGATCGCCGTGGGTTTTCCGTTCCGCTCTGCACATCGCTCGTCCGCATTGGGCATGAACCTCCTCCCCCTCCAGCAAAAGCGACAGTTGCCGACGTCAAAAGCGGGAAAATCGTCAACCAGCCCGTTCAAATCAAAGGCGTCGTTAGGGACATCTTCCAGGACGACATCGATCCGGCCTATCACTTCTTCATCCTTGCACAAGGGAGCGACTCAATCTATGTCAGCCTTCATACGGCAAACATGCCACCGAAGTTCCCCGAAACTCTGGTCAACAGCGAGGTCATGGTATTTGGCTACAGTCATTCACTGACAAGCAGCAGCCGTGCATTGCTTGTTCACACTATCCACTTCTGTGCCGACTCGGTTGAGATTCTTTGTCCGGCGCCCCGCGATCCGTTCGACGTCCCTGATGTTGAACGGCATCCGCCGAAAAACCCGGAGACTCTCATGCAGACAGGCCGTCAGAAAGTCCGCGGGCGTGTACGTGCGCTTTGGCGTGGCCGTGAGGTGCTCGTAGCCGACTATCGCGGGGATGTCCACGACGTGAATATTCCCAACGGACTGATGCCGCAGTGCGGCGACTTAATCGAAGCCGTAGGGCTTCCAGCGACGGACCTCTATCGAATCAACCTCTACAACGCCAAGTGGCGCGCCATGCCTGCAGGAACAGTCTGGCCGACCAACAGTGCGGACGTCGTGCGAACGACCGCCGCAGAGATTCTCGTCGACGGCAGAGGAAACCAGAAAATCAAGCCGAAATATCACGGCATGACCATTTCATTGCACGGCAAGATCCAGAACATTCCGTCGGCACAAAACCGTAGTACGATGATTCTCTTGCGCTGCGACGACTTTATCATACCCATGGACATCACTTCTTGCCCAAGACTCGCGGAAATCCTGGAAGAGGGCGACGATGTTGATGCGACAGGATGCTGCATCATCGAAAGTGAGAACTGGAAGTCCTACTCGACTTTTCCGCGGACAACCGGCGTCATCCTGTCCATCAACAGCGAGAACGACATCCTCGTCCTTGCGCGTCCTCCGTGGTGGACGCCGACACGGCTCCGTACCGCCATCGGCGCCCTTATGTTCGTCCTCGTAACGATTCTGATCTGGAACTTCCTGCTACGTCGTGCCGTGGAACGACGCGGCAGCGCGTTGGAAAAGGAAATAACTTCACGCATCGTCTCCGACCTCAAGGTCTATGAACGCACACGCCTCGCCGTCGACCTGCACGATTCGATCGCCCAGAACCTAACAGGCATCTCGCTTGAGATCGATGCAGCATACGGCTTCGCGATGGAGAACCCGAACGAGATGATGCGACATCTCAGCATAGCGTCAAGTGCGCTAAGATCCTGCCGCGACGAGTTGCGCAACTGCCTGTGGGATCTCCGCAACCAGTCCCTTGAAGACGAAAGCATGGACACAGCCATACGTCGTACGCTCACGCCCCATCTGTCTGGTGCCGAGCTGTCAGTCCGTTTCAATGTACCGCGCGAACGGCTTCCCGACAACGTCGCGCATGCCATCCTACGCATCATCCGCGAACTCACGATCAACGCCGTTCGCCACGGCCATGCTAAGTGCATTAAAGTCGCGGGATGCCTTGACACGGATCACCTTCTCTTCTCCGTCAAGGACAACGGCTGCGGATTCGATCCCGACAACCGCCTAGGAGTCGAGGATGGCCACTATGGGCTTCAAGGTGTCATCGAGCGTGCGGATGATCTGGATGGCGACATGGCCATCGAAAGCGAGCCCGGGCGCGGCACCAAAGTCACGATCCGAATCAACGCCACTCCCAACACAAAGAAGACAAATGAACAATAAGATCAAGGTGCTGATTGCCGACGACCACGCGATCGTCCGCTTGGGACTTTCGGCGCTTCTCAGCTCGAAAAAGGACATTGAAGTCGTCGGGCAGTCCCGCAACGGCGAAGCCGTCGTACACGACACCCTGCGTCTCTCGCCGGATGTTGTCATCATGGATCTCATGATGCCGAAGATGGACGGCATTGCCGCAACAGCGGAAATCAAAGCCAGACGTCCGGAAACGAAAATCATCATCCTCACGACCTTCGCAACCTCCGACGGAATCATAAGGGCTCTTGAGGCTGGGGCAACGGGGGCAATCCTCAAGAACGCCGAAAACAATTCACTTGTGACAATGATAAGGAAAGTTGCCGCAGGAGAGAGTGTCGTTGCTCCCGATGTCGAAGCACTTTTGCAGAAAGACCCTCCTGTCGCGAAGTTGACGCTGCGCCAAACCGAAGTCCTCGAATCCCTCTGCCGAGGTCTGACCAACAAGGACATCGCAAAGCAATTTAACATCTCGGATAGAAGCGTTGCCGAACACGTCGAGGCGATACTCGCAAAAATCGGAGCGTCAAATCGCACCGAGGCCGCCGTGATTGCCTTAAGAAAGCATTTGCTGAAGATCTGAGCTGCTTCGCTACAGAGAATTAACCCCGCCAGCCAGCAGCCAGAGCAACACCCAGTGCGCAGCACGGTCTGGCAGGTGCTTTCTTGTGGTCTGTCGATAGTATACCCTGTCTGAAATCTCTGGAATCTCTGGGGACATTCCCCTTTTCTTGTCTCCCGAACTATTTTCAATCCATGGGGATCCTTTTAACCATCCAATCTTCTGGGACAAGTCCCTTAGCTTTGCTCTTGTCTCCTCACTTCCCCCTTGGGGACAGTCCCTCCGATTCAACATCGTATTTCGCCATTTCGCCCTCCGCCTCCGCCGTTACAGCCGATTGTCACGCCGCCCTGTCCAACTGCGCGGCGAGCCTCCAGCCGTGGGACGCAAACCCGACTCCCTCCACCGCCCTCGCCCTGGCGCTCCGCGACCTCACACGGTCCGCGAACAGCCCCAGCATCTCCGCCACGAACGCCGCGCTCCCCCGTATCTTCCCGCACGAAATTTGCGCTATCCGCCTCATCAGCGCCCCATCCTCAAGGGGACTGTCCCCACTTGAGATGCCCAGGAAGGAGAGAAGCCACTCCCGGCAGCGGAGCGCAAACGCGTTGCCGCGCCTGGCAGCCCCCACGGTGTTCCAGGCGTAGCCCTCAGCGCGCTTCGCGAGCCCAGCCCTCACAGGGTTCAGTTCCACGTACGCCGCGCAGCGGCGGAGGTACTCCGCCTCGCCTATGAGAGTGCTCC
>JAFRBA010000066.1 GCA_017405115.1 Kiritimatiellia bacterium
TCGGCACAAATGACTTGCTTATACAGCTTCAGTACGAGCCGGAAAGAACGGCGCAGGCGAGCGCCGCCGGCAACAGCGACCAGGCGCGAGCAACGTCATATTTCCCGATGTGCATTTCCAGATCCGCAGTTGCCCGGTGGTTCAGACCTTCAGCACGCGTCCGCTGGCGGCGCTTCGCCGCTCGGCGCACAGGAGGGCGACGGAGTCGCGCGCGTCTTCCGCCGTAAGGACGCGCTCCTTCGGCTCGCGCCCCTCCACCATGTCGAGGAAGTACCGCACCTCCGCCTCGTATCCCGTCTGCTTCGGGAGCTTCGGGGAGAACGGCCTGCCGCCATCAGGGTACACGGTTAGCGGAGCCTTGTAGAACGGGCCGAAGTATATGGTGGCCTTCTCCAGGAAGACGCGCCCCGACGCATCCCAGACGAGCGACGAAGACGCGGCGAACGAGCTGTCGGACGTTATGAGCGCGCCGTCGTAGAAGTAAGTCGAGGTCGTGTGGTCGACGAAGCCGGCGGCGTTGCGGTGGACCGCCGCCGAGACGCGCTTCGGCCGCCCGAACGTTCCGAGGATGTAGTCGGCGTCGTGTATGTGGGCGTCGAACAGAACCCCGCCGGACTTCTTTTCGTCGAAGAACCAGTCCGCGCCCTTGGGAGACCACTTCGGCGGGGCGATGAACCGCGTGAAGTCCGCCGCGACGACCCTCCCGTACCTGCCGCTCCGCACCAGTTCGCGCACATAGGCGTTCTCCGGGAAGAACCTGACGCAGTGGGCGACGAGCAGCCGCCTCTTCGCCCTGGCCGCCGCCGCGAGCATCCGGTCGCAGTCGCGGACGCTCAGCGCCATCGGCTTCTCGCAGAGGACATGATAGCCCGCGCGCAGCGCGGCAATCGTCGTCTCCGGATGGAGAAGCGTCGGAAGCGTTATGTCGACCACGTCGAAGCCGCCGGCCTCCAGCATCCGCCCGAAGTCGTCGAAGACCCTGACCGACCTGGGGACCGCAGAGTTGTCGGCGACGCCCTTGATGTTGCCCTCGACCTTCGAAGTCAGCTGGGCGAGGTTGGCGTCGCATATCGCGACGACCTTCGCCCCGCGGCATTTCCGCCAGGCGCCGTAGTGCGTGCGCCCCATGAAACCGAACCCGGCGATCGCAACCCTGGTCTTGTCCGCCACCTTTCCCATGTCACACCTCCTCGCATGTTCCCGCAACGTAGTATAGCAGATTCCGCGTCATAACTCAAAGCGTACTCGCCGGCGCCGCCGCGCGGGGATGAGCGCGGGCGTACTCGTCTTTCAGGCGCTCGACCGAGACGTGGGTGTATATCTGCGTGGTGGCGAGCGAGGCGTGGCCCAGCATCTCCTGCACGGACCTCAGGTCGGCGCCGGCGTCGAGGAGGTGCGTCGCGAAGCTGTGGCGAAGCTTGTGCGGCGTGAGGTCCGCAGGCAGGCCGGCCTCGGCGAGATAGCGCTTCATGCGGCGCTCGGCGAATCGCGCGGAGAACCTGCCCATCCTGTCGGTCAGGAACACGTCCGCCGTGTCGGCCGCAAGGGCGGCGTCGACTGACGCGGCCGTCCGCCGCAGGCGCTCGAGCGCGGCGACGGCCGACCTGCCGAGTATCACGAGGCGCTCCTTGGAGCCCTTGCCGGTCACTATGAGGGTGCCGCGCCCGAAGTCGATCTCCCCCCACTTCACCGAGGTCATCTCGCTGATGCGGCACCCGGTGGAGTAGAGCGCCTCGAACAGCGCCGCGTCGCGGTGCGCCGGATACTCGGCGAGCGTTCCGTCGCGAAGGTCGCGGAGCGGCTGCGCGAGGAAGCGCGCCGCGTCGCCGACCGATAGCACCTTCGGAAGGGTCTTGGCCCTCCTCGGACCGCGCAGAAGGGAAAACGGGTTGTCGGCGAGCACGCCTTCGCGCTGGAGAAACCTGCAGAAGGTCCGCGCGGCGGCCAGCTTGCGCCGCACGGTCGCCCCGGCCGCCGGCGCGCCGCCGACGACGAAGGACGAGAGGAACCTGCGCGCATCCACCTCCGTCAGGCCCTGCCACGGGTACGGTGGCTGCGCCGCGTCGCCCCACGTCGACGCGACCAGCTGGGCCAGGTCGATGGCGTAGCCGTCGACGGTGTTCGCCGAGACGTTGCGCTCGGCCAGCAGGGACCGCATGAACCTGGCGATCAGCGGATCCTCCGCCGCCGCCTTATTTGGCTGCGGCGCCATCCTTGTCCTGCAGCCCGAGTTCCTCGGCGCGGGCCTCATACTCTGGTATCTGGTCGCGGTACGTCGTGACCACGCGGCGCAGCGCCATCGTCTGGCGCATCGAGAGCGAATGCCTCCTGGCGAACTGCTCGGCGAGGGACTCCACGAACGTCTTGTCGTCGTAGACCTTCTTTCCGCGCTTCGCGGGCTGCCGCCATTCCTTCACGCACTTCAGCAGGTCGAGAAGGCCGGGCACCGCCGGATCGGACTCTATCTGCCCGAAGCCGCCGGGGACGAACTCCGCGAGACGTGCGCGCAGCTCTTCGCAGTCGTCTAGCATCCCGGCGTTGTCGCCCACGGACTTCGCGAGGATCGCGAACTGCTTCATCGACAGGCCCTTCCCGTGGTCCACCTGCTCCCGCAGCGACTTGAGGAACGGGTTCGAATCCATTCCGCCTATGCGGTCCATCGCCTCGAAGCAGTACCGCACCAGCTCCGGGTCGGCCCTCTTCACGAGCATCGAGCCGGCCCCGAGGCCGGCCTCGCGCAGTTTCGCGGCGGCGTCGGGTATCTGGTCGGCGTAGAGCACGACCATCCTCACGAGGAAGTCCAGCTGCCGCGCCGAAAGCGGCCGCTTGCCCTCCGCCGCCTGCGCCCTGACGCTGTCGACGAACGCCTTGTCGTCGTATATCCGCTTGCCCATCTTCTTGGACGGCTTCCACTCGCGGACGTTCGAAAGCAGCTCGAAGAGCAGGTCGAACTTCGCGGGGTCCGGCGGCGGCTCCGCGCAGTTGCCGAGCTCGTTCATGAAAGTGGCGTAGAATTCGGAGAGCATCTGGTTCATCGGCTCACCCTGCTCCGCCACCTTGTCGAGCTCCGCCTCCATCCGCGACGTGTAGCCGACGCTGAACAGGTCGCCGAGCTTCTTCACCAGCCAGTCGCAGACGAGGATGCCTCGCTCGAGCGGGATGAGCTTGCGCTTCTCGGTCTTCGCGTACTCCCTGGCCTTGAGCGTCTCTATGGTCGCGGCGTAGGTGGACGGGCGCCCCACGCCGTTCTCCTCGAGGGCCTTGATGAGCGACGCCTCGGAGTAGTGGGCGGGGCCCTTCGTCTGCTTCTCGTCGGAAAGCCACCGCTCCGCCTGCAGCACGTCGCCCACTGCGACCTCGGGCAGATAGGCCACCTCGTCGGAGTCGGCGTCCTCGTCCTCGTCAGGCTTGCGCTTCTTGGCCGAGAGCTTCATGACCTTGAGGAACCCGTCGAAGTCAATGGCCGTCGCGGACGCGGTGAACAGGTAGTCGTGCGCCAGGGCCGGCTTGCGCGCGGCGATGGAGACGGTGCGCACCGTGGTCTTGGCGTCGGACATCTGGCTGGCCACGAACCGCCGCCACACCAGGTCGTACAGCCGCAGCTCAGCGGACTCCAGCCGCGCGGACTCGGGCGTCAGCCCGACGTCCGTCGGGCGTATCGCCTCGTGCGCGCCCTGGGCGTCGGCCTTGGACCGGAAGACGTTCGGGGGCTCCGGCACATACCCCGGTCCGTAGGCGTCCCCTATGAACGACCTTGCCGCGGCGCGCGCCTGCTCGGACACGTTGACCGAATCCGTCCTCATGTACGTTATAAGCCCGCGTTCGTACAGGTCCTGCGCGAGCTTCATTGTCTTGCCGGGCGAGAACCCGAGCACGCTGGAAGCGGCCTGCTGGAGAGTCGACGTGGTGAACGGCGGCAGGGCGTGACGCGTCTTCGGCTGCGACGACAGCCCCGACACCACCAGCTCCGCGCCAGCGAGGTCGAGCAGTATGTTGTTCGCGGTCTCGCGGCTGCGCACGGACGGCTTCTCGCCGTCGAAGCGCGCCAGCTTGGCGACGAACGTCTTGGACTCCGACGGCTTGCGCGCCTCCACGCCCATGAGGAAGTACGTCTCGGGCTTGAACGCGTCGATCTCGCGCTGCCTCTCGACTAGAAGCCTCAGCGCCACGGACTGCACGCGCCCCGCCGACAGGGACCGGTTGTTCGGGCAGTTGATGTTCCTCCACAGCAGCGGCGACACCTTGTAGCCGACCAGGCGGTCGAGTATGCGCCGCGCCTGCTGCGCATCCACGAGCGGCATGTCGATGCCGCGCGGCGAAGCTATCGCCTCGGTCACGGCGCGCCGGGTGATCTCGTTGTACGTGACGCGCCGGAACGGCTTGTCTTCGGCAACAGGGCCCAGGACCTCCTTGAGGTGCCAGGCTATCGCCTCCCCCTCCCGGTCGGGATCGCTCGCAAGGTACACCTCGGAAGACGCCTTCACCGCGGCCTTGAGCTCCGCGACGACCTTCTTCTTGCCGTCCGAGATCACGTATGTCGGAACGAACTCCCACTTCCCGGGGCCCTTCTCCGCGATGCGGATCGCGCCCGACTCCTTCGGCAGGTCGCGCACGTGGCCCACGGACGACTTCACCGTGAACTCTCCGCCCAGGTACTTCCCTATCGTCTTCGCCTTGGCGGGAGACTCGACTATCAGCAACTTCTTAGCCATCCTCACTTCCCGATCTTGCCCTTGAGATCTCCGAGCCCGTTGCGGTTCGGGGAGGAGATCTCCGCCTCCAGCACCTCCACCTGCTCGGACCCGGTCCAAAACTTTATCTTCTTGCCGCGGACGACCCGCGGGCCGTCGGGATGCTCCTCGCGCACCTCGGCGGGAACGCCGTCGCCGGCGTACAGCACCACCATGCCGGGGTCTCGGTAGTACGACGCCTTCGCGCCGTAGGCCCGCCGCAGCTCGTTCGTCATCGCCACGCCGCCTATCGCGACGATGCGGTTGAGCTCGTTCGTGCCGTCCATGAAGACATACGCGCGGTCAGCGTGCAGCTGGTACTTCCCGTCGTCGACGAAGACGTTGCCGCTAAAGTAGGCGAAGCCTTCCTTGCGGTCGTAGTAGGTGCTCGCCGAAGTTATCTTCGCCGACCCCTGGGTGGCGGTTGCCGCCGCCAACACGATTGCCATGATTGGACTCATGCGCGATATTATACCACAAAACGCAGTCAACTTTCATCATCAACGCGCGACAGGGCCGTCCGGTGAGAAGACAGAGTGAATGCGACTGCCCGCGAAGCGGGGAGTCGCATTCACTCTGTCGTGTCGCCTGGTTGCATTGAGTCTGCCAGTATCTGAGGGGGTTGCATTGTCTCTGCCATAGGCAGAGCCTAAGAGAAGAAA
>JAFRBA010000067.1 GCA_017405115.1 Kiritimatiellia bacterium
CCGCCTCATCAGCGCCGTCGCGCTCGGCCCTATCCCGCTCACGACCTCCGACCATATCGCCCTCGCCCTCACGACAACGAGCCCAGGCGTTTCGTCCGCTCCGTAATCTCGTTTGCCGTCCTCCTTCCGCTCCGCCTCGCCGCGCGACAGTACCACGTCCACAGGCGTCGGGTCAGCCAGCTCCGCGACCTGCTTCAGCTTCTTCGCCGCCGCCTTGTAGCGCATCGCGGTCGTGTACTTGTCAAGTATCTCGGGGAGGTTGTCGCCGAGCCAGCCCTTTATCCCGGGATTTCGCCCTACTATCACCCCGTACTCGTCGCGCCTGAGCGAGTTGTCGAGGTAGCACTCCAGGTCCTCAAGTAGGCTCCCGAAGCGGATCGCCGCCTCGTGCGAGTCCCTGCGGCGGTTCCACGCCTCGAGGATCGCCTCGCGCGTCGGGCATGCGTTCGTAGTCGTCCTCGCCCGGACCTTCCGCCGCTCGGCCGCAAGAGCACGGCGGCGCTCGTTCTCCGACGCATAGTACCTCGGACGCCTCTCCGCTGCTTTCAGCCGCGCGACGCGGCGAGAGCAGAGCTTGTGCCTGAGCTTGAAGTACGCCCAGCAGTTCTCCTCGCGAAAGACCCAGTCGCATATCTCAATCGCAGACACGGAGCCACAAGGGGTCGTGCGCATCGGGCGGGTCATCGCCCGCTCGTACTCGTCGAAGCTCGGCCTCGCCTCTCCGAGCGCCGCCCACGACTTCACTATCTTTGCCTTGTTCATGACGGACATAATACCAAACCCGGCGGAGGAAAGCAACGGGAAAATGAGATTACGGTGCGGATGAAAGATATCGCCTACGCATCAAATGCTGCAAGTAAGTACAGGCGGAACTTTCTCGCCGCATGCCATGACGGCGGCAAATATGCTACAATACACAGCATGAAAACAAAAACACTACTGGCCATCGCGTTTGCCGCGCAGATCGCCCTGAACTGCGGCGCAAACTCCGGCGACATCGTCATTGAAAACACCAAGCTGCGGCTGGTAATAGGCGCCGACGCCTGCGCGAAATCGCTGACCGTCAAGTCCAACGGGGAGGAGCTGCTCGACGCCTCCGAGCGGATCGCGCTCTTCTCCACGACGCAGGAGCGGCCGTTCAACAACGAGATAAAGCTCGCCTGGCCGAACAAGCGCACCACGTACCAGGCCAACCGGATCCGCCGAGAGGGCGACGAACTGGTCGTCGGATTCGAGATTGCGCCCTACGAGGCGGTCGTCGGCTGCAGCATGGGCGAAGGCTACATCGCATTCACCCTCAAGCGGTTCAACTGCGTGGCGGACCTGCAGTACGAAGGCCTGCGCATGGACGTGCCGCCGGTGGCGTCGTTCCGGCTCGTCCAGCTGCCCGTGAAGCGCCGGGCCAACTTTGGCGACTGGCTCAACGTGACGTGGGACGAACGCGGCGCGGCGGCTGTCGTCGGCGCCGACCCGTACGCGCTCATAGACCACGAGCGCAGAAACGGCTTCCTTCTCCTCGACGCCGACCTGCTGCGCGGGCTCGAGCTGAAGGGCGGCAAGGCCGCCATCGTGGCCGGCGCCGGGAAGGACGGCTTTCTCGCGGCGATGGAGGCGTTCGAGCGCGACTTCGGCCTCCCGCACGGCGTGGAGAGCCGGCGCAGCCCGCTCCTTAACGCCTCGATCTACTGGACGGGCCGCATCAACCCCAAGAACGTCGACGACCACATCGCCCTGGCGAAGAAGGGCGGCTTCCGGCTCATGCTCATATACTACACCGCCATGACGAAGTCCGAAGGCGGCTATGCCCTGCTCGGCAACTACGACTGGAGCGACGACTACCCGAACGGCGAAGAGGACATGCGCCTCGTGCTGTCCAAGATCCGCGCGGCCGGCATCCTGCCGGGACTCCACACGCTCCAGACCCATATCGGGAAAAACAGCCGGTACGTGACTCCCGTGGTCGACCCCCGGCTCAACATCACGCGCAGGTTCACACTCGCCAAGCCGATCGCGGCAGACGGCGAGCCCGGCGAGATCGAAGTGCTCGAGAACCCGGTGGACGCGCCTACGCACAAGGATGCGCGCGTTCTCAAGTTCGGCGGCGAGCTCTTCCTCTACACCGCCTACACTGACAAGCCCCCCTACCGCTTCACCGGCGTCAGGCGCGGCTACTGGAAGACCGCGGCGGCGGCGCATCCTCGCGGCGAGATAGGCGGAGTCTTCGACGTGAGCGAATACGCCGCCATCAGCTGCTACATCGACCAGACGACAGACCTTCAGGACGAAATCGCCAAAAAGATCGCGAAGATCTACGACGCGGGCATGGGCTTCTGCTACTTCGACGGGTCGGAGGGCGTGAACCCGCCATGCGGCGTGAACGTCGCGCTCTCGCAGTACCGCGTCGTGCGCGCGTTCGCAAAGCCGCCGCTGTTCACTGAGGGCGCCGCGAAAAGCCACTTCGGCTGGCACCTCCAGGCCGGCGCTAACGCCTTCGACGTGTTCCCGCCCGAGATATTCAAGAAGATGATCGCCGTCCATCCTCAGGCCGAGGCGCCGATAATGCACCAGAACTTCACCCGGCTCGACTTCGGCTGGTGGGGCCTCTACCAGCCGGGCCAGAAGGTCAGGCTCAAGGACCGCGTGCCCCACGAGACCTGCACGTCGATCGGCTCCCAGCCGGACATGTGGGAGTTCGGCACGAGCCGCGCCGCGGCATGGAACTGCCCGGCGACGGTCATGCTCGACCCGGAGGGCTTCGCAAAGCATCCACGCGGCGAGGACCTTCTCGCGGTCATGCGGCGATGGGAGGACGTCCGCGCCAGGAAGCTGCTGGACCAGAAGCCGGAATGGCGCGCCGCCCTTAAGTCCCCGACGCAGGAGCACCACCTCTACGTGAACGACAACGGCGAGTACGAGCTGCATCCAATCGAGATGCTGCCGACGCCGGCTAAGGCGCCGGACGCCCGCGCGTTCATCTTCGAGCGCGGAGGCGCCCGCGTAATCGCCTACTGGCACACGAGCGGCGCGGCGAAACTAGAAGTGGCGCTCGACGGCGCGGCAAAGACCGTGCCCCTCGACAAGGTGCGCTACCTGACGACCGCGCTTCCCAAAGAGGCAGCGGCGGCCGCCTGGGCAGCGTCGACGGAAAGATAGCGGGGGCAGATGCTGCTGGAGATCCAAGGGCTGGACGTATCGTACCGCGGCGAAGAGGGCGACGTCGTGCAGGCGGCGCGCGACGTGACCCTGTCGCTCGACCGCGGCGAGGTGCTGGGCGTCGTCGGGGAGTCCGGTTCGGGGAAGAGCTCGGTAGCGATGTCCGTGCCGCGCCTGCTGCCGAGCCCGCCCGCGTTCTGGCCCAAGGGGCGCATCCTGCTTGACGGAGCGGACACGCTCGTGATGCCGCTGAAGGAGCTCAGGAGGATCCGGGGGAAGAAGATCGGTGTCATCTTCCAGGACCCGATGGGCTCGCTCTCCCCGCTGCACCGCATCGCAGACCAGCTCGTTGAGACCGTGCGCCTGCATGAGAACATCTCGCGCAAGGCCGCGCGCGACCGTGCGCTGGACTGGCTGGGCAAGGTCGGCATACCCGATCCGGCCGTGAGGGCCCTGGCCTATCCGCACGAGCTTTCCGGCGGAATGCAGCAGCGCGTGATGATCGCGATGGGGTTGATGCTCGACCCCGACCTCGTGATAGCCGACGAGCCGACGACCGCTCTGGACGTGACGATCCAGGCGCAGGTGCTGAAGCTCATGCGCAGCCTGCACCGCGCGAACTCAGCGATTCTCCTCATCACGCACGACCTCGGCGTCGTGTCGCAGATGGCGACGAAGCTCGCGGTGATGAAGGACGGGCAGGTGGTCGAGACGTCCGACGACCCCGCGGCGTTCTTCGCCGGGCCAAAGCATCCCTATTCCCGCTCGCTCGTGGCTGAGGCGCGGAAGATGGAGCTCGACCCGTAGGCGATTCACACTTAGCCAGGCTCCACACGAGGAGGATCTCGCCGACTGGCGGGCCGTCACCGCAGGCGGAAGACCGCAACGTCCAGAAATCCGACAGGCGTCTCGAGGACGACCTCGCCCTTCGCTCCGCGGCGGACGGCGACCGGCGCCCACGTGCCGTCTGGGCGCAGCCGCTCGGCTTTTTCTGGAGCCGCCGCGCCGAAGTCAAGCGGCAGCGACTCAAGGTCGTCATGGCCGGAGACGCAGACGGCGAGAATCCGCACGCCGGCTCATTTCGGCGAGGTGGAGCGGACAGAAGCAGCCGTCGCGTACGGTGATGAGCCGCGTGTCGTCGTCGATCATGAAAAAGTCGGGACGCTCCGCGGCGATCTTCGCCGCCTGGTCCCGGAGATACGTCCTGAACTCCGGGCCGAGCGGACAGAAGATGTAGCGCTCCATGCCCCTGCGGTCGACGAACTTCTGCCATGGCGTCTGCGAGTCGGGCGTCCAGCCGTGTCCGATCGTCGCCTGAAAGAGCACTCCGCACCTTCCCTTCGCGCCCGAAAGGAGTTCCTTCATCCTGCGGAAGCGCGGCGCGTAGACGGACGCCTTGTCGAAAGCCGGGTCGCCTTCCGGCGTCAGCGTCAGCTTGAACGCCACCCCGTCGACAAGGGTGTTCTCGAAGAGCCACCGGTTGTCCGCGGCGATTTCCCCCTGGTGGTCCGCCAGAAGCGGCGTCACGTTCAACCACGCCGGAACCGTCGCCACCGCAAGCAACGCTGTCATCGTCATTTCGCTTCTCCTCCTTCACTACGCCTTGAACAAATCGTCAAGAGTGACGACACTCTGGATGTTTCCCGCATACTTGCCGCGCTTGAGTCCAAAAGCGGATATAAGAACAGTCCTCGTTCCCTTGCGCGTTCCAGTCTGGCGACGGAACGTCTCCATGCGTTCCATGAGCCTCCTGTTTTCCTCAGCATCAAGTTCGTATTCTCCGCCCGAGAACTTCATTTCACAGAGATCGATCATGTTGTCGCTTCTGTCGAGAAGCAAGTCGATCTGCAAGGGTCTACCGCCATCATCCGTCTTTCGACCGCGCCATGAATACACATCCGTGACAATGCCGGAAATCCCAAGCGCCGCGCGTATCTGCGGAACATGCCACATGCAAACGCGCTCAAAGGCAAGGCCACGCCAGTTGTTTACGGCGGGAGTCGAGTAAGAAAGCGACCAGAAATGCTCGTCCGTTCCCTTCCTGTCGCGAAGGAAGCGAAAGTAGAAAAGCACGTAGTTGTCTATTAACTGATATATTGCGCCCTTCTTCGCCATCCCTATGGCATGGTACCTGCGGACGAATCCGCATTGACACAATTCTTCGAGACTTCGCGTGACTTCTCCGCCGGAGCCTTCTGGCAATCCCGCGACAATCTCCTCCCGAGTCAGCCCGGACTGGCGAGTTCCCAGCATCTCGACTATCGCCATGTGCCTCGTCGGACTCCTGAAAAGCGACGCAAACACCCTTTCGTACTCGTTCCGTATTTCATCGGCCACGCCAAAAAACAGCCTGTCGAAGTTCTGGGCTGCGCTCAGCCCCTCTTGAAGGAGACTCCAGTAGTAGGCAACGCCGCCCAGCGCCATGTAACACTCGGCCAACTGCCTTCTGTCGAAGTCGAGATGCTTGTACGCCGCGAACTCTTCGCATTCACGCAAAGTGAACGGCGCAATGGGAAGCTGGCGCGTTACTCTGTTGTGAAGACCACCTCGGTTCTTTACAACCTTGTCAATTATCCATGTCGTGGCACTGCCACATATAACAAGCACAACATCCCTGCGGACAGAGGCCCATCCATTCCAAAACGACTCGAAAGCGCGAAGAAAACCGGACTTTGGCGTGTCATACCACGGCAGCTCGTCCAGAAACACGACCTTCCGCGGTTCCGGCTTGCCATCAAGCAGAGTCTCCAGCTCGGCAAAGGCGCGGACCCACGTCGTAAGACGCGGACACTTCGGATGCCCCTGCTGTTTCAGCGCCTCGCGGAAACTCGACAACATCTCTCTTTTTGACGCCCCCTCAATTCCCGCATGGTGAAACGAAAAGTTGCCGTTGAAGAATTCCGTGACGAGAAATGTCTTGCCGACCCTGCGGCGTCCGTACAATGCCACGAATTCCGATTGCTCTGATTCATAAGCACTGCGCAGAATCCTTGTTTCGCTTAAGCGACCTATCATACTATCTCTCCTTTTTTGCGTGCGCATATTATACCAAATGTATGTTTTGGATGTCTATCTCCGTAGATTTATCAGATACTCATCCAAATCATCATGCGCAGCACACGATTTGGATGAGTATCGCACCATTTAGAAGCAGTCGCCTTGACTACTCAAAGCAAACATCGCATCCCACACCCTCTGCCGCGCCGCCGTCCGCCGTTTCGCAAATATCCCGCAAGACTGCCTTTCCGCAGGGTCCCCAGTCGGTTCTACGGCACCCCGACAGGAAATACGCAGACTACATTCGGCCCCATTCTCCCACAGCTGGAACCTCGCTATGCATCGCGCTCGGACAGGTACGCCTCCTCGAGGGAGACCCCGACGGAGACCGAGACGACGTCGCACTGGGCAAGCAGCAGCGGCAGAAGGCGCCGGTTCACCGCCGCGGCTCCGCCCTCCGCGCCGGAAAAGGCGCAGGTGAGCGTGCGCGAATCCTCCGACCACCTGAACGCCGCGCCGGGAACTGCGGCGGAAAGAACGTCCATGTCGGACGGCGCGTGCGAGAGGACATACGACGTCTGTTCGTCCGTCTGCGTGACGGCGCGCAGCGTGTCGGCCCTGACCACGCGCCCCTTCTCCACGAACGCCACGTGCGTGCACACCTGCTCGATGTCTCCGAGCTGGTGGGATGAGATGACGATCGTGCACTTTCCGCGCTGCGCAGAGATCATCCGCCGCATACGCTCGGCCTCCACGGGGTCGAGCCCGTTAAGGGGCTCGTCCAGCAGAACCAGCTTCGGCCGCCCTATGAAGCACTGGGCGACCATGACGCGCTTGCGCATCCCGTGCGAAAGGGTTCGCACCGGGCTCCTCGCGCGGTCGGCGAGGTTGACGGCCTCCAGCGCGTCGGCCGCGGCCTTCCTCGCCTCTGCGGAGGAAAGTCCCTGAAGACGGGCAAAGCTCCGCAGAAGCTCCTCCGCCGAAAGCTCCGGCGGCAGCTCGGCATCCTGCGGCAGGACGCTCACAAGTCCGCAGTGACGCGCGGCGTCGAAAGGGCCGCTCCCCAGCAGATCGACGGTTCCGGACGTCGGGCGCAGAAGCCCGGCGACCGCGAGCATCCAGGTAGTCTTGCCCGCGCCGTTCGCTCCGACGAGCCCCATGACCGCGCCATTGGAGACCGACAGCGAAAAGCCGTCCAGCGCGCGGCGCGAGCCATAGCGCTTCACGAGGTCCCTCGTCCTCACCGCGACGCCGGCTATCATGCGTCCCTCCTCGCGAAGACGGCCGCACCGGCCATCAGATACAGGAAGCCGAGCGTGGCGAGGTGGAACGACGCGACGGCGAGCGCCACAGGCGAGCTGCGCCAGAGCGAATGCTCCGCATACGACGGAACGACCGCCTCCAGGTGCAGGACGGCCTGCGGCCAGCCGCACTTCTCCACCAGCAGGCCGAGCAAGCCCGGCAGCGCCGCGAACAGGAACATGAAGAGCAGGCCGAGCGCCACCGCCTTGCCGGAGGTGCGCGTCAGATGCGATACGCCAAGCGCGACGCCGAGCCACGCCAGCGAATAGACCCACGCCTTGACTCCCCACGCGAGCATCGGGAGCAGAAGCCTCGCAGCCGTGGAGGACGGAAGGCGGAGGCAGACAACAGCCCACGCGCCCAGCGCGCTGACCGCGACGGCGCACGCTATGAGCAGGGACTGCCCGACGTATTTGCCGACCGACCACTCAAGCCGCGTCTCGCGCATCAGCATGTACCGCACAGCGCCTGTCCGGCGGTCGTCGGCGACGCGTCCGCCGGACACGAGCACCACCAGCATCGGCGCGAAGAGGAACGCGAACCATGCGTAGATGAGCTCGACCGGGTGCCGCGCAAGCAGGCTCTCGAAGACAAGGCTGTCGCCGACCGCCGAGCGCACCATGCGCCGGAACGGCTCGGACTTCCAGAGCGTCTCGGAAACGACACCTGCCTGCCCGCCGTCCGGGAGCATCAGCAGCTTCGCAAGCTCGGACTCCATCTTGCCGAGGACCGATATCGTGCCGTACATGCACAGGACGGCCGTTGCCAGGTACAGCGCAAGGAGCACGAGCGCCCGCCGCGAGCGAATCGCGCCGCGCCACTCGACGAGCGCGGTCAGCAGCGTCCGGCGCAGAGAGCCGATCATCGGCTCCCCTTCCGGGATCGCGCACCGGGAGCCTCCAGCTTGTCCTGCACGCCGACGAGCGGCTCCGCCACGCCGGGGTCTATGAAGTCGACTATGTTCATCTCGGACACTTCGTCGCGAAGTTCCGGGGCCACGCAGGCTCCGATGCGGTCGTACGCCTCGGACATGACGGTGGCCGTCTCGCCCATCAGCCGCAGCCCCGTCTCGGTCGTGAGCTTTCCACGCTCTGCCACGATCTCGGCCAGCGCGGCGACGCTTTCGTAGAGCCGCTCGTTCATTTCCTGAAGAGCCTCGTCGAAAGAGTCCGCCGCGGCACCCTCCAGCTTGAGCTTGACCTTCCACTGCGCTCGCGCCACGTCGACGCGCGCGCCCCAAAGCTCCTGCGCCTCCTCGATCCTTGCGCCGAGGTCCTTCGGCTGGACGGGCGCTGCGGCCGGCTTGTCGTCGCCGAGGTCTATCTTCTCCTTGCGAACGGAGGCGGAGCGGTTCGTCACTGATATCTCCGAACGGGCGGCGGAGCGCTTCGCCGGCTTGCGCGCATTCGCCGCGTCGGGGATGCGAACCATCCGCGTAAACGCGTCAAGGCCGCCGGCCCTTCCGTTCGACGCCTGGCGCGCGGTGTCGCGCGCACCCAGCTCGCGGTAAGCCCGCAGTTCCTCCCGGGCGCCCCACGACCCGACGATTGCGCCGGCGAGCGCGGCGACTGGCAGCCAGTAGACAGCTTTCATGCGTGGGATTATATCAAAAAACGGCAAGGCGGAGAATCGCCTCGACATCCGACGTCGTGAGCGGCCGGAATGCGCCGAGGGTCTGCCCCTCCTTGAGGCCGAGGCTGGCCGCGAGGCGCGGGATGTCCTCCGAGCGCGCGCCCAGCTCGGAGAACGACGTCGGCATGCCGATCGACTTCAGCCACGCGCGGTAGCGCGAGATGCCCTCCTTCGCCATTGCCGCCGCGTCGCCGCACGGCACTCCCCAGACGCGGTCCGCAAAGCGCGCAAAGCGCGCGAGGTTGGCCGACATGACGTATTCCATCCAAGCCGGCATGACGACGGCGAGCCCCGCGCCGTGCGCGCAGTCGTAGAGCGCCGAAAGCTCGTGCTCGATGCCGTGGCTGGACCAGTCCTGCGCGCGGCCGACGCCGCAGATGTTGTTGTGCGCGACTGTTCCCGCCCACATGATGTTCGCGCGCGCGTCGTAGTCCCGGGGATTCGCCATGACCGCCGCGCTCTCCGCGACGACGGTGCGCATCACCGCCTCGCACAGCTCGTCGGTGACCAGCACGCCCTCGGTCTGGGTGAAGTAGCGCTCCGCCACGTGCGCGAAGATGTCGACCAGCCCGCACGCCGTCTGGTACGGTGGCAGCGTGAAGGTGAACTCCGGGTTCATCACGGCGAAGCGCGGGCGCAGCCTGTCGCCGGTGATGGTGCGCTTGAGGTTCTCCGGCCCGAGGCTTATGACGCAGTTGCACGAGCCCTCGCTCCCCGCCGCGGCAATCGTGAGGACCGCGCCCACCGGCAGCGCGGCGGACACGATCGGCGGCTTCTTGCAGTCCTTGCCGAACGTGTAGTCGGCGAAGTCGCCGTCGTACACCGCCCCGAAGGCGATGGCCTTGGAGGAGTCGATGACGCTGCCGCCGCCGACGGCCAGGACGAAGTCCAGCCCTTCGCGGCGGACGAGCGCGATGCCTTCGCGCACAAGGGCCTCGCGCGGGTTCGGCTGGACGCCTCCTAGGGGCACGAACTGCACGCCGGCCTCCTCGAGCGACGCGACCACCCTGTCGTAGACGCCGTTCGCCTTTACGCTGCCGCCGCCGAAGTGGAGCAGCGCCTTGGTTCCGCCGAATGCCCTGACTAGCGCGCCGGTCTTCCGCTCGGCGCCCCGGCCGAACGCGAAGTGCGTCGGCGACTCGAACTCGAAGTCGTTCACGGCGTTGCCTCCCTGCTACGAAGCCGTCAGCGCACCCAGCACGGGGAAATCCAGTTGCCGTTGGCATGGAACACCTGCCGCGGCTTGTCGCCCTCCGGCAGCGTGTCTATCACGAAAAGCGCCCTGTCGCGGTTGGCCACGAGGTGGCGCTTGTCGCGCGCCCAGCTCGGATGCTCCCAGTTGCCCTGGTCCGTGACAAGCGTCGCCGAGGCGTCGCCGTCGGCGGAGGTCATCAGCGCGACCTGCGCGCCGCCGCGCTTGGTGATGTATGCTATGCGCCCGTCGGGGCCCCAGTCCGGGTCGATGTTCTCGCGCCCGCGCGAAGTCAGCCTCCGCTTCGCCTTGGTGGCCACGTCGACGACGTATATCTGCGGATGCCGCGTCTCGTTCGAGACGTAGGCGATCTTCTTGCCGTCGGGGCTCCAGGTCGGCTGTCCCTCGCTCGCGTTCGGCGTGGTCGTGAGGCGGACGAAGCGGTCGCCCTGGAGCACGTAGAGCTCAGGGTTGCCCTGGAACGAGAGGATCGCCGCCACGCGGGACCCGTCTGGCGAGACCGCTATTCCTGCGGGCGAGCCCCTGAAGCTCCACTTGGTGCCGCGGCGGCCGGTTGACACGTTCATCTCCCAGATCTGGGGGGCACCGTTCTTGTCGCTGATATAAAGGAGTGACTCGCCGCCGGCGTACCAGCGCGGGAACACGGTCATCTTCCCGTCGGTCGTAAGCTGGCGTATGTCGTATCCGTCTGGATAGCCGATGCATATCTCGCCGGGCATGGCCTCTCCGCGGGACTTCGCCTTGCCGCGGTTGAGGAAGACGATCTTGTCCATGGCGAAGCCCTTCTGCTGGCCGAATGCCTCGCACATGGCGTCGGAGAGCCTTCGCGCCGCAATGCGCGCGGCCTTGTCGTCGGCGAACGGCGTCGTGCAACTGACGACCTTGCCGCGACCCTCCGCACGGATCGCACCCGGGGCACCGGAGACCCGTATGGTTCCCTTCTGCGCCACGAGGAAGAGCCCGGAGAGCTCGAGGTTCTTCTTGAGGCAGTCCGCAAACGCCCGGCTCGAGACTTGCATCTCCACCGCGAACTTTGTGGGCCCCACGCCAGTGACGTCGACCACCGTCTCTGCGCCCGCCGCCGCTGCCAGCGCCAGGCAACACCCGAATGCCAATGCTCTCACGTTTTACCTCCTGTTTTGTGAATGCTTCTGCCGTGGCCTATATTATACCAAAAAACGGACGTGCCGCTTCAGGCATTCCGGCGTAGACATTCCGCAAAAAGGCGGATATTTCCTATGACGCTCTTCGGTTATCTTCTGCGCAGCGTCAACCGCACATGCCCGCTATTTCTCGCTGAACATCCCGTTGATGCAGTCCACGGCGAGATCGCAGAACCGGTAGGCGCCTTCGTGGCCGACCTTGCCGACGTTGATGCCGCCGCTGTAGCCGACGGAATTCTCCGAGGCCTGCGTCGGCACGTATCCACCGTTGCCGCACTTCTCCACGATGAACGTCTGCACGGCGGCGCTCCGGGCCTTGATGATCTGCCCGTACGCGAGGTACAGCTCGAACGGACAGGTCACGAACGCGACCTCGCCGAGGCGCGTGACGTGCATCTCGAACGTGTACTCCTTCACGGAATCCTGCTCGACCGCGCGCTTCAGCACAGCCCTGTCGACATCCATCACCGCATAGGGGTGGAGTTTCGAGTCGTACGGACCCGGCCCTCCCTTCTTCTCGTTCGCATGGACCTGCGCCAGGAAATCCTGCCAGGCCGAATCGCCGGGCCATTTCTTCTCAAGCGCCGCAAACTCCTTCTTCGCAGCGGCCACCGTCTCCGGCGACACGCGGCGCATCGGCACCGAGACCTGCCGGCATTCATGCTTCAGCACGACATCGCGCTGGACGGGCATCGCCTTCGCCTCCGTCACGCACTTGACGAGGCGGTCGGAAAGTAGCTGCACCATGTCGTCGTGCCAGCCGTCCGGCTCGGTGCGGCCGCGCCGCACGAGGTCGCGCGGACTCTGGCAGCCCGCCGCCCCGATCTGGTAGATCATGCGGAACCCGTCGCCATACACCTTCTTCAGTTTCTCGCGCGTGGCGCCGGCAAAGTCGGACGACACCTGATAGTTCGCTTCCATCACCTGCGACGGGCACGCCACGTTGAGTATCAGCCCCGTCCGCTTTCCTGTTTCGTCCACGGTGAAAAGCATCCCCACGCCATCGTCTTCGCCCTCCAGCATGCCGACGAAGTCGGGGCGGTTCGTGTCGCCGTACATCTCGGTGGAACCGTCCGCATAGAGGGCCAGGCGGCAATGGCCCACGCGGGCCTGCCCGAAGGCGCGCTGCACGCCGCCCGGCTTCCGGTTCTTCCAGGCCTCGACGTATGCGCCGGACACCAGTTCGAGCGCGAAGTCCGAATATTCGTTCGGGCCCCACACGTCCGGCTGCTTGCGCTCCATCTCCTCCGCGCGCGGCGTGCCGCTCGGGCGTATCGCCGGGGCGCTGTGCGTGTGGATGCAGCCCATGAAGAGGCGTTCGGGCGCGATCTCGGGCACAAGCTCATGGACACGCGCGCGCACCCGGTCAACGAACGGCTGCCAGACGGTGACGTTGTCAATGCCGCCCATGAGGACATATTCGTCGCCCTTCTTCATCGCCGTTGCGACGAACTTGAGTCGGCTGTGGTACGGATCCTTGACGTCCGCCAGCCGCTGGTAATACTGCCCGCACAGCGGAATGCGCTTTGTGGTCGGCGGCGTGATGTCCGCCTCTCCCCAGCCGATTTCCAACGGCGCGCCCGCCTCGGCCACAGCCGCCAGCGCCAGGCAACACCCGAATGCCAATGCTCTCACGTTTTACCTCCTGTTTTGTGAATGCTTCTGCCGTGGCCTATATTGTACCAAAACCACACCGGCCACGGCAGAAGTCTTGCAACAATTTTAGAGTACTATCAACTTTATGGCTCTTCGCCGTGTATAGTGTCTTGTTCTTGCTCATAGTTGCACCACTGTTCAATCGTCTGTCACTCGGCGATCCAGCTGACGTCGTTGAGCTGGTTGGTGGGCAAGGATTCGAGCCGCTGCACAACCTGCGCAGCGTTCGACCGCTCCCAGTCGTTGGTGGCAGAAGTCGAGACATAGCGCATCAAGGACAGTCTCTGCAAACTGTTGGAATATGCAGGGATGAAGTTGGATAACTCCCGATCCTGCCATCCCATTCTGCGAGTCGTATGGCGAATCGCGAAGTACATGTACTGCGCGACGCGGTTCGTCGCCGCCGGCTTCAGCGCGTCGGGCATCGTCGAAAGAGTCTCGAACATGTCGCCCATGACATTGGATTCAACCTTGCAATACACGTTTGTCCGAACGCACAAGGTACGCATGTACGCCAAGACCTCCGGCTCGAGGTTGGTTCGCCAGAAGACCGGGGGTATCGTCTCTATCTTCAGCCTGTCCGTATCGTCACTGTCGTTAAATTGCCTGAAGAAGTTCGTAACGGCGGGATTGTCGATTTCGCCAAGCTTCCATGCCGCGACTTCCGCTGCATCGCGCTTGTACTCGTCTGGCCAGTTCTCGTCCGTGACATTGTTGGTTATGGCGCATATCAGCCCTTCAAGAAACTGATTCGTGGTCCAGCCGCTGCTTTCAAAGAAATCCCTACAATCTGCGAGAGAATTTCTGTAGCGGGGAAGAACATATGGTTCGTCTCCAGAACTGCAATATGGCTTGCTGAACACCAAGTACCTCTCAAGCCCCCCTTGGTCGCATTCTGCGGCACAAGCAAGCGCCAACACTGCTGTAACCGCAGTACATACAACAATTATTCCGTCCTTCATCTGAGCAGCCTCCTTTTACAGACTATGTGGTGATGTTGTCATGAACGAACTCCTCCCGACTGAAATCATGCCAAACGACCCGTCTTTCGCCCGTCCACGCACATTGCCCGTTGGGATGTCGGATTTAGCGTCGCCACCATATCCAAACATTAGTAAACGCGGTATCAGCTCGCTCTGCAACAGCATTAGATCATAGAAGCGGGCACCTGTCCCATTGTTCCAGTCGTCTTCCATCCAATCTTGCTTCACTCCTTGATAAAGCTCCGCGATTACATAGTCCCCATTCTTGCAGTAGATGTCACCCCAGCCACATGCAACGGCCATATTTCCCACCGCACCACCATAGCGTTCCGACAACAAGACACGTCAGTGAACCAATTAACATCCATTTGAAGCATTTCATGTCATTACTCCTTTACGGTTCCTTGTCCTTCTCGGGACACCTTCTTCAATCACTTTGCAATGCTCTAATTACCATATCTTGGTATTTTGCCGGGAGCGCCGATGACAAACTAATCGCCTCTGCATTCTTCTTGAGCATTGCCGCCGCCAACGCCTTTGACAACACAAGAGACTGTCGTATGGATAGGTCTGCAGCCCTATTACGTTTGAGAAGTGCCACAGAAATCACGTTGCTCGTCGCAATGTCCAAAGAGCCTATTTCGACAAGAGCATTTGACGCAACGTTGTACGCAAGTGACATATTGTCGTTCTGTGCATGGCAAGCGAAAACAAGAAGTTTGGAATGCCAGCAATACCATGCATTGGTTTCTGTACTTGTTAAAACACATATGTTACTCGCTGCCGACAAGGCTCTATCCAAACAACTACTATCCATTGTTTCATTATAGTCCGCTAATAGTCCTTCACACAACACCAAGCTGGCGGCGACTTGAGCCTCTAAATTGGAGGCTGTCTCTATATAGTTAGTCAATTCATTTCTGAATTCTGCTGACACTAGAATCGGCACGCATTCAAGTGCATTTGTTGCGGCGCACTCGAACTCCGCAATATTATTCCACGCCTTACACTCATTCATGGCGCAGGAAATGCCCAAAATCACCCAAGTTGCCGTGGTTTTCATCACCAGTCCTCCTTGTTGACCTCTCTTTTAATGTGAATTCCAAACGGAAGGTTTTCAAAGTAAACATATTTAACGCCTTTCTGGATTGCACACGCATTCCATTTCTTCCTTGACCTATTAGCGGACATCCATGCCTCTATGTCGCTTACGGAAGATCGATTTTGCATCCACGATGAAATAATCTGAGCGGGTGCACCTGTATTATCGGCTGGCGCATAATAATTATAACCCAGGAGAATGGATGGCCCAACAGCCTCCCACGCCTTTCCTGGCGAAAGGTTGTGTTCTTCGGGTTCCCATCGGTAATTATTATTGTAATCATTTATGTCAAGAATCGAGCACGCCGAAAATATTGCGCAGTTCAAACCTTTATTCCAATATCCACTAACTGTTTCAGGACCGAACCCAGGGTCAACGGTCTTATATAGATGAAATCCATGCCCTGAGTAGTAGAAGTAATCCGCTTGATTCATGATCTGACGCCTTGAACTTGTCATTCCGCCGTATTCCGCAGAGATGACTTCACACCCCGCCGCCTTGAAAAACGACTCCGACGGAATGGAATTTGGAGGCGAGGATTCAAGTGTCTTTGACACATCTCCCGTCGCCTTCCCTCGAAACTGATAGCCAAGCGCCGAAAACGCCTCGCTGTCGGTGAGATTGGATGGCTTCGACGAATCTACATCCCCAATGTCCATCCACACCATCTCGTCCACGCCGTCCTCGTCGTTCTGCGGAAGGATCCCGAGGGACTTCAGCTGCGCAAACGTCTTCGTCATCCGTATCTCGGAACGGTCAGGATAAACAGAGAAGTCTGCCGCTTCTATCGGGACCTCCGCGCCATTAGGACACGTGCCAGAGGTCTTGACGAGGATGTTGCTTCCCATGACAAGACGGCACAGGTCGAGTGTCGCAATGGCAGGTGAGATTCTGACGCGGATGCGCAGGACTTCGTCGTCGAGAATGACGCGTGAGGCGTCCAGCTCGCCCCAGGCGTCGTCGTCGGGATCGCATATGCTCACGTCGTACTGGTACACGTGGAGAATCGACTGGAGCGACCCCGCCACGTTTCCTCCCTCGTCGTCGTTCGTGTGCACATGCGATGTCAGAAGCCCGCTTGCGTTCTCCGCCATCCATCCGACTCCATGCACGATTTCGTTGCCTTCCAGTCTCGTCGATGTGTAGCTCTCGTACGACGGCGTAGTCGGCAGTCCGTTGATCCTCGCCTGCCAGCAGTACCAATATGGATTCTCATGTCCGCTGGAATTCAGCCATTCCATCGACAGCCTGTAGGAGTTACCTTTCCTCAGCACCTTCAGCTTGTCGTTTCCCGCACCGGGGGACGCCATCGAGACGGTGTCGACTCGATAATCTAGCGAACCGATGCCCTCTATCGTCATCCGCCATGCCGCATAGTCTCCGTAGACATTGAACATGAGGCCCCGATAAGGATAGGAGGCGGTCGGTCTTCCTATGTCCGTGCCGTCAGTAGGGTTGGAGCCGTTCATGATCTCCGCGAAGCCGGAAACACCGTCGCCGTCAGTGTCTGTGCAGCCGGGATCAGTCCCCCACTCGCACTCCTGTCCGTTAGTCAACCCGTCCCCGTCTGGGTCCGCGTCGATGTCGTTGTTCGGGTCGTTGTCGGAGGCGTTGTCGACCGCCGGGTCGAAACCGTGCTGGTGTTCCCACCCGTCGTTCATGCCGTCACCGTCGGTGTCGGACTGGATCGGGCTGGTGCCGACTGCGACCTCCAGACCGTCGGGAAGTCCGTCGTGGTCAGAATCAACCACAACCGGATCCGTGCCATGAAAAACCTCGTCGCCGTCCTCAAGCCCGTCTCCGTCAGTGTCCGCGTTCTGCGGGTCACATCCAGATGCCTGTTCCTGGAGGTTGGCTAGCCCGTCATTGTCCGGATCGCCGCCGGCTCCGTCGTCGCCGATGGCGGAGAGCGGGTCTATGCCATTGGAAACTTCCCACCTATCCATCAAACCGTCACCGTCCGTATCCTTGGCAAGAGGATTGGTGCCAAGGTCGCATTCCATGGCATCGGACAGCCCGTCTCCGTCGGTGTCCACGACGCACGGGTCGGTGCCAAGCTGCGCTTCAACGCCGTCGGTGAGCCCGTCGCCGTCGGTATCGGCGAGAGTCGGGTCGGAGCCCTTGCCGAGATGGTACTCGATTGTCGTCTGCGGGAGAATCGGACCTCGTTCTGCAAAGTCCCACGTCAGGTTGTAGTAGCCGTTGGATGTAATTGCGTCCGTGGCCTGCACTCCGACGACAGCACCTTCCCCGTCCAGCCACCAGTCCGAAGAATGGTAGCTCACGCGGACGACGTTCCCCGTCCCCGCCGGAAGGATCACCTGGTAAGTCATTCCGAGGGACGACCCGACCTGCCGCCTCACGTCGTGGAACTCGACGACAAAAGCGCCGTTGGACGCCGTCCCGTGCCGCACGTACGAGTTCTGGTCGCCCTCGCACAGGCAGGTTCCGCCCCAGTAGGGCGCGACCATGAAGTTTCCGCTGTTCCAGACGTTGCCGGAAAGCGGCAGAGGGCCGCTCGGAAAGATCCAGTCACGGCCGCGTCCGGGCTCGGAAAACGCCACGTATCCCGTCTCGAACCCTGTCATGGAGACGATCTGTCGTCCGCAGAGGCAGTGGCCGGAAAGTCCAGACGAGGAAAATGACGTGCACCACCAGCTCTCGATGATGCCCGGAGAACTCGGCCAGTAGCCCCAGCAGTGGGAGGTCGTCCACCCCGTCGTGTCGTACCACTCGAACGTCTCCGCCTTTGCGATGAAGCCAGACTCGTCGCCATCGGACAGCCCGTCCCCGTCAGTGTCGACGAGAATCGGACTCGTGCCGACGTCATGCTCCCAACCGTCGTTCATTCCGTCGCCGTCGGTGTCGGCGACTGCGGGATCTGTCCCAGAGGCCCACGCCTCGTATGCGTCGGAAAGCCCGTCGCCGTCCGCGTCGTCCTGCGACGCAAGGCGGAAGAACGCCGACTCATCCATCGCGTTCGTCGGGAACAGGTCGAACGAAACGTCGACTACGACATTGGACGATGCGCCGCTGACGTCTATCTGCGCGAGCCTCTCCCAGCCGTTGGACACGAGCCGCCAGTTGCCGTAGAGGTCTATGAGGTTGTTGGTGAACGAAAGCGAGAACGGCCACGCGATTCCAAGCGACACGAAGTTAGACCCGCGCTCGATTCCCCAGAAGCACAAGTTCGTCACGGGCGGGAAGTTGGTCGGAAAGTTCATCTCAAGAGGGTCCGCCGTGGCCGGCTGCATGGTCGGGACGGATTCAAGTTGAGAGTTGAGAGTGTAGAGTGTAGCGCCGCAAAGCGGCGCGTTCGTCACCTTCGTCACCGCGTCTCGGACTGGGCCGAGAACCAATAGGAGCACCATCACGACAGCCGCGAGCGGACGGCGGGCTGCGAAGTCCGCAAGGTGGCGGAACGGTTCAAATGCGGACTTAGGCGCGAATGCAACAAGACCGGCCGCCAGCATGACTGCTGCCGCCACGACGCCGCAGCCGGCGAACGCGAACCTGGTCAGGAGATCCACAATGCCCTCATGGCGGTATTATATCAGAATCCATGCAGTTGCAGACGGAACAGTCGCACGACGTCGCCGCTGCCTCGGTCCCCGCCATTATGCCTGCCCGCAAAATGCAATTCGGGCGACTTCGCCATGCGGCGCAGTCGCCCGAAGCCGGCACAGCCGTGCGAATGGCGCCTTATGCGCCGAGCTGCATGCGGCAGAAGCGCTTCACCGTGATGGGCGCGCCGCCGCAGGCCTTGGAGACGCCCGCAAGGTACTGCTCCACGGTCTGCTCGCCGTCCGCAACGTAGTCCTGCTTCAGCAGGCATATCTGGGTGCAGAACTTCGCGGCCATGCCCTTCTTGATGCCGACGAGCGCCTGCTCGGGCGGGAGCTTGCCCTTCTGCTCCTTGAGCGCGTTGAGCTTGATCTCGAGCTCCGCGTCGATCTCGGCCTGGGGCACGTCGGCCGGCGCCACGTACTTCGGCGAGTTCGCGGCGACCTGAAGGCAGATCATGTGGGCCGCCTCGGCCAGCTCCGGCGACGCCGCGCACTTCTCGCAGGGAGTCGCAAGCTCTACGAGGACGCCGATCTTGCCGCCCATGTGGATGTAGCCAGACAGCACGCCCGTGCCATCGAGCACATAGCGCTCGCTGCGGCGGATCTTCACGTTCTCGCCGGTCTTCGTGAGAAGCATCTTGTAGTCGTCGGACAGCGTCTGCTCGATGTCTTTGCCCTCGAGCGCCACTTCGGCCGCGTTGGCGACGAACTTGACGAACGCGTCCGTCTTCGCCACGAAGTCGGTCTCGCAGTTGACCTCCGCCAGGGCCATCGACTTCTTGTCGGCGGCCTCCGCGAGGGCCACGATGCCCTGCTTCGACTCCTTGTCGACGCGCTTCGCGGCGACCGCGAGGCCCTTCTCGCGGAGATACTTAACAGCCTCGTCCATGTTGCCGTCTGTGGCCGCGAGGGCTTCCTTGCACGCTCCCATTCCGGCGGCGGTCGCCTCGCGGAGCTGCTTGATCATGTCGATTGTGATTGTCATAGGTTTGAGAGGTTTGAGGGGTTTGAGAGGTTTGAGGGGTTAGGCCTCGGGGGCAGGGGTGGGTTCTGCGGCCGGGGCTTCGGGAGCGGGAGCGGCCGCAGGAGCTGCAGGCGCTTCGGCGGCGGCCTCGGCGACAGCGGCCTCGGCCTCCACGACCTTCGCACGGCGCTTGGCGGCGAGATCGGCCTTCGCCTTGGTCTCGGCGGCCTCCTTGGCCGCGCGCGCAGCAGCCTTCACGTCGGCGGAGACGGCGCCCTTCTTCGAGGACGCGCGCTTCGCCCCCGAGGCGGGGCGGGCCGAAGACTTCGCCTTGCGCTCGGCGCGCGCCGCCTTCTCCGTGGCAGCGCGCTGCGCACGCTCGGCCTCGCGACGGCGGTTCTCCTCGGCCGCGCGCGCACCGTACTCGTCGTTCGCCTCCTTGATCACCTTGACGAGGCCGTTGATGATGAGCTCCACGCCGCGCACAGAATCGTCGTTGCCGGGAATCACGTAGTCGATCGGCTCGGGATCGGCGTTGGTGTCGACGACCGCCACGACCGGTATGTGCAGGCGCGCCGCCTCCTTCACCGCGTTGGCCTCCTTGACGCAGTCGACGATGACGACGGCGCCGGGCATCTCCGCCATGTCGGCGATGCCGGTCAGGTTGGTCTCGAGCTTGCCGAGCTCGCGGCGGAGCATGGACGCCTCCTGCTTGTGCTCGGAGAGCTGGCCGCCGTTCGCCTTCGCCGTGGCCTGCAGCTGGCGCATGCGCTTCACCGACGAGCGGATCGTCTTGGCGTTCGTGAGCGTGCCGCCGAGCCAGCGCTCAGTGACGTAGAACTGGTCGACGCTCTGCGCGGCGGCCTTGACGAGCTCCGCCATCTGCTTCTTCGTCGCAACGAACAGGAGCTTCTTTCCGGCGAGGACAACGCTCTTGACGAACGCCGCAGCCTCGTCAAGCATCTCGACGGACTGCTGGAGGTCGATGATGTGGATTCCGTTGCGCTTGTCGAAGATGTAGCCCTTCATCTTCGGGTTCCAGCGCTTCGTCTGATGGCCGAAGTGAAGCCCGGCGTCAAACATGTCCTTGAGTGTGATGCCCGTAAGGGCAGATGTCGGCATATCCATTTCTTTTCTCCTTTCGAACCATTCTTCAGTTCAATCCGCTTTGGCCGGGAAATGGGGCCCGACTCATTCGCTTCAACCCGCCCACCGTGGGCGAATTGGCGCGTAGTATACCAAAAGCTCCCGCGCCGCGCAAGGGGGGGGGCAGCCATTCGTTACGGCGCCGTCCTTCTGGCGGGACCGCGGTCGTCCAGTCCGTTGGACGGCGAGGACGGCGCACGGTCTGCCGTCGGCGCATCGCCAAGCAAGAACCCCGAGAGGGCGAGCACAAATCCATTTGCGGGGATGCGAATCGCGCCTTCGTGCCACTCACCGCAGTCCGAAAGCTTCGCATGCCCGGCATCAACGCGGTATATCCTGAACGCGCCTCCGCCCGCATTGGGCGCTATCGACGCCTCCTCTTCACCGACGTTGGCCACAAGGATCGCCCGGCGTCCGCCGTCCTTCGCAACTGCGGCATAGAGCCCCTTCGCGTCGCACTTCGCTTCTGCCGCCGTGCCGAGCTTCGCAAGTTCGTTCCATGCGCGGAACGCCTCGTAGCACGGCGTGGTGCGGTGGCCGGGGAACGTGAACAGTCCGCAATAGGCGCGTGTCGGGCACGCATCGTAGTACATCGCCTTGTCGATCGTTGAATTCTGCATCACGCAGAACGCCGCCGCCGTGTTCGCCGCGCCGACATGGGTCTTGCACAGTTCAAACTGGTCTTCCTTCGCGCCACGGAACACGTTCCATTCGTTGAAGATGTTTTCGGTGCTCTTCAGCCCTGCCGCGTCGAGCGTCTTGCGCACGTACGCCGCATGTGTGGCGATCCGGTCAACGGGCCAGTTCTGCGAGACGTAGAGATGCCACGAGAAGAAATCAAGCGGCGCCTTGGTCTCCGGCGCAGTCACGTAGCGGCAGAAATCCTCGAACCATGTGATGAAGCTGCGGTAGAACGCGCTCTCCTTGCGCCTCTTGGCATCGTCTATCGTGTAGAATCCGCACCCCGCGTAGCCACCGATCTTTATCTGCGGAAACGTCGTCTTCAGATGGTTGGCAGCCACGCGGTAGAGCTCAAAAAACTGCTCCTTCGTCCCTTGCCACATCTGCGGATTCTCCGGCTCGTTCCAGATTTCCCAGTATTCGATGCCCCAGCGGAAACCGTCCGCCCAGCCTTCGTTGTAATGCCGGACTACGTGTTCGCAGATCCGTGCCCACTTGGCGTAGTCCTTCGGCGGATAGATGTTGTAGGCCTTGATCCTCCAGTTGTTCTCGATCGTCACGCCGAGTCGGTAGAAGATCTTGCATCCGGCCTCGACGATTGGCTTCAGGTACGCATCGGTGTAGGCGAAGTCGTAGTTCTTGGAGTCGGTCTCGTCCGCGTCGAAGTTCGGGAACACGTTCGGAATGTCGACGTAATGCGTCCCGCCGAAGGAGTATGCTGTGTCGTGGGTGCGCACGAACGGGATGCCGGCGGACTTGAACTCGTCCTGCCCCTGCTTTCCGTTCACGCGGACCGGCGCGTTGTTCACGCCGTGGAGCGGCTTTATCGCGCCGCGTTCCGCCGAAAAGTCGATCTCGAGCCCGGCTCCGGAAGACGTTGCGGCGCACATGAGCCCAAATGCCGCCGCCGAGATGCATGCTGTATTGAAGCACTTCTTCATGGCATGTGATTATACCAAAAATTCGGTTTTCCCGCCGTCGACCGTCATCGTTACATCACACGGCAACATCTTATATGCTCGATCCTATTCTCTGAGATCAGGGCTTGTTGTCCCGACCCCCAGCGGAATCACCTTGCAGCCTTGACCAGTCTAGCCGGAACCTCAAGTTCGCAGCGAACCCACTCCGCAGAAGCTCCGGGGATGCTCTCCACCTTCAGCATATTCCGATCATACGACAACGCCGACGCGGGGAAGCAAAAGGCGACCTTTGTCACATCATTGAAAAAAGGATGCACGACCTCGTTTGCGGGCATGCCGTTCAGCGTGGTCCTCGGAATCGTGTCCGAATACTTTTCGCGAGCTCCCAGGATGACCAGCACCTTCCCGGATGCCGCAGGAGAGCCGACAGGCAATAAGATCTCACCGCCGCATGCCGCATGCAACGGCAAGAAACTCTTCTTCTTCCAGCCAACAGGCCCAAGCTCCTCATATGTGACCTCATAGTTTCGACTCGATCTTCGGACATGCTCGGGCGCAAGGCCTTCGCCGAAGATGGCACCAGCAACAGAATCCGGACAATATGGCAGATTAAAGAGATAGAGCCCGTCCGCGCCTTGGAGATACTGTGCATCCGCCCACCCTCGGTAGACGGCGACATTCATCGCGTCACGCACGCCAGGCGAACTTTCGAAACAATTGTCGATGCCGGGGCAGATCAGGACATGCTCGCCCGCCATGCCAATCTGCTCGCGCCATTTTCTCACAGGCGCCACAAACGAGCCTCCCTCTGGAACAATCAAGTCAATGAGACCTTCCCTTGCCCAGGCGACGACATCAAGGCCGTAGGCACGTGCCATGTCGGGGTCGACCGGCACGCGTACGCCAAGTCTCACCGGATGCCCACGGCGCTGAGCCGCAGCCAGAGTCCAACCACGCACGATCCGCACCATGTCCGTCAGGAAGTGCGCCTGCTCGCGCTCCTTGCCTGGCGTGAGGTTCTCCGGGCCGCGAAGCCAGTCCAACTCGATGCCGTCCGCATCCCAACGGTCGATCTGCTCGTGGACGAGGTCTAGCATCCATCTGCGAGCGTCGGCCTTTGAATAGTCAAGCGCCTTGAGGGACCATGCGTCGCCGCGTTTCCAGTCCGGCTTGCGCCAGAGGTCACTTCGCTTGCGGACAAAAGTCGTAGTCCGGAAATAGTTCGGAATGTCCGCGAAATGCGTGTCGTTCATCCGTGTCGTAATCCATGGCGAAACGCCCTTCTCCCGGCACCGGCGCACCCAGACCTCATAGGGATCGATCCCCTGTTCGTGGAGATGCTTGCAATTCTCGGCCCAGATCGTACCGGACGGATAGCGGAAGTCGCCCGGGTCGCATCCAGTCCATATCGGTTCCCAGACCTTCGAGTCATAGCTGGGGCGCTGTCCACTCGGACACATGAAGAAGTGCGTTACATGCCCTCGCGCAAAATTGTCGACATATGCCTCCAGTGCCTGCACGGACATATTCGTCCGATTCCGGTAGAAGTAGTGGTCGTTGTCCTCGTTAAGAATCAGCATCGGCTGGGCCACCGCCACAGGCAGGGCAAGCTGCGCCAGCGCCAGAAAAGTCATGCCGCGCATTATTTCAGGTCCGCAACGGCCTTGGCTATATCACCAGCCCTGTCGTCTCCGCCTTCACGCTCGATTACGTAATTGCCCGGATAGCCAAGGCGTTTCAGCTCGGCCTTGAACGCCATGACGTCGACCTGACCCTCGCCCCATGGCTTTTCCTCGCCCCAAGTGCCTTGAACGGCCGTCGCATCGGCATCTTTGATATGCAACTGGACTATCCAGGGTCGCAGCTTGACGAGCGCCTCCACGGGATTGCCCTTCCCGTACAGAATCATGTTCGCGGGATCGAAGTTGACACACACGCCCGGAACCTTCGGCAGGAACTTCGCAAGGTCATCCGCCGTCTCCTGCCCCGACTCCAAGATTGCCGTGACGCCATGCTTCGCACATTCGTCACGTATGAACCTGACGCGGGAAAGATACTTCGCATACGCGGCATGATCGTTCTCGTCAAGGAAGCCGGCATGCAGAAGAAGATACCGTCCCCCGAGCTCCTTCGTCATCGCCGCGGCCCTTGCGATCAGATTGCTGTTTGCCGGCCAGCTGTCGTCTGGCACAATGCCGCCCGTCCTGCGGATCGTCTCGAGCGTCGAATAGTCTTCCTGCGGAAATGAGATCATCGTGGACATCAGCTTCCATTCACCGCTCGCGAACTGACTCCGCGCGAAAGCCAAGGCCTCCTCTCCCTCGGCGACGCCGTGGCGTCCATCCGGCGCAAGAAACGGCGCCAACGCAAGGTTGATTCCCCTGACGCCGATCTTCTTCATCTCGACGGCCACATCCCTTAGCGGCTTCTGATAGCTCCAGCTGCAGACGCCTATGCGCTCCTCAGGGACAGCGGTCGCCAAAGCGTCTGCCGCGTCCAGCTCGGACATTTTCGCATCGTCCGCCAGTTCGCGAATCCGGATGTTGCGCCACTTGAAGTTGTAGCCGTGCCCCTGCCAGCCGATCGAGCCTCTCGCATTGTGCATTCCGACGTGCCTGATGCCGTCCGGCGTGCAGCCGTCCGTCGTGAAAGTCGAGAGGTTAGCGCGGGTGATGAGATGGCCGTTCAGAATCACTACGATCTCCTCGCCCGCGACCCGCACCTCCATCTGGTTCCAGCTGCCGGGCTTGTGCAGGTAGCTGCGCCCGCCTGCATAATCCGCGTCCACGCCCCAGAGCCGGTTGAGCTTGTTGTCGCGTCGACAGGGCACGACGCCATAGACGGAGCCCGTGTACTGATATGCCTTGCAGTAGTCAAGGTCGCGCTCGATGTCGCGGTAGCTGCTGCCGCCGTCGTCGAGGAGCTGGATTTCGCACATGCCGAAGAACGCCGCGTCCTTGTGCGGATCGTTGATGCGCACGCCGAGCCCGTTGTTGCCGTTCGCCGGCATGACGAAGTCAAATCGCAACACGAAGTTGCGGTAATGCCGTACGGTCAGGAGGTTTCCGCTGTCGCCGTTCGCACGCCGACCTGGGAAACACTGCAGCACACCTGGCTCGGCGGGGTCGACGCCATAGCACTTGGATCCGTACCATCCAGACGTGTCGCGTCCGTTGAATATCTCGACAAAGCCCGGCTCGACGGCCGATGCGGCCAACACCGAAGACACCACGGACAACAATGCGACTGCTCTCATTTCTCCTTCTCCTTTTTTAAGCGTTCAACGGGTGATCGGAAGCGCGACGAGTTCACTCTGCACGTCGTTGCGGGGTCCGGCATTCTGGAAATGGTAGTGAAGCTGGAAGTTCTCGCCCGAGCCGTTGAGCCGCCGCCTAAATACGAGTTCGTATTCACCCTTGGGCCAAAGGCGTGGTACGCGATTTGCCTTCGCGACCTTGTTCGGCTCGCGGTCACCCCTGCGGGTGAAATAGACCTCTTCAACGCGGCGTGGCGCATTGTCCCAGTACTCGATGCGGAAGACGCAGTCGCGCCTGAGCAATACCCGCGCAGTGACCGTCAGGACGTCGCCCTCCTTCAATTCCTTGATCGCCCGGGGGTCGATGACCTCTCCGTCTGAATGTACGACAGCGCAGGCATAGTCCGCGTCGCCCGGCCTGCCGCGTTCAACAAGAAAGTCCCCTTTTACATAGCTGCTGTGGTAGGTCGAGACCGATTCCTCAATGGGATTCTCGAAACGGTTGTTCCGTTCGAGAACAGTGTCCTGGGCGAGGCCGTACAGCACTCCGGCTGGACCGTTCCTGACGACGTTCCCCTCGATCGTCCCGTCCACGCTGTAGCTGATGAGCCTCGCGCCGCCTTCAAGGATGTTCCGGCGCATAACCGTCGCCCTAGTCAGCCGTCGCTCGACATCCTGGGGGCGCGACCAGGTGCCAAGCCACGCATCGCCCGGCAGAAGGTGGAAGTGGTCCGGATCAGGGCGCCGCGTCTGGTTTCCGCACTCGATGACATTCTCAAGGAATTGGACGCGCCATACGGGGAGATACCCGTAATACGTCATGCCGAAGGCAGTCAGCCCGCCACAGCGGCGCGTTCTGTTGCGGACGACATATGAGTCGCTCACGCCGCCATAGAGCTGGATGCCAATAGTCGCATCAGAAAGGTCGTTGTCAACATAGAAGAGCCTGGATCGCTGATATGTCACGGCATACCGGCTGTCAGCGGTTGGCACGACGTCGAACGGCCGGTCGAACACGATCCGATTCGGATAGACGATGTCCTTGATCGTGCGCGTCTGTCCCACGCCGCGGCCCGTCATGACAGAAAGGTCGGCACCGATCCAGAGGTTCGTCCCCTTAAACCACGGATGCGTGCATTCTGGATACACCTCTAGTTCCGAGCCGTTGAGAGCGCCGCGGGTCGGCACCCCTTCCCACCGTCCGTTCGGAGTCCCCATGAACGCACACAGGCGACCGTCGTGCGTAACGAGCTCACGGTCGCCATCCCACCGCATCCGCAGCCTGTTGCGTCCGATGAACATGCCGTGTGCGATGCAGCCGACCGACTGCCCGACGTTGTCGCTCTCGTTGTCCTCGAAGACGAACCCGTTGCCGTTGAAGCAAGTCCAGCCGCCGCCGGCGAAGCGGTTGCGCGACATCCGAACGCCTTCGCCTGCCACGATGAACGGCATGCCCGGGCGCGTGAACGCAAGCTCGTTGTCCTCTATGATGCAGTTGCGGACTCCGCGGACATACCAGCCCCGACTCTCGTTGTAGACGCTCCGACGCGCGCGAATCGCCGCATCCATCGTACAGTACTGATCGACAACAGCCCGGAAGACGCACCGGCGAATCGCGACATTCTCGCATACGATATCGGGCTTGTAAAAGAGGTCTCGGCGGAATGCATCCCGCTCGTAGTCCACGACGAGGATCGAGTCGCAGAAGCCGCAGTGAAAGAATATGTCCTCAATGCCGAAGTCGCTCTTGGCGCGAATCAGCGCCTCCGGCGGATAGTCGCAGTCCGGCCAGTAGACAGATGTGAGATTCCGGCCCGCCCCCTTGAAGAGCACATGTTCGGGGATGCGTATCTCCCCGCGAAGCTGAAACCGGCCGGCCGGGACAAATACAACACCGCCGCCGTTTTTCTCCGCCGCCGCCAGTGCCGCGCGAAATGCCGCCGTGTCATCGCCATGGTCGCTAGGCCTGGCTCCGTAGGCCGTTACGTCGAAGACGTCGTCTTTCCAGGTTTTCGCCTTCGCGACGACTTCGATCGTGCCGGCGGACACGAGACCGCTCTCGCCATTGGAGATCTTGACCTCATGGCGTCCGAGGGGAAAGTCCCGTGGGACGAGCGCCGCCAGCGACCACTCGTCTTCCTGGACAAGCGTCAGCGCACGACCTGCGAGCGTCACCCTTGGCGTCGCAATCTTGAGACAGCTGCCGAAAAGTCGCAGCTTGTCCCCGGGAAACACGCATGTGCAGCCCTCTTCGCCCTGTAGCCATGCTACACTTGGATTGTTAAGCGTAAAGGCGGAGCACGTCCCGTCCGGGCCAGAGACCTTCACATCTGCAACGCGCTTCTGGGAATTCTCGGGGAACGTGAACCACAGGCCGCTCTCCGTCGTCTTCGCGACAGGGACCTGAACGCCATCCACCTCGACTTTGGCCTGCCTGAAATCAGCGCCATAGAGCTCCACGGCCTCCCCTGGCTTTACCGGGTCGCTCCACCAGACGACTCTAGGGACCGCGAAGGACGACGAGACAAGTCCTGCGCAAATGGCGGAGACAACGGCCGCATTCACCCCTTTTTTCACTTTGTGTTCCTCCTCTTGCCTTTACCTGCTTGTACTTCCATGACTGACCTGAGAGACAATGCCGTTCCAAAGGGCTACCGACTCGGGTCTGTCGGAAAAGGCGTCGAGACCCGCCACAACAACCCGAGTGTTCCCGGAGGGCAACCTCTTCAATGCGAGATACGCATAGCAGGCGTCGACGCCCTCTCCATAGACAACCAAATCCTCTTCGGACAGACCGGCGACCGGAAGTTTCAGGGCGTCGCTTCGGACCATGCGCATGTGAAGCGGCGACAGGAAATCCGCTCTAGGCAACCCGGCAAGAGCAGGATGCGCAGTCTCGAAGACCATGCCGACCTGGCTGCCCATCCACCACCATCCGGGCGTGATGTTCGCCATGGAATCGCATCGCAAGCGCTCGATGACCGACTTTCCCGCTGCCAGCGCCGCCCGAGCCTCGTCAGACTCGAAGTCTGACAAGACGACATCAGGCGGAAGCGGCAGTCGTCCCCGCCTGGGGAAGACATACAGAGTCCATCCGTTCTCGGCAATCGTCCTCCCCCCGTCGCTGACACGAGCCTGCATTTCGAGCGCTGTCGGTTCGGCCACCTCCGGAGCGGCGATTGGCTCGTCAAAAACCCTGCGAGCGTTCCCGCAGGCCTGTGGGCCGATCGCCCGTCGCCCGCTGTTCAGCACGCGCGCCCCGGCGACAAGCCTCCATTCGAGCTCGGCGGCGGCGAGCGGCGCAGACTCGAAATGGGCGAAGAGGAACTTCGCCGGGATCGACTCGCCGACGGTGTAGATGCGGTTAGTGCCCTCCACCCACATCGCATAGCGCCCCATTTCACCGCGCGGGTCGGCTTTGAAAAGCCGCGGCCCGGCTTCGGTGTCGAGCAGGACGCAACTCGGCGAATTGAACCGGGCGAACTCCGCCGCAGTGGAACCAAACGGCTTTTCGCGGAAGAATGGATCGAACAGCCCCTGCCCGGAGAACGTCCCCTTCTGCCTGACGCAGGCGTCCTGCAGCGACCAGAAGCTGTAGCCGTCGCAATGCGGGTCGGCGCGGGCAAGTTCAAGGCCATACTTGTGCCAGTACTTCTGGAAGGCATGCTGCGCGTTCTGCAGCCTCTCGCCTCGCGCCATGCTCAGCCCGAACCGAGACAGGAAGACGCTGCGGTCTTCTTTCGTGACGGGCGGCAGGCACAGACCGGTGAACCGGTCTGCCGTGCGATAGTCAAGCTTCACGCAGACGTTCATGTATTCGTGTGCGAAAAACGGCAGGTCCGGGTTGAACGCGCCGCGCGGCCAGGGATTGCGCGGTCCATCGCCAAAATCCGTCGCACCCCTGTCAAGCCAGTCGCGGGATCCGTCCTGGAGGACGACCGGACGCGTTGGATCCATCTCGCGCACCGTCGCCACCAGCGCGCGCGAACACGTCTCGTCGAAGTCTCCTTCATTGCCGAGCGAGTACATCGCAAACGACGGATGACGCCGAAAATGAACGTACAGCTCCCGGAGGTCCGTCTCCGGATCGAAGGCAAGGCCATCTGCCTGCATCGAATGGTAATACGGCAGCTCTGGCTCTACCATCAGGCCCTCCTCGTCGCAGACGTCGAAGAACTCCGGAATCTCGCACCGCGTGTGGAGCCTCACAAAGTTGAAGCCCGCGGCCTTGATTTTCTTCACGCGCAAACGGAACTCGGCGGGGTCGTCGGCCTGCGGAATGCCAGTCAGCGGATAGATGTGGTGATAGCCTGCGCCGCGAATGTAGAACGGCGCGTTGTTCAGGAGGATCCCCTTGCCCCGCGTCTCGAACTTGCGTACGCCGAAACGCTCGAACCGCGTCTGCAGAATCTTGCCGTCAGCCGAAACCAGCTCCACCTTTGCGGTATATAGATTCGGAGACTGCGGGGTCCAGGGGCGGAAGCGCCGCAAAGGCACTTTCAGGTGGAGGCTGGATGACAAGACCGGGACTTGGGCGCTTTCGCCCTCTACCGTTGCGCGCACAGTGAGATTGCCGCCTGTCCCTTCTCCGCAGCATTCGATTCCAACGTTGACGTGCGCGCACATCGCATCGAAATCACCTTGCACCCAGGCATCGTCGATGCAGACGGGGCCCGTCCGCTCGAACTCAACGTCCCGCCAGAAGCCCCCGAAGTGGTGCGTGCTCGCAGCACAGCCGCGACGCGTCGGCGTGGCGTTTGCGATTTCTGCGAAGACCAGGTTCGTTTCGCCGAACTTCACGCAGTCCGTCACGTCGTACTTCCATGTTCCGCAGTAGGGGTTGAGCCGCGCGACGGACTTGCCGTTGAGAGCGAACGTCCCTTCGCTCGAAATGCCGCCGATCTTCATCCAGACGCGTCCGCCACGCCATGCCCCCGGTATGACAAAACGCCTGCGGTACCACCCCCAGCCGTTGAAGACATGGCGCAGCATCAACGGCGAGACGTCCCAGTTCGCAGCCCACGGCCGGGACATCGCCTGCGAGCCGATTCCCTGCGATTCCCAGCACCCCGGGACATGCAGCCTGTAAAGGCCGGTCCTGGTCCACTCGTCCTCATTGCGATATGCATTGTAGCTGCCGCGCAAGGTCTCGTGCGGCGTGTACTCCCACTCGCCCCGAAGCGAAAGGACGTCTTCGCCGGCGGCCTTGACAGGCGGATTGACGACAGCCACCCGGCGGTCACGACGGCTCCATGCGTCGATTTCGCCGAGTCCATCCAGGACGGCGACGCCGAACACCAGCAGGCAGCACCCCCTGATCAATCCAGTTCTCGCGGGAGGCGATCCCCCGAAGGCGTAGAGTTTCCCATGCACGTCCCTGTCCTCGTCAGGCCATCCTCGCAGTTTCTCCGGGCCGTGCAATCGCCTGATTGCCCAGAATCAGGTAATCCGTCATGTTCGCCGTCCAGGACAAGTCGCTCCTGGTCTTGCCGCCGTATAGACAGCAGTCTATGAAGTCGAAGTAGTGGTTGGGCGTCGGCTCCTCGTGCGGCAGCACCAGCTTCTTGAATTTTCCGTTCCTGTCCATGAGGATTGGCGGCAAGTTGAAGTGCGACGAGAACATCCAGCCGTCCGTGCCCTTGACGAGCCTCCCCTGCCAGGGAAGTTCCCGCCACTGCGAGTGCTTGAACATTTCAGAGGCGAACCTGGGCGGCAGGAATTCGTCGGGAACGGCAATGTCCTTGCCGGCACCCACCTTGTCCTTGAGATTTTCCGGGAGGAAAAGGTTCGAGGGCACCGTCCCGGGGATGGGGCCATCGCACCATTCGACCTCGAACGGCTTCATGTCCGTCGCCGCTATTCCTGGAAAGCTCCACGTCACGTGCTCGCAGAGAGGAAAGAACTGGCGTTTCATCTCGTCGGACCAGTCTGGCTCGTATGCCTCTGCTCTCGCGCTCAGCGGCTTCACGCTCTGCATGCCCAGGCCAAGGACGAGCGGCGAGAAAAGGTGACTGCCCATGTCGCCAAGCCACCCCGAACCGAAATCGCGCCACGCGCGCCAGACGCCAGGATGGTAGATGTCCTTCTTGAACGGGCGGAACTTGCCTCCGCCAATCCACCCCTTCCAGTCAAGCGTCTCCGGAACCGGGTCGGAGCCCGTCGGCAGTCTGCGCTGCATCATCTTCGTGTAATAGCCGGAATTGGCCATGATCCAGACCTTCTCGACTTTGCCTACCGCACCCTGCTGTAGCTGTAGAACCGTGTAGCGGTCGCATTCCCAGGCCGCGATCTGCGTGCCTAGCTGAGTGACCACCCCCGAGGATGCCGCCAATTCTCGGATCTTGCGACACTCCTCGAACGTGCGGCACAGCGGCTTTTGCGCATAGAGGTTTATCTTGCGCTTCAGCACCTCTCCCATGATCTCGAAATGGAGATGGTCGGGAGTCGCCACAAGGACGGCATCCGGCAGTTCCCTGTCAAGCATCTCACGCCAGCGCTGGTAGAAGTGCGCCTTTGGAAACGCCGTCCTGTGCGGTTCGAGCTGCTTGAGATCCACGTCGCAGAACGCACACATCTCAACGCGCTTGTGCCTGGCGAAGCACGCAATGTCATAGCTGCCCTGCGCTCCCGTGCCAATTACCGCGAGGCGAAGCCTGCCATTTGCGCTTCGACCGGCCGAGACGCCCGGCACGGACGACCTGCAACCAGGAGCCAGCGCGCTCGCGCCCGCAGATGATGCCATCAAAAGAAAAGACCTTCTGTTCGTCATTGCTTACTTCCTTTTTCCTTTTGGTTGTCAAAAATTACGGCGCATTCCTGCGGACGCCTGATCTCCACCTTGTCAAAGAGCGGCTTGCCGACGGCATATGAATCGCCGACGGGAAGAACCGGATACCTGCCCATTGCGCTCCATACGAACCAGGCCGACGTCTGCCCGTTGTCCTCGTCGCCGCAATAGCCGTCGGGGGTGGCTCTGTAGAGCCGATTCATTACCTCATGCGCCCAATGCGCCGCCTTTTCCCGGCGGCCGATGAGGTCGTAGAGATAGACTGCGTGCTGGACCGGCTGGTTACCGTGCGCATACTGGCCGAATCCGGCAATCTGCATCTCGCGGATCTCGTGCGTGCACCCCTCCTTCCAGAATGATCCGTCAAATTTAGGCGGCAACGCAAACACGGAGTCGAGGCGCGCCTCAAAAGCGTCTTTCCCGCCCATCGCCTCGATGAGACCGGGAATGTCATGAAAGACGCTCCACGTGTAGTGAAGCGGCGTTCCCTCTGTAAAGGCAAACCCCCAGCGGTAGATGTTGAAATCGCGGTCCCATGAACCGTCTGCATGCCTTCCACACATGAGCTTGTGCCCGGGATGGAAGACATTTCGCCAATTGCCTGACCGCTTCAAGAACACATCGGTCTCCGCCTGCGGCCGACCCAGCGCCGTTCCGAGTCTCCAGACGCACCAGTCGGCGAAGGCGTATTCGATGGTGCGCGAGGCCGACTGCCCATCGGTCTCGCCGTCCATGGGGATGTAGCCCAGCCGATTGTATTCTTCGTAGCCGACGCGCCCGACGGAGGCGACGCGCCCGGTCGCACAAGTTGCCTTGACCAGGCCTTCGTAGAGTTTGAGCGCCGTAGCCCTGTCCATCAGCCCAGACACATACGCATCTGCAATGACCGCTGCGGAGTTCTGCCCGATCATGCAGTCACGATGATAAGGTGCCGCCCACTCCGGGATCCAGCCGCTCTCCTCGTAGACGTGCAACAAGCCCTCCATCGCCTCTGTGACCCGTTCGGGATAAACAAGCTTCAAGAGCGGAAAGAGGGCGCGAAACGCATCCCAGAAGCCGACGTCGCAGCCATACCGCCCGTGCCGAACGCCGGGGCCGTACAAATTCCGGTGCACCGGCATGCCCGACGCATCGTATTCGTGAAACCGCCTGGGGAAGAGGAGCGACCTGTACAGGCATGTGTAAAACTTTCTGAAGTCCCCGTCTTTTCCGCCTTCTACGTGGATTCGCCCAAGAGCCTCGTTCCAGACACTGCGGCTTTCCTCCAGAACGGCGTCGAAATCACGATTTCCAAGCTCCTGCAGATTTCGCATGGCCTGTTCTGCATCGATGAAACTCGCGGCGACGCGCACGTTAACCTGTTCGCCTCGCTTCATCGGCGGGAAGGTTACTGCTACGACGGCATGATCCCCCTTGGTTGCATCGTGAACCGCCGCAAACGGATGGTCGAACTCGACGAGAAAATTGCAGTCGACCTTCTGAACCTCGGCCGCGTCCTCGTTCCAGCGGGCGGCGATCTTGCGGCTCGTCCCCACGATGCGACGGTTTGCGCGGTCCACGGCGATTTCGGATCCCATGTCAAGCGCATCGACAACAAACCGCGCAGCATCCGTCTCTGGATAGGTGAGCCGCAGGATCGCCGCGCGTTCGGTCGTCGTCAATTCGACGGTGGTGTCAAAGTCCGCAAGATAGACACGATATGACGCAGGCGTCGCCGCCTCGGTCTTATGCGAAAAGCGACTCGCCCGGTCCGACTCGGCAAAGACCACCCTTCCGACAGTTGGCATCACCGAAAACTGCGCGTAGTCTCCTATCCACGGACTCGGCTGATGCGTCTGGTGGAATCCGCACATCGTCATGTCTTTGTAGTCATATATCCATGGAGTTCCCGCAGGACGCGTCTGCGGCGTCCAGGCGTTCATTCCCCATGGACGTACAATCGCGGGATAGAGGTTCCCGTTGGAGACCTCGCGCGAATTGTCCGTTCCCACGAGCGGATCGGCGTAATCCACCAGTTCGGGCGCATTGGCGAAAGACATGGAGACTGTGGCGGCAAGCACCATGGACAACACGAATCCTCGCATAATTCCACCTCTTCCCTCTTTCATGGCCTGGGAGGGGCGCTTCATCGGACAAGCACACGGAAGCCAAACTGACCGATGCTCGCGTGTATTTCCCCGTCCCTGGCCGTGAGAACCGCCCGATATCCGTCCTGCCCCTTAATGCGAAAAGACCCCCGCAGCGAAAGCGAGCCCTCGTATGTGGCGACCTTGACATCATCGCAGTCGCCAGAAACACCGGCGACTGAGAGATACGAACGGCCCGAAAACGCCACGTCCCTGAAGTGCGGCACAGGGCCATCCACTCCTCCAAGCCGAATTTCGACGCCACGGAAATCGCCTCCGAGAATCGTACCTGCCCCTGCCGCAAGAACGGCATTCGTAACGACGCCTGCGGAGGAGAGGTCGACGACGCCCGCCTGGACTGTCAGCGGTCCGGAGAAGCCATAGCGACCGGCGCCAAAAGCGACAGTCCCTTCACCCGCCAGGACGAAACCGCCTTCGCCGCCAACCGGCACGTCCAGCGTCAGCGTCTTGCCTGAGGCCGGCCTGACCGTCAAGCCCGCGCCCTCCATCTCAAGGCTGAAGAAGCCGGGAGAGGCGAATTGCGAGGAACCTGCGTCTCGAAGCGTGAAGTCGCCAGCGCCGAAGTCCCAGCTTGCGTCGTCGAAGACGAAGGCGAACTTGCGCGCAATCGGACTGAACCTGATCGAATTCATGCAAAACACCGAACCGTTGCGGAATCGGAGGAACCCACCCGGTCCATAACTCGTGTTCTTCACCTTGAGGCAGGAGCCGTCAGTGTAGCCGCGCAAGACGCAGTTGTCAAAATCGCCGTCGACATTGCCCGCGATGTCGATCTCGCCGCCGATCTCGAACGTCGCGTTCTTTCCTCGCACGACGCTCATGTTCCCGCCGCCGGCCGTGCCAAAGGTCGGACGGAGCAGCCAGGTCTTGAACGTCGAATCCTCGACAATCAGCGTCGGCCGAACAGACATCGTTCCTTCGTTGCAGAACCGGCCGAGCTCCGTGACGTCACTATAGTACTTCGCCCCGTTCACGACCCGCAAAGTCGGCTCCGTCATCCTGCATCCGGCGTCGTTTATGTAGAGGCCGACCATCGTACGCCAGCTGTGATTGGCGTCGAAGTCGACATGGTCGATGGTAAGCGTCGGGTTCGACACACCCTGATAGAGCCGATTGCCCACGAGGATCGCACCCTTGGCGGTCACTGCCGGCGTCTCGCCGGCATTCGCAGGCTTTACGCACAGTTCGCCCTCGGCCACTGTCAATGCGCCGTATCCCGACGTCGGCGATGAGCCATCGTCTGCAAAAGTCAGCGTCTGGTCTGCCGAGACGTCATGAGTTAGATCGCCCTGCAGGGCGCCATTTCCGGCAATCAGCGTGGCGCCGTCATGCACCCCAAGAGTCAGTTTCCCCCTGCCTCGCTTGATGATGGCGCCAGAGGCACGAGTCAAGTTCTCAAATGCCGCCGGCGTCTCGCTCTTGAGAACGATTGCGCTGGCATTGTCCGCACCCCGTATCGACACCGGCTGGTCGAATACGGTTTCCTGCCCATCTTGGGCGTTGACCTCCAGCGTGCCACCTGTCACCGTCACCGCGGTTTCCAGTCCTGCGTACGTGCCGAGCGATTCGCGACATGTCGCCACCGTCGTGCCATCATGAAGCTCCACCCCGGACGGGCATTCCATCTTGGGATTCGACAGGACGAGCCGACCCTTGCCGCTCTTTTCGATACCACTTCCCTTAACCGCGCCCGAAAGCCGCAGCTCCGTGCCGAGATCCAGAACAACCCGCGTCAACGAATCAAGGACTAGCGGCGCGACAATCGCGTTCGTGCCAGCCGTCACGTCAATGTGCGCGGCATCTGGCTCGCCGGCGATTTCCACCGCCTCCGTACCGCCAATCACATAGCCGTCAGCGCCGAAAGCGACAGCGCCCGCAAGTGCGCCCGCCGTCGTCTCAACAGCCCTAACAGGTGAATCGTCGGCAAAAAGCGCCTTCTTGGAAGAAGTCGGGACGCCCGCGCTCCAGTTGCCAGGCGCCGACCAGGCGCCAGTCGCTCCCTGCCATGCCGTCAAATCGGAAAGCTCCCCCACATTGTCGACGATTTCCAAAGTCACCGTCGTATTGCCGGTGCCCGCGTCATACGTCGACATGAACTCGCCATGCCGACCTGCCGGGACATCCGCCACATAAAGTGCGCGGCGAAGTGCCGCCTGTGACTTTTCGGAGAGCATCCCCTGCGCCGTCAGGAAGGCTGTCGGCGACGAAGGCGTCGAGGAGAACGACAGCTGAAGGCAGTCCAGGTCAACCGTTCCAGTCACCGTGATGGTGTCGCCTGGATCGAGCTCAAGCCTTCCGTTGGGAACCGAGAGTGCAGACAGCGTAATCGCCGTCGCCTCGCCCACGAGCGAGAAGGCGGCGCGGTTCGTGAGAACAAGCTCCGTCGTCAGCGATGCAACGCCTGGTGCCAGCGTACCGCCCTCCACTATGGTTTTCGCAACGCCATAAGAAGTTGGAGCCAGCGTCAAAGTGCCAGCGCCCGCCTTGATCAAACGGCCTTCACCCGGGGCATCCTCCGAATCCGCAAAGGACTGAGTGACGTTTGCGTCATGACCGTCCGTGTCAATCGTCAGGCCTTTCACGCCCAGGACGGCCGAACCGAACCCGCCGATGAACGGATCCGAAACCGTCTGCTTGACCGGCAGCGGCAGCACACGCACCATACCGCCGTTCGCGCTCAATTCGGAACTCGCTCCGCCTGTTATGCCATTTGCCTCAATGACACCGCCGTCAAGAACTGCCCGGGCCGCACCCCATGTCATCTGCAGGCGACCGTCCTCGTCCGTGTTGATCCTTTGCGTCGTGGCAGCCTCCGCGCCATAACGCGCATCAAGCCGCACGTGTCCGCCCGTCATCTTGAAATCGCTGTTCCCGAGCGTGCTGACGACTTGGACATAGTTGCCGGCAAGAAAACCGCCCGAGACGGACACATGTCCCTCGCCGTTCTCGCCAACATAAAAGCCGCCCGGTCTTTCCGGGGCGTTGAGAATCCACGTGCCGCCCGAGATGTTCGCGTGGCCGATCCCTGTTTTGTAGGAGCTGTTGCCGACGCCAACCTTCGTAAACCCGCCGCTGGTCGCCTGCATGAGCCCGGCGACTAGCGAAACCGTGGCCTTGGCCCTAAACCCGATGTTGTCATCCCTGCTGTTTGGATAATGCACTTCTGCAGTTTCACCGTCAATCTCGAAAATCGCATCGGCACCCGGCGTCGGGGACATCCACAATCCAGTCAGCTTCATCTGACCTGCATTGAGGCGAATCGCCGACAGGCCCGATCCGTAGCCTGGGCAAATCGCCAGATTCTCGTAAATGCCGCCGTCGAAGACGATTTCCGCCCCGTAGCCGAGCTTGATGTTCGGATTTGTTGCCGCACGAACAGAACCGTCGGCGTTGCGGCCATCCACTTCACAGTCCTTAAACGAGACCCTCGCAAAATTGACCTCAAGACTGCTATTCAAGTCAATGACGGAGTTCGTGAATCCAGCTGCAATATCCGGGATTATGGTTGCAGGGCAGCTTCCATTTCCCAGTTGGGCGTTTCCGTTTACCGTCCAGACCGAATCCTGCAGACGCAGCCGCGCGCATACCGCCCCAAAATCCTGTGCACGCGTCGAGGTCGAGTGCAAGAAGAACCTGCCATCCGTGGTCAGCGCCGAACCATTGGTGACAACAAGCGAACAGACGCCGCCGCGCAGCGACACCTCGTCGAGCGCATGCAGCGACGACCCGTCTCTAACGACGAAATCCGTCGATACGCCGTCTGTAGGGTTGTTGTTGCTGTTGAAGCCAAAATAGAGGTTGCGAACAAGAAGGTTCGCGTGGTTGCGGATGTCAAATGTCGCATGAGGCGGCTTGTTGGCATATTGATAGATCGCAAAAGTGCCATAGACTTTCGGCTCGGCGACCGTATAAACATTTGTCGCCAGGGCAATTGACTCGTTTTCAAGGTAGACCGTATACGTCCCACCTCCCGCGAAGGTTACGTCTTCCGCCACCGGCAAGGCACGTCCCCATCCGTCCTCCCCTGTGCTCGCAAGGTTTCCATCCCGGCACGTCGTCTCGGTTGGCCATTTCACGTCAGCAAGAACGGAGACCGCGCACAGTATTGCAACTGCCGCCCCTGACACTGTTCTTGCTGCTCTTCTTGTTGCTCGCATGCTATCCTCCTCCGACTTTATCCAACAACGGCCCTATGACCGCACTTGTTTGGGATTATACCAAATGCACTGCTCCCAAAACTTCAATTTCAAGCAATAAAAACATACACAATATTGCATGCAATGCCACACATGTGGTATAATCCGTCAACAACATGAAAAACATCTATGTCATGACCAACCCAAGCAAGGTGTCCGGGAGAGGCCTTCTACAGGGTGTCTTGAGTTACGCCGCGACATGCTTTGACTGGACGATCAATGTCTTGGAGCCGACAGAAAGCGGCTTCAAGCAGATGTTCGCCGCCTTGGACAACAAATGGGCCGACGGTATTGTCACGAGCGAACTCGAGAATCCTGAGATGAGGAACCGCCTGGAGCGGTCAAACATCCCACTTGTCGTTGTCGGCACCCGCAAGACCTGCCTGCCAAAGAGAACAAGCCGCCTCTGCACAGTGTCTTTTGACGAACGGAAGATCGGCAGGGTCGGCGCCGCGCACCTGCTTATGACCGGACGATTCAAGACCTACGCCTTTGTCCCTCACAGCTTCCCCTACTTGCGCACACTTTCCGGACTACGCGCAGAAGGATTCCGCGCCACGCTCTCGAAACACCACGAGAAGATGAAGCTCTTCAAGTGGATTGCCGACGCGGCAACAGACACAATCCGCTTGGGCAAGTGGCTCGGCAATCTGCCTAAGCCTGCCGCAATCATGGCCGCTGACGACAACCACGCCCAAATGGTCGCCGCAGCGGCACGAGCCCAAAAAATCGAGATACCGGGCGACATCCGCCTGATAGGCGTCGACAACAATGTCCTGCTCTGCACCACCAACAGAACGCAAATCTCAAGCATCGCAACCGACTTTGTAGAGGAGGGTGCGACCGCCGCTGCCGAACTCAAGCGGTTGCTTGGCAAAAGCATGTCCGCACAGGGCCGAACCAGGAAGATTTGCCGGACCCTTTGCCTGGTTGTCAAACGCGCGTCCACCTCCACACTTCCCCCGGGCCTGGCGCTTGTGGACCGAGCCCGCGACTTCATTCGGCTCAACGCCTCAAATCCCATCTCGCCGACGGACGTCGCCATTCGGATGGGCGTCTCCCGACGGCTTCTGGACCTGCGGTTCCGCGAATTTGCTAACTCGTCGCTGCTCAAGACGATTACCGAGGCCCGGCTTGAACACGTCTACAAATGCGTTACGACGAGCAGGGAGCCTATCGAGACGGTGTCGCGACTTGCAGGCTTTGAGAATGTGAATTACCTCAAAACGCTCTTCCGCAGGCGCTATGGCTTGACCATGCGCGAAGCCAGGAAGGCGTCTCCGCCACTCAAGAGATAATCATGAGAAGAGCTAAGCCGATCGCTCGTGCCCGTCGCGATTGGCGTAACTGTGCTATTGACTTCGCCAGCGAATTATAGGATAATCGGCGCAATGACCTACGCCATAATATCGGATGTCCACGCCAATGAGGTAGCCTTGGAGTCCGTCCTTGCAGACGCGCGCGGCAACGGCGCCGAGCGCGTCATATGCCTTGGGGACGTCGTGGGCTACGGCCCCGAACCCGAAAAGGCCGTCTCGCTGGTCCGCCGGGCGGCCACTGCTACGATGGCGGGAAACCACGATGATGCCGTCTCCGGACGACTCGACCCGTCCGACTTCATCGACCTCGCGGCGGACGCCGTAGCCCGCCACCGCGAGGCTCTGTCGTCCGGCAGTCTCGTCTGGCTAAAGTGCCTCCCGTACACATTCGCGGAAGGCCGCTTCGCCTGCGCCCACGGCGACTTCACCGCGCCAAAGGTCTTCAACTACGTGACGGACGAGGATGAAGCCGCCGCGAACTTCGCCGCGCGTACCGAACAGCTGCTTTTCGTCGGCCATTCCCACGTGCCGGGGATATTCCTCACAGGCGCCAGCGGCAGGGTCTACCGCCTCGACCCAACCGACTTCGTGCTGGAGGACGGCAAGCGCTACATCGTAAACCCAGGGAGCGTCGGCTACCCGAGGGCCAAAGGCGGCGTATGCGAGTCGACCTACGTGATCTACGACGACAAAACCGGAACCGTCCTGTTCCGCAGACTGCCGTTCACCATAAGCTCCGTGATGCAGACGGGGCGCAACCCGCGCCGTCTCCGAAAGCGCGTCCTCGCCGCCGCCGCCCTCGTCAGCGCCATCGCCGCCGGAGCGGCAGTCTGGGCGTTCGCCCCGCGTTCGCGCGTAAGGACGGAGACGCGCGTCGAGAAGGTTGCGGAGGTCGTCACGAACACCGTTGAAGAGGCCTTCGCCCAGGCGGACCGCTCGGCCGAATGCGCCATCCCGCCAGGCGCCGGCAGGATACGCATCTCGGCAAAATCCAGAGCCAAGCACAGCGAAACCCAGTTCTGGCTCGTGTTCTACGATTCCTCGGGTCGCGCAATGCCAGACGGAAGGCAGATATACAAGTTGTTGTCCGGCAATACAAACCGCGAATTCGACGTGCCACCAGGCGCGGCGCGTGCGGTCTTCTCCGCAAGAAGCGTATCCGGCGGGAAAAAGGCGGCGTTCAGCAAGTTCGAGATCAAGCCAAGCAGGTAGCGTGGCACATGTAGACAAGAACACTCGTTCGAGCCAATTTCAAAACTATTTCTTAGCTAAACCTTTTTACCGTGGGGTTTTGAAATTTTTTTCTCGTTCTTTACTTTGCGAAGCGTACCGCCGGCACGGCCTCCATGGTGCCCGACAGGAAAGCTTCCGTGGCGATTCCGATGGCAGATTCACGCCTGTCGCTGTCGCTGTCGTTGACGATCAGGTTGAAGCGCACTCCGTCTTCAAGGGCTTTCGCGGTGAACCCCGAAGCGGCGTCGTACGGGACAAGCGCGTCGTAGCGCGTGACCGTGCCGGAGCGTTCCGTGTGCGAGAGGCGGAATCTCCTTTGCCCTTCGCCGCAAAGGCACGAGATCGCGACTTCGACGCAGTCGCCTTCGTTCGGCGCCGCGCCTTCGGGCGGCTCGCGGTGAGCATCGTCCTCCACCTCGACGCGGATGCGGAGCCCGCGTTCCTCCCTGGAAAGCCACACCTTCGCCGAACTGTCCTTCGGACCATTCCAGAGCCGTTCCCTCTCCGCCGGATTCCCCTCGAAGAAGTCATGCACCTGCTGCGGCATTTCAAGAATGAAGTCTGGCCTGCGTCCTGGACTGTCCGGCGGGATTGTGACCGTTGGCGAGCCCACGGACTCCGACGAACGCAGAGTCGCCTCGTCGACGTCTGCGAACGTGGCGTGCCTGAGCACGATGGCACACGGTTCGGAGGAAACCCGGAAAGACATCTTTCCGTCAACGACGGGAACGACACTGCGGTTTCCCATTACGTCAACCCGCACTGCGCGTTCGGCGTCTGTCCTGACGGAAACATCCTGTTCGCCCGCGTCGAGCCATGGCGTCAAAACGATTGATCCCCGCTTCTCGAACTCAAACCAGTACCTTCCGTCGCCGTCGAAGACCTTGCGCCTGAACTTCGCTCCGCCGACCACCGTGGCGAGGGCGGAGAACGCGACGTAGGTATCGCGCGGGAAGAAGTCCGCCGTGAGGAGTCCGTAGCCATGCTCCGCGTTTTTCGGATCTCGCCCCGTTGCCCGCAAGTTGTACCAGATGTAATCTACACTTCCGTTCGCCCATGCCCAGAGAATCTTCTTCCAGACCGTAATCGCGGCGTCGCGTTCGCTCCACATGCTCGTGAGCGCCGACTCGTTCGAGAACCAAGGCTTGCCGGAAACACCCGTGCGCTCGCGCAGCGGAAAGAGTTTATGCGAAATCGAATTCACGTACTTCGCGAACGAGCCGTGGCAATGTATCGTATCGACATCAAAATAGTCCTTTGCATTTTTCAGGAAATATTCATGGATGAATGTACGCCCTCTTCCGTCCCCGCGCGGGATGTCCCCGGCGGCAGCCCAGCCGTTCGGTATCACGCACACGTCCGGGCAGCCTTTCTTCAGCCCCAAGTACGCCTCGCGCTGCACGGCCACGGCCTCGTCGTATGTGCCGGCGAAGCGAAGGTCCCATTCGTTGCCGATCTCGTAGTAGTCGATGCGGGTTCCGTACCGCGCGGCGAGGCGTTCGCAGAACGCGCCGAAAGTCCCGGCGACGGGAGGCCGCACGGCGCGTGCGCTCCAGACGGAGTTTGTGGGCGGCGGCGTCATCGCCCACCGCGGCGTCTTGAAGATTATCGCGTCAACTGCGAGCCCGTTTGACTCGAGCATTCCCAGGAGCTCGTCCGTGCGCGCGAACTCCCAGCTGTCCGGGCCCTTGGGCTGTATGCTCGCCATGTTCGCGAAGTCCGCGCGCGTCAACTTCGCGCCGCAGGCGACCATGGCCGCGGCGGCGAGGTCGCGGTCGCCGTCGGTGAACCGCGGGAAGTGCCAGTGGACGCCGAGCCGGAAAGTGCCGCGCGGCTGTCTCGGAGTCAAGCCGTGGTAGTCCATGACGGCGAAGCGCGTATCGACGTGCGCGACGCTGCCGTCGTCCGCGGCAAGTTCGCCGCGTATTTTCCACACGCCTTTTTTTAGGTAGGGCGGCATCGACGATGCCGCCGACGGCGGTTTCATCGAAACCGCCCTACCATCCCATACCGGAATCTCGATTGCCTCGCCTGCGTCGAGCGCGATGTCAACGGGCAGATCGAATGCATCGCCGCGAAATCCCTCCACCTTCAACGTGCCGTGCGCGGTGATTTTCTCCTGCGCGGCGTTGCGGATGGCGAGCACGGGTTTTTCGCCTTGTCCTTCCCGCACGATGTGGAGCGGATTACCGGTTGCGGCCTCGACGCGCAGCGCCTCGGCCTTCGAGGAAATCCCCGCGGCGACGGAGCCGCAGGACGCGGCCAGCGCGAAGACTGCGGCTACAAGACGAATCATACTGCGCTACTTGACTATGATCCTCATCCCAGGCGGCGGCGGGAAGCCGAACGCTTCTGGCAGAGTCGTCTCGAAACGGAAATAGCCAAATTCCCAGCAGTGTGAGTCAGTGGAAATGAAATCAAAGTCATTCCACCCGCCACGCAATTTTCCTGGATTGAATGTGTATTGCTTCCAAGTGGCAAAAGCATTGACCTGGGTCTTGCGAGCATTATTGATGCGAACCTCGAAATGCTCAGAGCCAGTTGTATCGCATAGTACAGCTGTCTTGAAATTGAACGACACCTTGTCTGCCACGTCCGGATCAACCCAAACTCGGAAATGGAGATCGATTACACCGGTAGAAGGGTCAAGTTTCGTAGGCCAGTGCTGCGTATTCGGGTCCGCCGCAGACGAAACTCCGGTACTAATGAGTTCCGGATTGACCCGCCCATCGTCCGTACTGCTTGCCGTTATCTTCCCAACACCGAGCGAGCCCCCAAGTTCCATCGCGTCCATTTTGAAAGTGCCTGCTCCGCCATCTTTGCGTCTTATGATAAGCGCATTCGCGCCTTCGGTGATGAGGTCTTTAGGCACCGGCCAGAATGTACGGCCATTAGGCGAGACACGATTTTCTCCGAGAAATGTGTTGTGGGTAGCGTTGGTCAGCGTAACTTCGATTTGCGCCGGCGAACCACGAAGCGATTTGATGGAGAATATCTGCGGCAGACCGGCCTCGTCGCGCAACGCATTAAAGTTGACCGTCCACGTATCGCCTGCCTGCATCGTGTTGGCAATATTCTGCCAAGATCCAAGTCCGTCAATTGTCTGCGACGAACCAGACCGCGTGCCGCCGAACTCATTCGAGTCCCCATTGTCGAAACCAGTCCTGAAAATCGCCGGGCGTGGCATTCCGAACGCCGACATAACCTCCTGATCGCTAAGCGCCCGCCCCCATATCGCCATCTGCTGAACGCTGCCGATGAAAGCGGTCTGGTCGGTGCCGCTTGCCTGCGCATATGTGGTCTGCCCATTCACGCAGAAAAACCTGTATTTCCCATCTTCAAGCAATGTGCAGTTGTCCGTCCACATGTCCGTTTCATCAAAAGCAATCGTGGGATTATTGTTGCAGTTCGATAAAGACTCCGGTGCGGCAATGCCAACGCGCAGTTTGCCGTTGCCCACAACTACGGCTATATCAACCCACGTATTTGTCGGAATCCGCAGATCCATATCGAAAGCGCTGTCCACGCCACTGCTGTTAGGAGTACAGGACCCTGTTATGCATCTGTATTTTGCAGAACTTGGATCTCGTTTTGCGAATCCAAGCCACATTCCCTGTCTCGTAGTGCCGTCATAGCCCAGCCTCAAGAAACATATTTTACGGTTAAACGAGTCATCGTCCAGTCGTATCCGGCTGACAATCGTATATTCATTGGAGATGTTATAGCGGGCAAACACACTGCGCGGATTGACATCAAATGGAAAGTAATATTTACCACCCTGTATATCGTCGGAAATGTGCAGAACCCGCATTTCCTTCATGACGCTCGTTCCCAACGCCGGGAATACGACTTGCTCATTCTGGATTACGGCGTTTCCCCTGAACGCAGTAGAGTCGCCCGTGTAGCGCGAAGACGACAAGGGCATCTTGTGATTGTCATGGCTGTTATCGTTTGCCTGCAAGTCGTCAAAAAACTCACCCGTAATCATGTAGCCGTCGCCGTTCTTGTCCTTGCCGCCGCGGAACCAGAACACGGCGTCGTCGAAGACGTTTGGCGCACCGTGCGCCGATAACGCCAGACACGCGACGAAAACGCTGTTCATCACCCTCGGAAACTTGCGACCTGTCAGCAATTTCATCTTATCCCCCTTGTCTCTTTCGGAGACATTGAGAAAGTTATCATATTACGCGCCCAAAGTCAATGGCTCCCACGCGCGCCGGGTTCCTGCGAAGGACCCTCGAACATGATGTCGCGGATCGTCTGCATGTCCGATTCCGTGAAGCCAAGCCAGAGCACGTATCTTCTGATGCGATCCGAGAGCGTCGCGCCCTCGAACCTGTCGAACGAATCCACCAGGCCCTTGAACCTTTTGAGATGGTGCGTGTCGTTGACGACGCCGTGCCAGGCTGTGATCTGGTAGTCCTTCCAGATCTCGTCCTCGTCGAGCCCAAGTATCCCGTGAAGGATCGTCGCCACCGTGCCTGTGCGGTCCGCGCCGCCGATGCAGTGGAAATCTATCGGATAGTTGGCGCGATCGAGGAACACCCGCAGCACGCGCCTGGTGTCGTCCGCGCCGGTCGTGTGAATCGCCGCGTAGGCGTGGTAGTTGGTCGGCATGGTGACGAGCTTGACGTCCGGCCCAAGCGGAGAGCACGTCATTCCGAACCGCTCTCGCGTGCTTCTGAGGTCGAGGTCCGTCTTTATCCCCAGTCTGTCCCTCATGTATTTGCGCCACCTCTCGGTCAGCCTGGCGGTTCCCGGCGCGTTGGTGGTTGCGTTGTTGTTTAGGCCGGACGAACGGTACACAAGCCCCTGCCGCACCCGGCGTCCGCCTATCACGCGCCCTCCGATGTCGCGCAAGTTCGGCACCCCCGGAACGCAGACGAGGCGCGGCGCCTGGTCTTCCGTCCTAAACCATCCCTTCGCACACTCGCCGTCCGCGCACACCGTCCAGTCGTATGTCGCGGCAATCTCGAGGTTCCACACGTCAACGCGGTTGGACGCGACCGTTTCGCAGAACCATGGCTCGCCCGAGCCGCGCTTCAAAACGGTGACCTTGTACGGTCCGCCGTCCCCGGTCCATTCGAGCGCGACGGGCCGCGGAGCGGAGCGGAGCGTCTTGATCGCCTTCTTCATGTCCGGCCGCTTGTCGTTGAAATACGCCGCGCGCTTCTCGCGCGGCATCCTCATGAACGCCCTCTGCCTGTCCTTGAGCAGCGGAACCTCCGCCCCGTCGACCGGAGCCACAAGCGTAATCGCCTCGGCTGCGGATGCAATGCAGGCCGCTACGGCGGCAACAATCATGATTCTCTTTTTCATACTGTGTATTATAGCACAATCCGCATTCAGCAAGTCTGTGGGTGTACATCTCGCGAGACGCCTCTATTATAGCAAAACTACAGTCTGTTCGGGGCAGAATGTGCTATACTATAGGGCGACGGCGACATTCACGACAAAGGAGACCGCATAATGATTGCATTGCTTTTCGCATCCGCACTCGTTTCGCAGAGTCCGGCGATAGACCCGACGACCACCCGCTGGACGTTCGGCGCGCACGAGCCGTACACGATGTACCGGCGCGTCGGAACCCGCTGCACGGGCGGCATCGACGGCAACGCGCAATGGGTGCGGGAGTGGCTCGACTGGTTCGACGCGAACGCTCCGGCCAAGATGGAGGAGCTGGGGCTCAACTTCCTCCATTCCCGCTTCTACAAGGGGATGGGCTGGGAAGTCGAGAAGAAGGACTTCCCGAACGTCCAGAAGTTCGTGAAGAACTGCCACGCCCACGGCATAAAGACGCTCGCCTACGTGCAGTTCGGCACGCTCTACCCTGAGATCATGCGCCGCGAGATCCCGGACATCGAAAGCTGGGCCGCGATCGACTACCTTGGCAGAAAGAACCTCTTCGGCGGCTACAACGGGCAGTATTTCCGCTGGATGCCATGCCTCTCGTGCCGCGAGTGGGAGGAATACATCAAGCGGATGTGCACCATCGCGCTCACGGACGGCGGATTCGACGGCATCATGTTCGACAACGTCTTCGACTACCCGTGCTATTGCGAGAGGTGCCTACGGGACTTCCGCGCCTACCTCGCGGGAATCGAAAACCCCGAGGAGCGCTTCGGATTCGACGACCTCTCGGGGATGCTGCTGCCGCGGCTCGAAATGTCGCGCCTGCACCATGCGGACATAAAGGACCCCGTGCTCCAGGCATGGGCGCTCTGGCGGTGCGGACGGATGAACGGCGTTCTGCAGCGCTTCCGCGCGCACATCAAGGGCGTGAAGCCCGACGCCATCGTCTCAGGCAACCCGTCGCCGTACAGAAGCCGCGCCCGCTTCACCGCACGCGCCCAGAACATGGCCGAGCTCTGCAAGGCGTTCGACTTCATAATCATGCAGAACGAGAACTTCCCGTCGCTCCGCGCGGACGGATCCATCGCCAACCGCGTGCGCGACCTCAAGTTCGCCCAGGACAGGAATCAGCGAATCGTCGCCTTGTGCGACACCGACTCGAAAATCGTCCCGGAACGCGAGGCGAAGTTTCTCCTGCCGCTCGTCGAGGACGTCGTATACGGCGGCATCCCGACCGACCGCACGGTCATCGCGCCGTCTCCCGAACCGGGATTCGTGAACAGCGAGGCCTTTGCGCGGCGCAAGAAACTTCACGCCCGCTTCGACGCCTTCGTCGCATCGCACCGCGACGCGCTCGTCGCACCAACGCTCCACCCCGTGCGCATCTTCTACCCCGAGCGCGAGATACTCTTTTCCGAACCCACCCACCAGGGCGTCGTGGCGGCCGAGGAGATTTTCCTGCGCAACCGCGTGCCGTACGGCTACCTCGTCTCGTATCCCGACGAGCCCTTCGCCGTTCCCGACGGAACCGAGGCAATCGTGGTTCCGGAACTCGCCTCCCTCTCCGACGCGCAGATCGACGCGCTTGTCGGATGGGCGAAGAAAGGCGGGAGTCTCGTCGTGACCGGCGACTCGGGACGCTACGACGAATGGAACGCCCAGCGGCGCAGGAACGAATTCCTGCCACGGCTCAAGGGCCTCGCCAACGTCGTCCTGCGCGCGACTGGCGACCGCATCGCCGGCGCGAAACTCGACTGGAGCTATGTCGTCCCTCCGCCGGAGGACGGCGGCAAGGCGCTGATGGCCGATTTGCTGGCGACTGGCTGGACGCCTCCCCTGCGATTCGAGGGGCTGCCGCCGCACGTCTTCGCAGAATACCGCCGCATGGCGTCGGGCGCTCTCGCGGTGCACCTCGTCAACTACGACCCCGCTCGTCCGGTCCGCGGCGCGCGGATCATTCCGCCGCCCGGGCGGAGCGCAACGGCCGAAGCGCCCTTTGAAGCCGATGCGTCCGCCCGCCGGCTCCCCGCGGACGGCACGCTGCCCTCGTTCGCCGAATATCTGCTTGTTACCGTGGAATGAGCAAGAGAGATGAACTGGCTTGACTATCTCGCGATAGCCGCGTTCTTCGCGGCGCTCTTCGGCATCGCGGCCGCGTGCTCTCGCCGGGCGGGGAAGGACGCTAAGGACTTCTTTCTCTCCGGGCGCTCCATGCCGTGGTGGCTCATCGGCATTTCGATGTGTGCGGCCTCGACTCGACCAACTCCGCCAACATGTTCACCGAGTTCATCCGCAATTCGTCGCTCGGCGGCTTCCGCGGCGCGATCTACACCGACTTCTTCCTCTTCGCCGTCATCATGCTGGGCGCGTTCGTCGGCATGCACTACGCGATCAACCATCCAGCGGTCGGCGGATTCTCGGCAATGATGGCGCACCCAGCTGTGCAAAGCCATCTCTCGTTTCTCCCCGACGCCTCAAACTCGGATCTCTTCGTCGCGGTGTTCGTGATTCCCGTGGCGATTCAGTGGTGGAACGTGTGGTATCCGGGGTCGGAGCCCGGCGGAGGGGGCTACATCGTCCAGCGCATGCTTTCCGCAAAGAGCGAGGGCCACTGCGTGGGCGGGTCGATCCTCTACCAGGTCGTCGACAACGCGGCATTCCCGCCCGATTGGTTCGTCCGCACATCGACCTGCGACGGCGAATGCGCTGAGTGCGGCTACTGCGACAGAGTCGCCACCCAGGTCCTCAAGAGCTTCTAGGCAAAACCACTCAATAGGCACATATATGGCTAACATGAGATCAAAAGCAACCCAGAAGGCATGGCTTGCGTGTGCGTTGGCACTCCCGCTTGCGTGTCGTGTTTTGGCGATTGACGTGTGCGAATTCGTCGATCCGTTCGTCGGGACGAGCGCGACGGGCCACACATTCCCTGCTGCGTGCGTTCCGTTCGGACTCGTCCAGGCCGGCCCGGACACCGGCAATGGCAACTGGGATTACTGCAGCGGCTACCGCCACGGGGACAAGACGATCTGCGGCTTCACGCAGACGCACCTGAACGGAACGGGCTGCCCTGACTTGGGGGATATCCGCATAATGCCCTTTTGTTCGACAGGATTCGGGAAAGTTGGAGAAAATAGTTCGAGTTCGAGAAAGGATGTAAAATTCCATTCTCCAACTCAAAACTCCAACTCCAACTCCAAAAAACTCCAACTCAATAAGCTCTCCGAACTCGCGAAGCCGGGATACTAGGCAGCGAACCTCGACGGCGGAATAAAGGTCGAAATCGCGGCGGCGGAGCATTCGGCTATCTACCGCATCGTAAGCAATCACAAGCTGCGGCTTCTCGTCGACTGCGCCTACGGCATCGGCGGGAAGGACTTCGCGAAGACAATAACCGCAAGCGACGTAAAGCTCATCGGCAAATCTGGGCTCGCGGGAAAGAACCATCGCCGCCAATGGGTCGAGCGCGACTATTCGTTCGTCGTCAAGTTTGGACGCGAATGCGCGGCAGTCGAAGAACTGCCGAAGCGGGAAGGCATTGTCGCGCCGCAGTACGTCTTCGACTTCGATCTCGATGCGGTCGCGCAGAAGCGCGCCCCTTCCGGTTGCCTGCTGGTCAAGGTCGCGCTTTCCGCCGAAGGCGGCGTGGAAGCGGCCGAGCGCAACCTCGCCGCCGAAATCGCAGGCTGGGATTTTGACGCGGTGAAGAACGCCGCCCGCGCAAAGTGGAACGAGGTTCTCTCGAGGGCGACGATTGAGGGAACTGACGACCAGAAGAAGAACTGGTACACTTCGCTCTACCATCTCTTCGTCCAGCCCAACAACATTGCCGACGTCGGCGCGAAGCCGTTCTATTCGACGCTCTCCACCTGGGACACCTTCCGGGCGGCGCACTCGCTCTACACGATTCTTGCGCCGGGGAAAGCGGCGGAGTTTGTCGATTCCATGCTGGAGCAGGGGCGGCGCACGGGGTATCTTCCGATATGGACATTGTGGGGGAGGGACAACCAGTGCATGATCGGCACGCACTCCATTCCCGTCATCGTCGATTTATTCTTAAAAAAAAGTTGGAGAAAATAGTTGGAGTTGGAGAAAGGACAGATGTACACCACTCTCCAACTCGAACTCGAACTCGAACCTCCAACTCCAACTCTGAACTCCAACTCATACTGGCTCGCGGCCTACGCCCAAATCAAGGACACGCTGACGAAGCCGCACAAGGGCCGCCGCAAGGAGCGCTGGGACTTGCTCGACAAATACGGCTACTATCCGTTCGACGAGATAAAGGGCGAATCCGTCTCTCGCACGATGGAATGCGCCTACGACGACTGGTGCGCGGGCATGATGGCGGAGAAGATGTGGAAATGGGGAACGGGGAATTGGATAAATGTATGAAAGCCGACGCCGAGTTCTTCTTTAGACGTTCGGAAAACTGGCGCAACGTGTTCGATGCGTCAATCGGACTCGTTCGCGGCAAGGATTCGCGCGGCAACTGGCGCGAGCCGTACAACCCGTATCAGCTTGGGCATGGCGACGGCACGGCGAACGACTTCACCGAGGGAAACGCATTTCAGTACACATGGCACGTAATGCAGAATCCGCAGGGACTCGTCGACGCGATGGGCGGACGCGACGTGTTCGCGAAGAAACTTGATTCGCTATTTTCGCAGCCGGAGAAAGTCGAAGGCGCGGGATGCGTCTTGGATGTCACCGGCCTTATCGGGCAGTATGTCCACGGCAACGAGCCGAGCCATCATGTCATATACTTCTACCCGCAGGTCGGTCATCCCGAGAAGGCGGCGGAACGCATACGCGAGGTTTTCGACAAGTTCTACCTTCCGAAGCCGGACGGCCTTTGCGGCAACGACGACTGCGGGCAGATGAGCGCGTGGTACATCTTCTCCGCGATGGGCTTTTATCCCTTCAACCCCTGCGGAGGGGAATACGTCCTCGGAGCCCCGCAAGTACCCAAAGTGGTTATAGAGTTGGAGAGATTAGTTGGAGTTGGAGAAAGGACGAACAACCACCACTCTCCAACTCCAACTCGGACCTCCAACTACTTCACCATCATCGCCCGCAACCTTTCACGCGAAAACAAATACGTGAAGTCCGTGACGCTGAACGGGAAGCCGATAACGGACTGGCGCATCCGCCACGCCGACATCATGTCCGGCGGCGAACTCGTCTTCGAGATGACGGCGCGTCCGCCTAGCGCATTTTAGACCCTTTAGTGCTGAAGCAGCCAAGAGGAAGCGACATTTCGTTGTATAGGGTTCCCGCCGTCCGCGGCCGGTGCATGTAGCGAACGCCAGCAGGCTCGGGAACCGAGTCGCCCTGGACCACCAGGTCCGGCGAATCCACATGAAAGACGTCAACCCTCTTCCCGTCTACGCGATTCTGGCGTAAATTGACGACTTTCGCCGGATGCCAGACGCCGTCCGCCCCGCAAAGCTCGAACGGCGCATCAAGCGACTTGTCGGGGGAATAGACATACCACGCCTTCACATGGTCAAAGGAAAGAGTCGCCACGCCATTCGTGAACACGGCGGAACGGAACGACGGCGAGTCGTCCTCCGTAATCGGGAAGCCGTAGTCGCGCTTCAGCGCATGAAGCGCAAGGCGCTGCGCAACAGTCTCCTTCTCGTTCGGATGCACGTCGTCGAAGTTGCCGACGTCGGCAAGGACCGCCATCGACGCGTTGGGCTCCTCCGCCGCGAACTTCGCCTGCGCCGCGCAGATCCCCGGCCAGTTCGTCATGAACGGCGCAAGCTGCGCGAAGTACATCCTGAGCCCCTCGTTCGCAAACGCCCGCTTCCACCCGTTGTACAGCGCATGCATCTTCGCGCAGTAGAGTTCGGGCTCCTTCGAGTTGTTGCACCCCTGGTACCAGATGAACCCGCGAATCGCCATCGGCGCATACGCCGCGACCATCCCGTTGAACAGCGCCGTCGGCTGGTGCGGCGCGCCGTATATCACCGGACGCAGGACGCCCGTCGACTTGTCGAACGACTCGCTCACCTTGTATTCGGCGAACTTCCTTATGGACTCGTCGCAGTCGGCGTACCCCTCGCGCGGCGTCCACGCGTCGATCGGCGTCCCGCCCCATGTGGAGTCCACTATCCCGATCGGCACGCCCAGCGCTAGGTGCAGCTCCCTCGCGTAGTAGAAGCCCACGGCGGACGGCTTCTCGGTCGCGGCCAGCGACGCGGCGGTCATGGGCCGCCATCTGACGCACACGTCCCTCTTCGGCTTCGCCGACCATGCAAGCGGGGTCTTGACGTATCTCACGAGGGGCTGGTTCGCCATCGCGCACATCATCGCGCCCTTGCGGTCGCGGAAACGCGGGTTTGCGCCCCATATCGGGCACTCCATGTTCGACTGGCCGCAGGCAAGCCACACCTCGCCCACGAGGACGTCGCGCGCGGCGGCGGAAGACTCCCCGCCTCCGCCGCGGGCGGTCGCGACGATGTCGCGGCCCTCCGCCGACGCCTCCATCGGGTCAAGGTCGACGCGCCACGCCCCGTCCGCCCCGGCATGGCACGTCTTCGTCTGCCCTGCGAAGGTGACCGTCACCGCCGCGCCCGGCTCGGCCGTGCCCCATACCGGGGCGCGCATCCCGCGCTGCAGGACGGCACGGTCGGTGAAAGGCGCCCCCAGCTGCAGCGCCGCCAGCGCATTGGCGGCAACGCCTATGGACGCAACGGCAACTGCGATTGCCGGACGCATGGCCTTACCTCACGATCAGCATCGCGCCGATGCGCACCTTTCGCGCCTGGACGAGCACGGCCCCTCCAGACTCGACCGCGCGCAGCTCGAGCCTCTTCCGGGCGCTCGTGTCGACGGGCTCGCCCGACACGGAAGTCGCCGTCGCCACCGTCGTCCAGTCCGCAAGCGCGCTGCGGAACTCCGGCGTCAAGGTGATGCCGCCGCCAGAGAACACTAGGGCGCCCGTCTCCACCGGGGCGGAAAGCGCGACCTCGCCTCCCTCGAGCCTCATGCCGCCGGAAAGGTCGCACCCGCTTTCAGGAAGGACCATTACGCCCGCGCCCGCCTTGACGAGCACGGCGTCGGACGCGTCGATCGGATCTACGAACGTAACCGTGTGCGCCGCGCCCGTACCGGCGTCTGCCGTGTCCACCGTCAGCTCGCCATGCGCGACAAGCGCGCGTTCCGCGGCGGTGGACGAAAGGAGCGAGACGTCGCCTTCCGGACCGAACGTCCAGTCGGACCTGGCGCCCAGCGTGGCGTCGGAGACGACGAGCCTCGCGATTCCGGCGACGGACGGCGAGGCCGTGCACCAGACGGACGGGACGAACCTCAGCCCGTCGCGCATCGTGTACTCGACCGTGGACGCAGTCGGCACGTTGGTCGCGCATTCGAAGACTCCAGTCCCCTTGAACGTCTGGGCGACGGTTCCCGTGAGCCTGCTGTCGACGGCAAGCCTTCCGTCGACGCGATGCATGGGCGAACCGCTGGTGTAGCGAAGCCCGCCGTCGCTCGTTTCCGCTATGCGCAGCGTCCCGCCCGCGTCGACCTCGAATCGCCCGAGCGAAAAGACCTGCGCGCTCAGCGTCTGCTGGTCCGTTATGGCAACGCTGCCGCCGGCCGCCACGCGAAGCACGGAGGAGGAGTCCTTGAACTTCAGCTTTGCGATGCTGGCGCTCCCCGCAAACACAACCTCGCCGCCGACGGTCAGGTGATCGGTGTAGTTGCCGTCCGCCGACGAGAACGAACCGGCGAACACGACAGGCGCGCCGCCCGACGCCAGCACCGACGACGGTATCGAAGTCACGTCCACGTCGTTGGAAACGACGACCGGCACCTTGGCGGACGACGACACGACCGTCGCGCCGCTTTCCGCCGGCGTGAGGGAGAGGGCGTTGCCCGAAAGGACGAACGGCCCGGCCGTGTCGTCGAACGCAAGCTGCGCAAACGACGACGGAGAGGACAGGTCGTTGACGCAGCGGGTGTTGCGCACGCCGTTGAAGTGCAGGACGTCGCCCTCCGACGGAGCGTGCGTCCAGTTGCCGGAATTCGACCACAGCCCGTTCGCCGCGCCAGTCCACTCCGTCACGTTTTCGTCGGGAACGATGCTCCCCGGCGCGGCGTAGGCCACGCCGTCGATGACCGTCATCACGTATGCCGCCGAAGTGGCGTCGGCGAAGTTCACGGTCATGCGCGAGATGTCGATGCCCGCGCCGGAGACGAGCGGCCACACGCCGTCGGCCGTGCCCGAAAGGACCGATGCGTTGAGCGTAAAGTCCCCGGACTGCACGACGGAGCCGGCCTTCAGGCAGCCCGTCGCCCTCAGGGCTGCGCCGAGGACTGCACCATCGCCGACGGTCGCCGTGCCGGCTGTGATGTCCGCGGCGTCGCACACGAGCCTGGCTCCGTCGTCAAGAACGAGAATGTTGACGGAAAGCGACGTCGCGTTGGAAATGCAGAGCGTCGTGCCGGCTGCGACGGTCAGCATGTCGAACGCCAGCGGCGCGGCCGCGAAGACGAGCGCGACAGTGCCGCCGCCCTCAGCCGTCAGGCGCAGGTTGTCGTCCGCCGCCGCGGTAGCAAGCCAGATGGAATGCGTCTCGCCGGAGCCGAACGCGTTTGCCGTGTCGAACGTGACGGAATCGGAGAGGTTGACGGTGAGGGTGCGCACACCATCGTATCTGAAGTCTCCCCATGTGCCGATCGTGGCGTCCCTGACGTCCAGGGACATCCCGACGTACCGCGTCGACATCGATCCGCTGCAGTAGATGTTCGCGGAAATATCCGCTGCGTTCGCGAAAATCGGGTCGCGGGCGTATATCGCGCCGGAGCCGCGCAGGACCGCGTTCTCGAATGCGGCGCCGTTGATCGTCAACTTGGTGTTCGCGTTTGTCACGAACAGCTCCCCGTCGACAACGAGTTCGTCGTACGTCGACCCGGCGTTGAAAAGCGTGTAGTTCGCCTGTATCGTCATCTTCCTCCCGGCGCCGAGAACACCGTCCTTGAAGCCGGACAATAGCAGGTACGAGTCGTCGACGAACGACTGCGTGCCGTTGAGCTTGCCGTAGGTGAGCGAGCCGGATGCCAAGTTGAAGCCGTTGGTGCCCCCGCCGGTGGTCATGGGTCCTCCGGGAACGTACACGTCGCCGCCGCAGATGTTGAAGCCGATCCCCGGATATGTGCTGTTCAAGGTGAAGCCGCCGCCGGACGAGACGAGTTCGGCGCGGCCGGACGCAAAGTCGATCTGACCGCCCGCTGCCTGGGGTATCACGCCCTTGACGGAGAAGACGTTGCCTGCCGTGCACTCGACGATGACGCGGTTCACCACCGGCGCGTTGTTGGCGTGATAGCCGGCATTTGGGTATACCGTCGCATTGGGCGCGTTGAAGTTTCCGCGTATGCGGACGCAGTCCAGTCCGTCCCCCGCAGACGGCGCCGCCACGAACGCGATGTAGTTGCAGGTGGTGCCGATTGAGAATGCGCCGTTCAGTATCAGGCCCGGCCCCAGGCTGAACTTGGCGGTGGAATGGCACACTATGCCGCAGTCGAACGTCGTGGCGACCGAAGTGCGGTTCGCGTTCACCACCGAGGCGTTGGCGTGGGATGCGTTGCTGTTTGAGTAGTAGAGGCGTATCATGCCTGAGCCGCCGAATGTCAGCGCGGCGGAAGAGGCGTCGATGTTGATCCGCGAGACAGACACGTCGCCGTCCACGTCTATCGTCGTCGCCTCGGCGACGTTGAATGTCGCCTCGTCCGCGGAGGTCGGCGCCGCGCCGCCTTCCCAGTTGTTGCCGGTCGACCACTTGTTGCCGTCGTTGGCCGCGCCGGACCAGACGATGTTCGCGGCATGCGCCGCGCCGGCAAGCGCGAATGCACCAAGCAGCACTGTGAGAACTTTCTTCATTACCTACCTCTCTTTCAGTCTTTGGCCTTCGATGAAAAGGCGTATGGAATTGTCGTTATGACGGGCACGTCCAGCGCGGAGCCGAACACCGTGCACCTGACGCGCAGCTCGCGCGCCTTCGCGTCGCCGCACGACGCGATCTTCACGTCCGCCGCCCAGCGCCGGAGCGAACCGTCCAGCGGCTCCAGCCGCACGGACGACTCGCCGTTGACCTTCCACGGCTTCGCGCCGCCGGCCGCGGCCTTCAGGATGTCGCACGCCACGTCCTCGCACGGCTCGGCCAGGTCGAGCGCGATGCGGAGCGAGTCTCCCGGGGCGAGCGTCGCCTTGCCGGACGGCGCAACCGCCTCCAGCGCGTTCGCAGGCTTCCTCACGAGGCGGAAGAACCCGTAGCGGATGTCGAAGTTGTAGCCGTACGTCGCGATCGACCCCTTGACACGCTTCGAAACAGGCAGGTGCTGGACGTAGACGCCAGTCATCGGCGCGATGACGTCGCCCGCGATCTTGCCCGCCCACGGGGCGCCTGGCGACAGCGCCTTCACCTCCCAGGCGTGGTACTTCCACTTCGGGTTCTCCTTCCACTTCGCCTCGTCCAGGCGGAACTCCACCCACGGAAACTCCGGGTCGAACTCAACGTTGACGCGGTTCAAGGCGTTTGTCGCCGTGTCTATGAAGAGCGATGGCATCGACCAGCCGATGTCGCCTTTCGGCGTCTCGCGCGCGCCGCCCGCCGTGAACGCGGCGTCCGACTCCGCCGTGCGCGGCATCTCGATCTCGTAGAGCTCGACCCCGCCCTCCTGCGGGAACTCGAACCGTACGCACGACGCCTTCACGACTTCGCCGAAGTCGAGCTCGAGGAAGAACTCGTCCTTGCCAGACACCTTCACGGGCGGCGTCTCCCACTTGCGGCGGCGGCGCACGCTCACCACCGTCCCGTCGAGGTTGTGCCCGTAGAGCCGCAGCCTGCGGAACGCCGGCGGACGCCGCGCCACGGTCATCTCCAGGAAGCGCGCCTCGCCCTTCTTCGCCGGGCCCTGCGCCCAGGCGTACACGTCGCGGACGCCGTCGTAGAGCTTGAACGACGTGTTGAAGAGCCCGACCATGCTGGACGACGAGCCGAAGGAAATGTCGCCGTCGCGCCCGAAAAGCTGGTTGTCGCGGTGGGTGCGCTCGTACTCCTTCGCCGCGGCGTACTCGCGGAACCCCTTCTGGCTCTGCAGCCCCGCGTCGCGCCTCTTCGTGGTCGCGATCAGAACCTCGAGCGGCTTCAGCCGCACCGCGACCTCGCCGCCCTTCCAGGCGCGGTCGCCGCGGAATTCGACAAAGTCCCCGCCGAGGCCGTCGAAGCGGACTTCCTGCGGCGTGTTGAGGAAGTTGACGGCGACCAGCATGCGCTCGTCGGGCAGCGTGTAGAGGACGGCCTCGTGCTCCTGCGTCCTAGACACCGTCGAGCGGTCGGCGAAGAGGAGCAGCCTGTCGAGCGCATGGTAGGAGTTGAAGAGGTAGCCAGTGCCCTCGTAGAGCCAGACCCGGTCGCCCATGTCGGCGTAGAAGAACGGCTGGGACGACTTCGCGCCGCGTATCGCCGCCGCCCACGTAGAGCACCAGTACTCGTCGAGCGTCGGGTAGTCCGAGGCCGGGTTGTTGAACTTGTACGAAAAGCACGTCGGGAGCGTGCCGATCACCTTGTCCGGGCGGTGCAGGTCGTCTATCGAGGAAATGTAGTCGCCGAACTTGTTCATCGGCATCTGGTAGCGGCGCATCCCCTCCCCGTCCGTATACGGGTCGAGATACGGATGGGCCTCGAACCAGTCGGCGCATTCGACGAACCGAGCCGCGTCGCGGGAGGCGATCCGCACGACATGGTACGGGTCGCGTTCGCGGATGTGCTCGTAGAGGTGCTTCAGGTAGACCTCGCTTACGCCGCGCATCTCGGGCTCGTCGCAGAGGTAGTACCAGGCGAAGTCCTTGTCCTTCACGGAATCCATGACCCGGTCTATCGCGTCGAAAACCTCCTGTGACGGGCGGACGTCCTTCTTGGCCTCGCGCTGTTCGATTCCCTTCACGAGGCGCGAAGGCTCGAGGCGTGCGCCGCGGCAGAAGTCGCGGTCGAGGCCAAGCGTCTCGTCGGCGAAGTAGCGCCTTGCGAAGGCCGTCCCGCCCTTGTATCCCTCCGCGCCCATTCCGCATCGGTATAGCGGCCTGCCGTCCATCACAAGCGTGCCGTTGCGCACCCACGCCATGCGGCGCCCGTTCGGCTCGATCTTCCGTATGCGGATTCGCTTCTCGGCGTCGCCGCACCTGGCGACGAGCGTCATCTCTCCGCGCGTGAACGCGCCTGTGTCGAACGAGAACTTCCCGCTGCCTGGCAGCGTCTTTCGGACTTCGCCGATCCCGTCGCCCGTCAGCACGAGCGAAACCGCGCCCTTTGCGAGCGACTCCACCGAGCCCTCAACCTTTGCCGTCGCGTCGCCCGGATAGAAGTTGTTCCTGTACGCCGGCGTCGTCAGGCGCACCTTGAGCGGCTCGTACGAGACGGCGACGGGATAGAACCGCGCGTACTCGCGGCCGTCCGAGGCGCGCCGCAGCGAAAGTCTCGTCCTGTTCCGCCCCGTCTCCGGAAAGCGGCACGGCACCGTCCAGACGACGCCGGACGGCTTGATCTGCACGCGGCTGCCGCCGGACGCGGAGGAAGTGAACTCGAATTCGCCGGGTATGGCCGCAGACGCGCGCACCTTCATCGCGCCGACGTATTCGCCGCCCTCCATGGACGATATCTCGCACGACGCCGACTCGATGAACACGTCGTCCGACTTGTCGCGGGCGGGAAAGCCTCCGACCTTGGCAAACATGTCCGGTTCGTGGAAATGCCTCACGACCCTCTTCCAGGTCGAGAGCTCGCCCTGGTTGCGCGAGTTGCGCGTGACGTTGACGAGCCATGTCTCGCTCCAGACGGAATTGCGCGTCATGTAGAACGACGAAAGCGGCATGCGGAACGTCGCTCGCCATCCGCATGGCGTCAGCTCGGCCGTACCCTCCCATTCCGGGTCGTACGGATCGGGCTGGATGCCGCCCTTCTCGGCGAAGAACGCGGCGAAGCGCTCGGCTCCGCGGATGGGCACCATGAACTGGTAGTAGTTCTGCACGTTGCCGTCCGGCGACAGAAAGAGCTCTACGTGGTCGGCGTGGCGGAAGCCCTCGCCCGTGCCGGCGTGGAGCCGCGCCGGGTCGGGGTCGCGGCAGTCCACGACGCACGTCAGCACGCCGCCGTCCACGTCGATGCGGAACGACGTCGCGCACTTCGGCTTCACGCCGTGCGGGAACTCGACGAACCCGTCGCCCGTGAGGACGGTCGCGGCCGATGCCACGCAGGCCGCCGCAACCAGAACAGATGTCGCAAGGCACTTCACTTCAGGTTCCTCCTTCCCGACTTCTCGAGATGCTCGATGAGTTTGGCGGGGCTGTCGGTCTGCAGCACGGTCGCGCCGCGAGAGAGGCACCAGTCCCAGCCGTTCTTCGGATTCGTGAACGACGTCTCGTCGTCATGCCCGTTGCTCAGTCTCGCCCACATGACGTTCATCCAAAGGCGCGGCGGAGACTTGAGGGCGGCGCGTTCGCGCAGGAAAGCCGTTCCATCAGACCCGCTAAGGCACACCTCGACCGCGCGCGGCGGGCGCGGCTCGGCCATCCAGTAGCCCATCAGCCCCGAGAAGGACTGCCGGTCGGTGTAGACGCTCACGATGGGCATGTATATGACAGTGCCGTCGTCTATCCAACTCCAGACCGATCCGGCCTCGCTTCTCATGAGTGCAGGCTCGGCGGCGGCCTTGCAGATAACGTATCGTTCCATGCCGAGCCGCCGTATCTCGGCGAGGAGCGGGACGGCCTGGCCGGCGAACTTGTCGATGTTGACGAGGCACTTCCCGCGGGCGGCGCACAGGACGTCCTCAAGCGACGCGATCGGCTCGTCGGTGAGCTTCGCGTCGTCGCCGCCCTGGCCCTCCTTGAGGCGCAGCCCGGCGAATGCGTGCGCCACGCGGTCCTCGACCCTGCCCTTGCCGTCGGTCATGCGCTCCAGCGCTGCGTCGTGCATGAGCAGAAAACGCCCGTCGCGCGTGATGGCCGGGTCGACCTCCAGGATGTCTACGCCCATCTCGATGGCCGAGAGCGCGCCTGAGAGCGAATTCTCCGGGTGGTGGCGCCAGTCCATCCGGTGCGCGGCGACGAAGACGTAGTTGGTGTCGCCCGAAAGGAACAGCTGGCGCAGCTTCTCGGCGCGGCACTCCGGCCCCGGGCCGAACAAGACGCGCTCTGCAAACGGGCCTACGGTCACGCCGGGGGAGTCGGCCTCGACCTTCTCCCCGAAGCGCGTGACGTTCTCGAAGCGGACGTCCGAAACCTTCGCGTCGGCTCCTGCCCCGCGGACGTAGACCTCCGGCAGGACGGCGCCCCGGCGCCCCTCCATCGACACGTTGCGGAACACGACGTTCGATATGCTGCCGCACCTTCCGTGCTTCACGGGCTTCGCGGTGTACATGGCCTCGGGCGCCGTCGCGTCAGGGTCGAAGGTCCAGCACCTGCGCGGATTGACGACTATCATCGGATTCGACGTGCCGTCGCACATGACCCGGATGTTCTCGAAAAGGCAGTTCTCCAGGGGCATTCCGCCGGACGGCTCGACAAGGAACGGCGGATTCGCCCAGAACCTCTCCGGCGGGCGGAAGTCTATCGAAGACCCGTGTATCACGAGGTTGCGCGCGATTATGTTGCGGAACGCCGGGGCGTTGCACTCGAAGCCGATGCGGAAGTTGTTGCCTCTGTCCGTCCAGAGGATCGAGTCCTCCACCGTGATGCCCTCGTTTGGCCGCGGATTGCCGTGTTCTCCTGGGCCCAGGCCCTTGAGGGCGATGTTGTCGTCCTGCGAGCGCATGAACGAGTCGCGGATTGTCACGTTGCGCGAGTTGTAGATGTCGAACGAGTCGTCGTTTATGACGTTGGCCGCGCATATCTTGACGTTCTCGAAAAGCGCGTTCTCGCAGTTGCCGACGGCGCACGTCCAGTGGCACGGCTCGGAGAGCACGACGCCGCGCACCGTGAGGTTGGTGCAGCCCTTGAACCACGTGAAGAAGATGAACGGCCCCCTGCACTTGCCGTAGCGGTCGCCCGTCAGGACGCCGCGGCCGGTCACCGTGATGTCGCGGCCCGAGGCCAGGAGCGAGCCGTGCACGACCGCGCCCGGGGCGAGGTAGAGCGTCTCGCCGTCGGAAAGGCGGATCGGGCCTGCCTCGTGCTCGCCAGGGCCGAACCACTTGACACTCGGGTCGGAGCGGTCGGGGACGTGCTCGTCAGGCGCGTCGCCGAAGAGCACGAGCACGTCGCGACGGTAGTCGCGGTCGAATATCCGCTTGAACGGACCAGATGCGACGAATGAGTCGACTTCGCCGTCCGGCGCGGTCACGACGACCTTCTCGCCGCCACGGATCTCCACGGAGCCGTACCGCCACGGATGCGTCGAGCCGTAGGTGACGGACACCGTCCGCAACGGTACGTCAGCCCCGTCGACTTCGACGCGCCACTCCCCGCCCATGGCACAAGCCGCGCACAGCGCAGCGACCACCGCTATCTTGCATGCATATTTCGCTTCCATGGCCGCATTATACCATATCCACACTGCAGCAATATGACATTTTACCGAAATGAATTACGACAATTTTACGAATATAGGCGCACAACGCTCCACGAAATCTGGTATAATTTCGCCATGAAGCGCTGTAGACACGAACAACCCGAACCAGTCCGCGTCGCGGTCATATTCGACCGCAACCTGAAGTCCGGCCGCGACATAGTCGCCGGGATATACCGATATGCCGGAATGACACGAGACTGGGAGCTGTTCCTTTTCAGCAAGACGTCCACACGTGCGGAGCTCACGGCGGCCGTTCGCAGGCTGGGCCCGGCCGGGTTCCTCGTCGACGGAGAGCTGGCCATGCTCGCGCCGCAACTGGCGAAAGACTTCCCCGACGCGCCCATCGTTGCCGTAGACGGACTGCCGTCGTCAATGCTGAAAAACTACGCATCCGTCCACCTCCTGTGCGACGATGCGCCCATATCCCGCGAAGCCGGCAGACTGCTGGTGCGCCGAGGCTTTCGCAGCTTCGGCTTCGTAGGGACTACGGACATCGTAAACAGAAGCCACTCAAGGGCGCGAGAGACGAATTTCAGACAGACCGTGGCTGCTCACGGACGCGTCTCGGTTGCCCAAATACCCGATGCCGTGGGCTTCCACAGGCAATACGCCATGCCCGTGCTGGAAAAGTGGATCATGTCGCTTCCCAAGCCGTGCGGCGTAATGGCCTACAACGACACGGTGGCGCTGTCCGTGGCTGAAGTCTGCCGACGGCTCAAGGTCGCCGTCCCAGAGTCCGTAGCGATAATTGGCGTCGATGACGACGACTTCATCTGCGAAAACGCCTCTCCGACGCTGACGAGCGTCCATCCCGATTTTGAAAGCGCTGGATTCATGGCGGCCACGAAACTCGCGCACCTTGTAGCCAGACGCAAGAAGCCGAAACACTGCAAGGTCGTGCGCTATGGGGTAGGGCACGTTACCGAAAGGCAGTCGACAAGAAGCAGTATCGGCAGGATGGCGCGCGTCGCCGCGGCGCTCGAAATGGTCCGCCTGAAGGCGTCCGAGGGGCTTTCCGCGCGCGCGGTGGCCACATCCCTTGGCGTGACGGCCAGGACTCTTGAAATGGACTTCGCCGCATTCGCGGAGCGACCCCTTCGCGACTATCTTGTGGACGCGAAGGTCGACGCAGTGAAACGATTGGCGGCAGACGGACGCACACGTTCCAGGATGGATCTTGCCATCGCGGCCGGCTTCCACACAGAGTCCGCTATGCGCACAGCCTTCCGCATGCGCGTCGGCATGTCGATCAGGGAGTATCTAGCCAGCGGCAGATCGGCGCTTAGGTTTACCTGACTATCTCAACGCCCTTCGGGGCTTCGACTTTGGTGTCGATGGATCCGTCAGAGCGCTTCTCGTGGCGAACGCGCACCACGCCTTGCGCCGTCGGCAGCGCACCTTCCGCCCAATCGAGGTCCCCAAGGAACGGCCGTACGCGAACGGTTTTTCCGCCGGCGTCCAGCGCCTCCAATCCCAGGACATGCGCAATGCACCACGCCGCAGGCCCCGCGCTCCATCCGTGGCAGAGGGAATGGCGATAGCCGGAATAGCAGAACTCGCCGAAGTCGCCGTGGATGTCCTTCTTGCCCTGGACCGGCATTTCATCGAGACGCGAGGCGTTGTTGGTCCAGGAAAGGCTGAAGTCCTCCCAGAAGCTCGTAGCGCCCATGTCGAGCATGCCGCCCCAGTAGTCACGCACGGTGTCCAGGGCGCGCTGGTTCTCGCCGGCCACACTCATGGCCTCTAGCATGTAGTAGCCGTAGAACGTTGAAACCCCCTCGTTGCCGTTCTTTCCTATGACGTCGCGGAATATCTCCTTCGCGTCCGAAAGACCGCCGAGAGCAAGAAGCGCGGCGGCGGACTTCGCCCCCGCGGGATCAGGCCTTTCAGTGCGAACCTTCGCAGCCTCGTCGCGGCATTTCGCGGCGAGCGCAGCGTCGCCCGCCACGTCCATCAGCTCCGCCGCGTCGTCGAGCGCAAGCGCGAGAAGTCCACGCGTGCCGGCGTGGACGGCCGGCTTGTTGTGCTGCGTGGGCCAGTCGAGAAACACGTTGGAGCCGGAGCCGTCGCCATATGCTGCCGCCTCTCCGCGAACGTTCGCCAGCACATGCGCGACGGTCGCCTTCAGGTATTCGCCGCGTGCGCGCACCCAGGCGGCGTCGCCGGTGTGGCGATACCATTCGCGCACGATGCGAAGGAACCAAAGCGTGTAGTTCGGCATATTGTTCATCCAGCCGTCAGTCGGAGTAGTGGCAATCGCGTAGTCGATGGAATCGGAGAGGACTTCCGCCGCGCCGAAGACGGAGAGTATCGCGCGCGCCTCTGGGTGCATGTCGCCGAGCCAGACGAGTCGGTCGCGCTTGATGCCGTCCCAGAGATAATCCTGGCAGCAGAGATGGACGGTGCGCACAGCCGTCTCCCAGACGCGGTTCAGGCGCTCGTCCGAACACCTGAATCCGCCTAGGCGGGGCATCCGCCGCATGAGCGAAACGGCGCGCACGCACTCGAGGTTGACTTTCCCCGTGGTAACGAGGTCGAGCCGCACAAACCGAAAGCCCGTGTTGCCGATTTCGACAATGCCCATGAACGGTATGTCGTGCACGCCGTCGCGTATCGCGTGGTCGTTGCTGGCCGACTTCGTCCCGATGTCCGCCATCACCTCGCCTACGCTCTCGCCGAACCGCACGCGCATCTTCATGCCGCGCGGACACATGCTCCCGATCTGGAGGCCGCCGTGCAGTTCGCGCCCGAAGTCCAGGATAACCGAGGCGTTCTCGCCGTTGTTCTCCATCGCGCAGCCGCAGCCGCCCCTCCAGCGCTCCTCGGGAATCTGGCCGTGGCGCGGCATCAGGAGACTCTCGGCGTTTTTCACAACCGACCTGTTGCCGTAGACGGCGTCGCCTGAAGTCCACACCACCCGCTTGGGCGTCACGAACGTGCGAGTGCGGGGATCCTGACGTTCCGGCACCGCCGCGAAAAGTCCGAAAGCGGCGGACATGACGGCAATCGACGCAATGGCGCGCGCCGAAATGCCCGAACGACATGGTGCATTCGATTTTTTCATACCCGAATTATACCACATTTCGTCGCCAATAACCGCCTTGCACGGCATGCAGCGGCCAAAATTTCATCTTTCCATTTCCTCCAATGACTTGCCTTTCGTCTCTGGACAGATGAACATAGCCCACGCAAGATGGGCGCAGAGACACGCTCCGAAGAAGGCAAATATCGCGGCAGGAACCCACGCCGCCGCCATTGCCGGGAAGACGAACGTGAGCGCCGCGCAGAACGACCAGTGCGTGAAGCTGCCGAAGCTCTGTCCCTGCGCACGGAATCGCTGCGGGAATATCTCCGATATGAACACCCAGATGACGACGCCCTGCCCCATCGCGAAGAACACGATGAACTGGAATATGCATATCGCCGCCAGTACGCCAAGGTCAAACACGAACGCCGAAGCCGCTGCAAAGTGCGCGACGATGCAGCCAATGGAGCCGACTATCAGCAGCGTGCAGCGTCCGAGCCTGTCGATGAGGAAGAGCCCCGCGAACGTGCCGAGCCCCAGGACGACGCTCATCCCGGCAGCCGTTCCCAGCGCAACCTGCGGAGTGAACCCGGCCATCTCGAAGACGCGCTTTGCGAAATACATCATCGCGTTTATGCCCGAGAGCTGGTTGAACATAGCAAGACAGAACACAAGCATGATCGGCCGCATGTTCGCGCGAGAGAAGAACGGCGCGTTCATCGAACGCGCCCTACCGTTGTGCTGGTAGGGCGGTTTCGACGAAACCGCCGCCTCACCCATCGCGAGCCAACGCGGGCTCTCGTCGAGGAACGGCGTAAGCAGCGTGAACGCGAGCGCCGGTACCGCCTCCGCGCCGAGCATCACGCGCCATGCCGCGTCGCCAAGCCCGGCAGACCCGATCCACCAGTTCACGAACTGCGAGACGACCATGCCGAGGACGATGTTGAACTGGAAGAGTCCGCCAAGCCGTCCGCGCCTGTCCGCCGGCGAAATCTCGGCGATGTAGACAGGCGCGGCGATGGACGACGCGCCGACGCCCAGCCCGCCGATGAAGCGTGCGACCATCAAGTCCCACGGCCCGAATGCGAACGCGCTCCAGACCGCCGACACGAGATACAGCACGCCGACCCAGAAGAGCGTAGGCTTTCGCCCGATCCTGTCGCAGGCCTTTCCGCCGAACGCCGCGCCGATTACCGTGCCCCACAGGGCGGAACTCATCACGAGACCGTGCACGAACGACGAGAGGCCCCAGACGGACTGTATTTGCTGCTCGCCGCCGTTGATTACCGCCGTGTCGTAGCCAAACAGAAACCCGCCCATGGCCGCCGCCATGGCGAGAAAGAGGATGCGCCCTCCGCCACCAGATATGTCACTTGCATTCACACTGCGGTATTATATCAAACGCCGTCCCATTTCGGTGCCTACAACTCTGCAACCAATATGATATAATTCATGCCATGCGAAGGGTCACAATAAGGAGACAGACATTTAGACACAACGCATGGCTAATAGGACTAATCTGCGGCGCTGCGGCTAACATAGCAGGTCTCGTCACCATCGCCCTCGTTCCTGGGAACGTCAACCAGACGTTCAACGACGTCGGATGCTGGCATGCGGCGGGCGGCGGCGTAATGATCTTGATTGCGCTGCTCGCCTTGTGGACGGGAACGGTCGCCTCACGCGAGCGGACAGCGCCGCTTGGCCGCTGGCACAAGGTGGTCGTCGCCATGCTTGTGTTGGTTGCCGTGGTCGCTGCCATGCTATCGCTTCCATCGAGCCCCCCTCAAACCCCTCAAACTTCTCAAACCTCTCAAACCTTCCCCTCCCCAGACGAACGCGCCGCGCTGAAATGGCTCGACTATGTTACTGGCGAGCTGACTCCCGAAGAGAAAAAAGAGTGGTGGGACATCGGCGGGACGCAGCATGGGCTTTTCGCGAAGCGGTACAACATTGCGTTCTGCGGCTACGCAGCGGCGGCGCTGGGGATGCGAGGGAATGCGGCAGAGCGGGAAACGGCCGGGCGCATTCTTGGAAACTGCATTGAACGCTACCTAAAGCGCGACGTGTGGGCCTATTCCATGAGCAAAAACTATTGGGGCGAGAAACCCTGGGCGCCCGACCCCTGCTATCGGGAGAATGTCATGTACACGGGACATCTGCTGCAGTTGCTGGCGCTCTACGAGACATTTACGGGCGATACCCGATACTGGAAGGATGGATTCGACTTCGTGTGGAACGGCGATAAGCGCATCCACTACACGGCAAAGAAGCTAATCGACGTGACAGTGCAACAGATGAGAACCGGCCCGAACGGCGGCGTCACATGCGAACCCGGCCTGATGTTCTTCCCTTGCAACAACCATCCGCACATCGCGCTTACGCTGTTCGCCAGACTGGGACACGGCGACTGGACGGCCGACGCCCAACGCTGGGAGAAGTGGGCGATCGGCCACTACACCAAGCCGCTTTTCGGCGGAGGCTCGCTGAATCTACTCTATCATGTGCCGTCCGGGATGTTCTACCCGCGAGGGCACAACGGACTGGACGGCTGGTCTCTTCTCTGGTACGAGCCGTGGGCGGCAGACCGCCGCACGGCGCTGGAGCTTTGGAGGTCCGCCGCAGCCAAGATCGACTGGAACCACATTGAGACGGGGGCCGACGCACGGAAAGGCGGAATGAACTGCTGTGATCCCGTAGATGTACCGCCGATCACGGTGGCGACGTTCCTCGCCGCTGCTGCGCGGGCATGCGACGATCCTGCCACGGCGGAGCGTCTCGAGCGGATCGCATCGCGCTCGCTTGTCCGCCGGGACGGGATGCTCTACCTCGATGTCGGCAGGGACTGGCGCATCGGGGCGACGGCCAACTTCATAATCTCCCTCGCCTACGCCAACGGCGCATCCTTCCGCCGGCTGTGCATCAGGCATTAGCGCCGGCCCTTCATCTCCAACATCTTGGCGAAAATACAGCCCACCCTGCGCGTCATCGTTTCGCCCAATTCAGCATCACTACATCATCCGGCGACATCCTATAGGTCAGACTCAGCCGCCGAAGAACATCTACTCCGCTGGGGCGAAGAGTTCTGCCAGCGGCTTGAGCCATGGGCTTAGAATCGCGCCGATGACAATAAGCATGATCCCGATGACTAACTGCCAGACAAGCGACAGAATCTTCTGACGGCGGCTTCTGCCCTTTGCGCGGACGATCTTCTTGTCCTTGTGAAGCCCGTTGAAGTATTCGGCTATCGGCAGCAGATCGTTCCATTTCGCGAACGCGGCATCCCATGACGTGTCATATTCTCTTGACTTGCGCTCGAGTGCCCTTGCCTCATCAGCAATGCGCCTGGCTTCCGACCACTTCTCCGTAATCTCCCTGCGGAAATCCCCGTCGTGGACCTCCGCATACTTGTCGTCCATGAACTTCTCGTAGGCGACTCGGATCTCATTCTGATAGATCAGCTTGAAGCTGTCGAACGTCGCTCGCTTGAGATGTCCGCACATGCGCTCGCAGTCCTTCGAGGACATGTCATTCATTGTCGACCCGACCCTACAGAATAGGTGGTCGAGTGCCATCGCCATTTCCGCATGAATCTCCTGCGCCACAGCGCCGGTGTTCATGAACCTGTCGTAGAGCGGACGAAACACCTCGATGTAGAAACTCTTGATTTCTGCAAACGAGGCAGGCAGACGACTCAATTCCACCAGAGCCGTCCTCCAAGCAGCCATTTCAGTTTTGTCATAACAGAAATGACACGCGCCTTCGAATAGGCACAATCCGCCTGTTCGTGCGAAATCCAATCGTGGACTACGGTTCCGCGACCGATTACTGGGTATGCACGATACGAACGAACGCGGCATCCGTGGCTGCACTCGTATTCATTGCGCAGTTCTGCGATTGTTTTCATGCTTTTGTTGCGTGTATTGTACCAAAATTGACGGGAGCCTTTCAAGTGTGAATATTATACGTTTTTCTCTTCGGGTGCGATTGCGAACAGTTGAACCCAATTGCTGACATAGGCGAGATTCGGGGTCTTGTCCCGACCTGCTCGCTCGACCCGCAGTTCGCGGGCACCCCGCCGACATGATTTCGACGTGCGCGCCATCATCGCACAGCTCAGGAGCGCGGCGTAATATGGCTCAGAATTTCAACGAATTAAAACCGCACCCAATCGATATTTGCGATTTAGGAGATATTTTATGTTACCATATCCTGTAGAGGTGGAAGTCGTCTGCATGAAGGACGTTGATGTCGGACGTGACGCGACTACCGATGATCTCCACGAATTCGTCAGTTCCCTCCGGCACGGTCACCACCGCACGTCCCCTTCGCCATCCGTGCGCATCGGCATCGCCGAAGACGAATCCCACGTCCTCCATTCCACGCTGCCATTCGCCACGCAGCTTGAAACGTATCTCCGCCTTGACCGCCTCGCCCTTGACGGACACTTCGGCGACGTAAACCTCCCCAGGCGAAACCTTTGACCAGTTCAGGAGAAACACGCCGGTTTTCGTCCCCTTTACGGCAAGCGACGGACTGCTGCCGCAGCCCTCGCCCTTGTCGAGAAAGAACTCCGCGTTTGCATCCCTGCCGGACTTCCATGACGAATACGGCTTCGGGAACGGTCGATTCCCGTCTTCCATGCACTCGGGATTGGGAACCAAATCCACAAGTTCGCCGTTGCGCTTCAGCTCCGCCATGCGGCGCGCCGTTCCACCATCGCGGTCCTTGCAGCCCAGCATTACGGTGTCCAGTCCTGATATCGCCTCGCTCCACGTCTTGTCGCGCCGGTTGACGCGTTCGTCGAGCCGTATTCCGTCCCAATGCGCCGTGACGTTGCGTTCCCCCCAGAACCACACGTACTCCGTCGCTAGTTCTGTGGCATCGCGCAGATTGCGACGGAAGTGCCGCGTCCGCGAGCCGTTCTCCGGGCCGAAGAACCACGGTCCGCTCTCGTTCACGTAGGCGTCAAGATAGAATCCGAACGAAACCTGCGACTGCCGCAGATAACGCGCCCTGTTCTCCGGAGAGAGAAGCTGCGGACATATTTCCCTCTGGTTGAAATACGATTTGTGATATCCGCGCAACCTGGCTTCGTAGCTGTAGGAATGTTCGTCGCCGTCTATAATCACCGCCTCGGGCGGTAGAACGTCCATGATTCCGTCGAAGAATGCCGGCCAGAGATCCCCCTTCGACTTCATGAGGGCCTTTGGGTCGGCGCAGGTGAAATAGTCGCGGTCAATCGTAAGCGCCCAGCAGAACAACAGCCTGACATCTGGCCTTTCCCTGAAAAGCGCCCCGAAGACCTGCGCCCCGCGTTTGCGGGCCAGCCCCACAAGCTCCTTCCATTCCGGATCTTCGGGAAGTCTGTAGTACTGCGACTGCTTGTGGTAGTCTTCGGGGTCGCACCAAAAACCCTTTATGCCCGACTCGCGCGATATCCATCCCAGAACCGCCATGGAGTTTTCAAGATTCGCCCATCCCGCGTCGTCAGTCCAAGACAGCCTCTTTTCCGGCGCACCGAACCCCACGAAGAACGACTCCGACAACCCCTTTGTCTTTGCAATGCGTCTCAACGCCGGTAGCTGCGGAGCGAAAGGCTCGCGCTCCCACTTCTCCCCCTTGGACACGAACCTGAGAAGCCTTCCATTGGAATTAGTGGCGAAGAGGTATATTCCAACGCCGTCTATGGCCTTGCCGCGCAACTTCTCGGCATTGGCAAGAAGCTGTTCGGGGGTGACGTTGCGGAACTCCCACCCGAATGAAATGTATTTCATGTCTGCAAACGCGCTGTACAAGGCGGACACGTAAAAGAAGGTCGTGCAAAGAAATAAATTCTTGCTCATCGGTGAAGTTCCTTTCAGACAAACAAATAGTCTTTTGTCAACACGTAGTTCTTCTTTACACCAAGGTCCTGCATCCAGCATTTCACATAGTTCGTTCGCCACGGGCCAGAACCGCATGTACCTTTCCCGGCCCGGTTCTCCCACAGCCAAGACGGCGTCGGCCATATCGCCGCCTCCGGCGCAACCGCCGCATAGAAGTCTTTGTCGACTCCGTTCTGCCCGTGGTGCGCGAGAAACACGATGTCGTGCTTCAGGCGGGGGCCGATCTTCTTCAATGCGTCCTGCCCGCCCGCTATACCAAGGTCCCCGGTTTCAAGCCACGTCTTGCCTCCTGCCCTCACGGAAATCATCACGGACGAGTTGTTGATCTGGTTTTTCTTTATGAGGAACGGCTCGTTGAGTATCTCGAACGACCAGCTGCCGAAATTGACAACGCGCCCCGGCGAACAATCGCCCCGCTTCACGTTCTTTAGACGGCTGCCCAGCACTTCGCCATAGAATCTTTCCAGATAGGGCTTCGACTCCGGCTCGTTTTCTTCCATCCACTTGCGGTCGGGGAAGTTGAATATCAGCTCCCCTATCGTCACGCCGTAGAAGTCGGGCCTTTCGCACATCGTGACAAGTGCGCCGTAGTGGTCTTCATGGGCATGGGTAAGAAACCAGTAGTCGACATGCCCGCCCAGCTTGCGAAGGAACTCGCCAAGAAACTTGCCGTCCCCTCCGCCAAATCTCAGGAACCCGCCGTCAACTACAAGGATATTCCCCTCTGGCGAAACGAACACGGTGGAGAGCGAAATGTGGTCCATGCGGCTGGAAAGCGCGTAGACCTGCCCGCCGCCCGACAGCATCTTGACAGTCTGGAGATCCTTGTACTTCACGTCAGGCAAAGCCTTTGCAAGGCCGCAGCCATTCGACTTGCCACCCTCGCCCAAAGCCGCACCGACTGCCAGCGCAGCACCGCTGGCCAGAAAGCTCTTTCTCGTAACCATCGTCTGTCGTCTGATCATCTACCAAACAAGCTGGACAGGGCAGCACAAACGGTATGTGAGGTCTGAGCTCTGATTTGCGTTGAGGTTGGCGGCCTTGCTTACGATAGTGGCATTTCTACATGCTGACGCCCTGCTGTAATAGCAACCTCCACGATAGACGCGCTTGCCGTCAGCGTTAGACGACGCGCCAACCGGCTCGATGTTGTCTGATGCGTCATAGGAAGAGGAAAACCAGTCAAGGCATACTTCGAACACATTGCCGAGCATGTCGTAAAGACCCCAGTCGTTCGGCAGTTTTTGGCCAATCAAGTGAATCATGTTTCCAGAAGTGTTTCCTGGACTCGAGGCACCATACCAAAGATATGGAGCCAGCGATGAATAACAAATCGCATTGTCAGTCGCAGGCATGTCCTCGCCACAGCAAAACGCAGTTCCAGAGCCGGCACGGCATGCGTACTCCCACTGCGCGGACGTTGGCAGGTCGAAGTCAATGCCCGTCTTTGCACGCCACTTGTCGATAAGGCTGTTGGACTTGACCGCGTGCCCGGTCGACGGCCAGTTTATGCCATCGGCCACAGCACCACGCAGGTAATTGTAATTCGTGCTGTTCACGACCATCGTATCATTGGTTCTGACGGCTGCTGCAGCAGTGTTTTCGCCCGTAGCCGTCACCTGTTGCCCTTGCGAGACGGAGTAGATGGCCATGAAGTAGTCGTTTGTGAAAGTTATGTCGCGCTGGTCTTCGCGCCCGTCTTTATCTCGTCCGGCCTCGGTTGACGGCGACCCCATCTTCCATGTCACACCAGCCGCCGGTATGCGCCGCATGACGATCTTGTTCTTGAGATAGACCTCGCGATTGGCCAGGCCACCGTCCGGCAAAGCCTTCTCCGAAACATAGTATCGCGGTTCGGCATGATCCGTCGTCAAATCCACTACCATGTAGTTTGGCGGCCGTCCCTTGTCCCAGCCCTTGACTATGACCGAAACCTCTCCGTTGCGGAACACGTGGCCCGGCCAGTCCTTGTCGGCCTCCCAGAAGATAAGCTTGTTATTGCCGGGCTGGACGACCCTGTTCACGTCGCCGCGAACCGTCGTGAAGTTCTCCTCGCCGATGGACACCCCGTTCGTCAGGATGTCGACCGTAACTATCGCCGGAGCCTCCTGGAGCTCGTACGATATGCTTACCAGCCGACTGTTCTTATTCTGGTTGAACATCACGCTCTCCTGCGGAATAACAGGCATGTCAGCGTACAGCCCAAGCGAGACCGCACATCCAGTCAGCACCGCAATTGCGTTGATTTTCTTCATTGTCATGTTTCCTTTCCTAATGCAGGTTGGAGGGAGTTTATCTAAAAGTGATTATGTAGCCATGCACAGCGTCTGTGCGAAGGTTCAACCGATCCAAACGGACTTGCGGTGGCGGACGCGTATCGAGTTCGGAGTTGATGGCGATCGCGATGCTGGTCACAAGCGCCGTTCGATTCGTTGAGCCGGACACGATGCAACTGTTCGCCGCCGCATCTGCAGCTATCGCAACGAGCAACGCTCCGCCCATCATTACAAGTAGTTTCTTCATGATTTCTGGTTCCCCTAGAATTACAACTTCATTATAGCACTCTGCGCCGCCGTCGGCAAGGTATCCGTTCGGGTGACTGTCGAATCTGCGTCATGCACCATGCGATTTGATATAATTACCGCCGAAATGTGCAGCCATTCGAGCCTATTGGCGGCGGTCGCTCTCGCCTTGGCGACGCCACTGCCGTTGTCAGCGGCCGGACCAGTCGTTCGGACGGTCGCCGAGGCGCTTGCACTGACGGCGGAGACGTGCCCGGAGCCAAGACCGTTCGACTTCACGGGAACTGCGCTCTCCCGGGGAACGCGAATCTGGTCTTTCGCCGACGATACCGCCGCCTGCCCAATCAGCAACAGACAGAAAGGACAGAGCAACCATCGGCGAGGCGACTACGTTCGTGTGCGCGGGGAGATGGTGGTCGCACCGGACGAAGTGCCGGCCTTCTATGCTGACCCGCCGGAGATACTGCGCCGCGGCACGCCCCCGCCGCCGGTTGACGCAAGCGTCGCCGACATCCTCGCAGGGCGGTTCAACTATCGCTTCGTCAGAGTGAGGGGAGCCGTGGTATCGGCGATGAAGGACGAAGTGGACGCCCGCTTCTGCTGGGCGCGCCTCCGCACGGAGGACGGCGAGCTGTTCCTACCCATGTCCGGCCGCTGGAACGACATCGAACGCCTCTGGAAACTCGTCGACGCCGAGATAGAGGTCTCGGGCCACGCCCAGCCGTCTCTTGGATGGCGGCACAACCTGCCGCCGCATCTCGTCGTGGACGATGACTCGTCGATCCACATCCGCCAGCCGCCGCCAAAGGACCCTTTCTCGGCACCGCCTTTCGACAACACGATCACGCCCCACCGCCGGCGAATCCAAGGAGAGGTCGCGGCTGTCGGGAAGAACCGGTTCTTTCTCCGCACGAAGACGGGGCGTATAATCCCGATGTACACGTCCACGCACACGCGCCTGCCCAGGACGGGCGACCTCGTCACCGCCGCCGCCTTCGCCGCGAACGACCCTTATCGACTCAAGATGCTGGAGGCTCTCGTGCGGGTTGACGGGCACAGCCGAGCGAAAACCGTCGCCGCCTCGCCACTCGACATCGACACGTTGTTCTCGGACGCAAACGGGAACGAGCGAATCAACATACACTTCGACTGCAAGTTCGTTAGGATACGCGGCAAGGTTTTGCGTCCGGAGAAGCTGGACGACGCCGCCATCGGCGAACTGCAGTTGACGGATGGACGCCGGTCGGTCTCGGTCGAGATCTCGTCGCTTCACGGCGAACTCGGATCCGTCCCGGAGAACGGCAGCGACGTCGAAGTCTCCGGACTGTGCCTCGCGGAATTCGAACAACAGGCGACATCGACGATACTGCCGCGATTCAGGCAGTTCTCACTAATCCCGTGCACGGCGGCGGACATTCGAGTGCTTTCTGGTCCGCCCTTATGGACGCCCAGGCGACTCCTCGTCGTCATTGGTGCGCTTCTCGCCGTGCTCGCGTTCATAGCCGCCTGGAACCGCGCCCTTCGCAGGGCGGTCGAGCGGCGCGGACGCGAGCTGCGGGAGGCGGAGAGAGGCAAGGACGAGGCGGAGCTACGCATCGACGAACGCACGCGGCTCGCCGTCGAACTGCACGACTCCCTGTCGCAGACGCTGACGGGTGCGTTCTTCCAGGTCGAGGCGGCGGCGTGTGCGCTGAAGGCGGATCCGCATTCGGTCGACCGATGCCTGAACTCGGCCATGTCCACCATCCAGTCATGCCGCGAAGAGCTGAAAAACTGCCTCTGGGACCTGCGCAACAACGCACTCGACGAGACCAATGCGGAATCGGCCGTAAGGCGGGTCGTCGGGCCGCACCTCGGCAAGGCGTCGCTGTCGCTGCACGTCGCCCTGCCGAGGTCGGAGATATCGGACAACACGTTTCATGCCATACTGCGCATCCTGCGGGAGCTCGTGTCCAACGCTGTCCGCCACGGCCACGCCGGGAACATCGACGTGTCGGCGGGGGTCGACAACGGCGTCATCCACCTCGTCGTCTCGGACGACGGGCGCGGATTCGATCCGAAGAGCCGTCCCGGCACGGAGGAGGGCCACTTCGGGCTCCAGGGGATCTGCGACCGGCTGAAGGGGATGAACGGCACAATGAAGGTCGTGAGCGCGCCAGGGGCTGGCACGAGAGTCGAAATCACCGCCGAGCTCTGAAAGGAACAAATAAATGCCGCAGGAGACGAAGATACTGATCGCGGACGACCACACGATCGTGCGCACCGGGCTCAAGACGATTCTGGGCTATCAGAAGGGGTTCAGAGTAATCGGCGAGGCCGAAAACGGGGAAGAGGCCGTCGCTGCCGTCCGGCGTCTTCAACCCGACGTGGTGGTGATGGACCTCGTGATGCCCATCATGGACGGCATCAGGGCGACAGAGGAGATCGCAAGGGAATGTCCCGCCACGAAAGTCATCATCCTCACCACCTTCACGCAGTCTGAGGGAATCGCGACCGCGTTGTCCGCAGGCGCGGTCGGCGCACTGACCAAGACGGCAACCAGCGCGGAGCTCTCCGCCGCGATTCGCGCCGCCATGCGTGGGGAGCGTTTTGTCGCGGACGAGATCCAGCAGATGCTGGACGAGGAGCCGCCACTGCCTATGCTGACCGAAAAGCAGCTCGACATACTTCGCTCCGTCACGCGCGGACTGACGAACGAGGACATCGGGCGGCAGTTCGGCATCTCGCCGAACAGCGTGAAGAAGCAGCTTAAGTCGATCTTCGCCAAGCTAGGCGTCGCGACCCGCGCGGAGGCCGTCGCCATCGCCATGCGCAAGCATATGCTGAAAGTGTGACCGTCGCCTGTCTAGACGTCCTTCGGACGCGTCTTGCCTTACGGCGCAAGCAGAAGCGCTAGGCGTGCACAGGCGACCGCGTCATATAGGCCGTCATGCCATGTGCGACCCTCGATCTCCGGCACTATACCGAACATCCCGCAGAGTTCGCCCAGCGAATAGCCGGGAAGGCGCGGATAGCGCGCCTTCGCCAGGCGCAGCGTGTCCGTCCACGGCCCCCACGGCGTTAAAGGCGCGACTCTCGTGAGGATGGTCCGCTCGCAAGCGATATTGTGCGCAACTAGCCGCGAGCCCATGAGCGCGGGCGCCCAGACCTCGAACGATCCCTGAAGGGTGCCAAGCGCGTCCGCCTCGTGTGCGCGCTCTGGCGCGCCCTCGACGTCGAAGAAGAACTCGCGCGTCTCCACCACCTCGCCGCCGCGCACAACAGCGATTCCGAGCTGCCAGGGCTCGTTGCTGCCGCCGCCCTCGTAGCCGGTCGTCTCGAAGTCCAAAGCGACGAAGTCCTCCATCAGCCCTCCAGCGCCTCCATGACGCGCAGTGCCTGCACCGTCTCCCGGACGTCGTGGACACGCACGACCGACGCGCCGTGCTGCGCACACCAGAGGGCTATGGCCAAGTTGCCGCCGACGTTCTTGCCCGTCACCTTCTCGCCAGTGAGCTTCTTCACGATCCTCTTGCGGCTCGCCCCCACCAGCACCCTTCCCTTCTTGGCCAGCTCGGGCACCGCCCGAAGCAGGGCAAGATCCTCCTCGCGGGTGGTGCCGAACCCTATCATCGGGTCAAGATATATGGGGACAGTCCCCGCATCGCTGGGGACTGTCCCCAACGATGCCGATGGAATTACTAGCTCTGCGCCGCTTTTTGCGCAAATATCGAACATGGCCGGCACAGGCTCGGCAAAAACGCAGTTGATTATTCTCGCGCCGAGCGCCACGGCACGCTCGGCCGTTTCGGGGTGGTAGGTGTCCACAGAAACGGGGACAGTCCCCCCCGCGACAGCCGAAATCACAGGCTCCAGCCGCCGCCATTCCTCCTCCCAGCCGAGGGGCGTCGCCCCGGGACGCGTAGACTCGCCTCCGAGGTCGATTATGTCAGCGCCCTCCTCGACGATGTTGTGCACGCGGCGGATTGCCTCCTCGGGGCGAAAGTACCTGCCGCCGTCCGAGAAGGAGTCCGGCGTGACGTTGACGATTCCCATCACTTTGCATTTCATAGTCCAAGCTCCATCTGCATGACTGGTCCGAAGCTGCGGCGGTGTTCGGGGCACGGTCCGAGCCTTGCGAGCGCCGCTAGGTGCTCCTTCGTCGGATAGCCCTTGTGCCTGGCGAAGCCGTACCCCGGGTAGAGCCTCTCCAGCCTCAGGCAGTCGGCGTCCCTCGACGTCTTGGCGAGAATCGAGGCCGCCGCTATGAGGAGCGACTTGGAGTCGCCCTTGACGAGGTTCGCGGCGCGCGGCAGGGTCGACACCGGCAGGCCGTCGACGATGCAGTGCACGGCGTCTGCGTCGGAGCCCAGCGCGGCGGCCACCCTGTCTGCGGCGCGGCGCATCGCGAGGTGCGTGGCGCGGAGGATGTTGAGGCGGTCTATCTCCTCCGGGGTGGCGCTTGCGACGGCCCATGTGCAGCCAGGCGTCGACATTATGGCCTCGGCCAGGGCGGAGCGCCGTCTCTCGCAGAGCTTCTTCGAGTCGTTCACCTCTCTCCACGCGCCGCCCAGGAGCTCCTCCGCCAGCGCGAGCGGAACCGACACCGCGCCGACGTAGACGCCACCGGCCAGCGGACCGCGGCCGGCCTCGTCGATGCCAACGACCGGGTCGCCGAGCATTCTCTCGCATTCTATGGAGACGGCCACCTCGCCCTGCCTTTCCCCGCGGCGGTCAGCAGCTCGGCGTCTCCAGCCGGCGGAAGAATGCGTCGACCTCTTCGCGTTCGGCAGGACGATCCGGGAAGACCAGCGTGCCGAGCACGAGGAAGAGGACGGTCGCGGCGGACGTCGCGGGGAATATCCACACCATCTCGCGCCAGTACGCCAGCTCGGGCCTTGCGCCCATCGCGAATATCGCGAGCCCGACCGCGATGCCGCCGACGAGCCCCGTTATGCCGGACCGCTTCGAGAAGCGGCGCACGAAGACGCCGCAGAGCATGGGTATTGCTATGGGCGGCAGGAACACCCCGAAGACCTTGTTGGAGAGGTTGAAGAGATCGTCCGCGCCCTGCGCGTACTGCATCACGAAGGTGAGGCCCACGACCAGGCCGCCCACGAGCACGGTGGCGACGCGCGCGGCAATCATGTTGGCCTTCGCCGACGAGTTCTTCGCGATCTTGAGGTACAGCTCGTTCGTGACCACGGATGCCGCGGCGTTGAAGTTGCCGGCTAGGGAGCTCATGGTCGCGGAGAACATGGCCGCGATCACCATGCCGATCATGCCGGCGGGGAGAACCTCGCGGCAGAGCGTCGCGTAGACGGCGTTCATGGCGTTGGCGTCGTTCAGGTCCAGGGACGGGATGAAGACGCGCGCGGCCATCGCCGGGAAGAAGAACAGCGGCGGCCCGACGAAGAGGAGCGCCGCGACGAGATACGCCATCTTCTTCGCATCCTTTTCGCTCTTCGTGGAGTAGTAGCGCTGCACGAGCGACCAGTTCGTCGAGAGCGTGGAGCCGACGCAGCAGAAGAACACAAGCATGTATATCCACGTGTACTGTCCGCCGGTGAAGCTGAAGAAGCCGTCCGGCACGCGGTCGAGGAACACCTGGAATCCGTGCACAATGCCGGATCCGCCGTCGAGCGACGCGAGCCTACCGAGGCACAGCGGCGGAAGCGCAAAGACCACGGCGAGGATGACGAGGAACTGTATGAAGTCGCAGGTCAGGGTGGCCCTGAGCCCGCCGAGGAACGTGTAGAGCACGATTATGAGCCCCGATATGCATATCGCCCAGAAGAGAGGGAAGCCCATGCCAACGCCGACGACCGTGCCGATCGCCAGGAGCTTGAGGGCGTTGTCGAGAAGCTGCATCGGCAGGCCCAGTATGGCCAGCGTGCGGCACATGCCGGGCGTGTAGCGCTCGGCGATGTAGTCGATCGGGCTGCCCTTGGCCGCCCGCCGCCACCTGACGGCGAGGAACCACGCGCCGAGCAGGACGGCGGGGACCGAGAGCCAGCTGACCGTCACGGGCACCCAGCCGAACTTGTAGGCGAGCGCCGAGTACATAACGAACGCGAGCGCCGAGAAGCTGTTCATGTAGAAGCTCACCCCGCTCAGCCACCACGGGACGGTCTTGTCGTTCCCGAAGAACTGGTCAGACGACTTCGCCCGACGGCTGTAGTACACCCCCACCCCCACCATTACGGCGAAGAACGCGGCTATGACCGCATAGTCGACCAGAAGCAGTCCCTTGTCCATTTCCACCTCCTATACAAGGCGTCAGCGCGCCGGGTTCTCGAACTCCCGCACCACGTCCAGCAGCTGTTCCGCGAGGTCCGGGTCCTCCTCGAACATGTTGACGTTGTCGGAATACGTGTTGTTGCAGATGTTGGCCTTGACCGCGATGAACCGGTCCTGGGACTTCCTCTTCGACGACTTGCCGTTCTTCTCGCGGTCCAGGACGCCGAAGTTCACGAGGTTCTGGAAGATGTCGTTGGCGTCTTTCGGGTCGATGGTGAACCGGTGCGTGCCGATCTTCGCCCAGTCCTCCTCCTTGTAGCGCTTCGCGAAGTCGTTGGAGACGAGCTCGCTCGTGCCCTTGCGCACGAGGACCTGTCCATTGCCGTATATCTCGATCCCGATGCGGCGGATGGGGGTGCGACTCAGGTTGTAGTAGTGGATGATCACCCAGTTCAGCGAGCTTTCGCGCACGGTTATGTACGGGTCGACCCAGAACGGGCCGCAGCCGGGAAGCGCGGCAAGCGCCGCGGTGAGAATCAGGACGAGAGGCGTTGCGCGCATATGAGGCCTGCTCCGTAGAGGGTTAACGTCGGGTCGACTGTGAATGGGAGGTCCAGGTCGGAAAGCGCCCACTTCGCGAAGCCGCCGGTCGCTATCAGGCGGAAGTCGCAGCGGAAGTTGCGGCGGAGCTCGGCGACTATCTCGCGCACCATGCCGCGGTAGCCGACGATTGCGCCGAAGCGCATCGCCTCCGCCGTCGACCGGCCTATGCGAGGCGCCCTGCCCGAGCCGAGGCGCATGCGCGGCAGCTTCGCGGTTCGCTCGAGGAGGTAGTCGCGCATCAGAGGGAAGCCTGGCGCTATGACGCCGCCGCGCCAGACGCGGTCCCGCGTGACCACCGCCGCGGTGAGCGCCGTGCCGAAATCCATCACGAGCACGGGCGCGCCGTGGCGCGAGACTGCGCCTACGGCGTCCGCCAGGCGGTCCGCGCCTATCGTCTCGGGGTGAGGGTAGTCGAGGCTGAGGCCAGCGACGGGGAAGTCGCGGTGCGAGACCTGCGCGGCAGGCAGCGAGAGGCGGCGGAAGAGGGCGAGGAATCGGCGGTCCCTCGCGGGCACCACGCTCACGTAGGCGGCGCCGTCGGGGCGGCCCAGTTCAGCGAGGCGCTCCGCCGCGTCAAGCGCGGCGTCCGCAGGGCCGTCGACGTGCCTCACATGACTCACGCGGCCGTCGGACCAGAGTCCCACGGCCGTGGAGGTGTTTCCGACGTCTGCTACGACGAGCCTCACAGCTCCTTGATGAAGATGTTGCGCCACTCGGTCGGGTCGCCATGGCACTGAAGCTCGATCTGCTCGCACGGGAAGATCGGCTTGGAGCGGTCCCAGTAGTTCTCGAGCGTCACGTTGTCGACGACGAGTTCGCCGTTTAGCCAGACGGTGACCTTCTCTCCCTTCATGATCACGTGGAAGCGGTTCCAGTCTCCGACCTGGCGGTCGGCGATCTTGAGGGCCTTCGAAATGTTGCCCGTCTTCGCGGTCTGGTTGTTGTAGAGACCGCCGGAGCCGATGTGCCACTGGTTGTGCGCGTCCCAGATCTGCACCTGGGGGGCGCCACGGAGGTACAGGCCCGAGTCGCCGGTGATCGACATGATGCGCCAGTCGGCCCACATCTCGAAGTCGGCGTAGTCGCGCCTTGTGGCGAGGGAGTAGCCGCCCTGGAAGCCGTCGAAGTAGAGGTTGCCGTTGCGCACCGACCAGTGGGCGTCGCGCTGCGCGTCGGCCTTCTTCTGCATCTCGGCGCGCTTCTCGGGCGTCGCCGCCTGGCGGACGGCCGGGTTGTCGAACTTCTCCTCGGTCGTGACGCCCTTCCACATTGTCTTGAGCTGGCCGGGGCAGCCGTCAAAGTACGTCTCGAAGCCGCGCGGCGCCTTCATGCGCTGGCAGGGGCAGGGCTGGCCCATCTTCGCGTCGGCCGGGAGCTCCTTGATGCGGATGTTCTTCCACTTCACGTTGTGCCCGTGGCCGAGCCAGCCGATGCGGCCCTTCGTGTTGTGGAGGCCGGGGTGCTTGCGCTTGTCGGGCGTGTCGGTCCCGTCGCCCTTGAACTTCGAGACGTCGGCCTTGGTGACGAGGTAGCCGTTGAGGTAGACCTCGATCTCGCTGCCGATCACCTTGACCTCCTCGAAGTTCCACATCCCGGGCTTGCGCACGTAGCTGCCGCCGCCCGTGAAGTTCTTCTCCTTCCAGCCCAGCTGCTTGCCGAAGTTGTCGCGGAGGCTTGGGACGATCCCGTAGACCGAGCCGGTGTACTGGTAGGGCTTGAGCTTGTCCTTCTTCGCGGCTGCGTCGTAGTAGCTGGAGCCGCCGTCGTCCAGGAGCTGCAGTTCGCACATCGCGTAGTAGGCGGCGTCCTTGTCGGGCTCGGTCATGCGGATGCCGAGGCCGTTGTTGCCGTTCGTCGGCATCATGAACTCGAAGCGCAGGACGAAGTTGCCGTACTCCTTTGCCGTGTAGAGGTTTCCGGACGAGCCCTCGGCCTTGCGCTCGGGGAAGCACTGCAGCACGCCGGGCTCGTTCGGGTCAACGCCGTACATCGCGGTCGCGCCCTCCCAGCCCTGCAGGTCGTTGCCGTTGAACAGCGAAACGAAGCCCTCGTTGATTGAGTCCGGATAGCGGCAGCACGTCGCCTGTTCCTGCCTGAGGCCGCAGCATCCCGCGAGCACGATGCCGACCGCGGCTGCGCCAAGTGTCTTGTTCATGTTTTCATTCCTCCTTGGTTGTGGAACCGTATTATATCAAATGGCTCTCCGATAAGACAAGGCGCGCCTACGCCAGCTCCCAGCCCTTCTCGTACTCGCGGGCCCAGCCGATCTCGCCCGCCTTCGAGCGCAGCAAGCCCGTCTTCGGGTCGAGGTGGATCGTCTCGCCGCAGTCGAGCGCGATGTTCGCCAGGAGCGGCAGCACGGACGACTTGACGCCCTGCTCCGCGTCGGCGTTGGTCTTCGCGTCGTGCGCACGGATGCAGTCCACGAACTTCGTCATGTGCCTGACGTCGAGGCTCGTTGTCGGGTCTGTGGTCGAGACCGGCGTATTGCCGCCGACGACGACGCCACCGGCCTTCCATTCGCGTATCGCGGCGCCCTTCTCGTCGAAGACGATCGCGTTGTCGCTGGGGCCGAGGAAAAGAGCTCCTCGCTCGCCGTAGACAAGCGCCCCGGTTCCGACGTCCATGAACGGCTTGACGTTGTTGTGGCAGCCCATCTCGAACGTTATCATCTTGCCGTTCGCATACTTGAACGAGGCGTTGAAGACGTCCGGCCACTCGAAGTCGCCGCCCTTCGGGAACTGCAGTCCGCCGGCGCACTGGACGCTCTCGGGGAACTCGTCCAGGCCGAGGGCCCAGCGCGACACGTCCGCGAAGTGCGGCGCGTTGTTGCCCATCTCCGAAGTTCCCCACTTCCTGAACCAGTGCCAGTTGTAGTGGACGATGTTGTCCCGGAAGTCCTCGCGCGGGGCGGGGCCCTGCCAGAGGTCCCAGTCGAGCCACTCTGGAACGGCAGCCTTCCTGCCCTTGCCGATGGACTCGCGGTTCGCGAGGTACCATGCCTTCGCCCAGCGCATCTCGCCGATCGCGTTAGTCTCCCTGAGATAGTCGAACGCGGCCCTGTACGTGACGGACGCGCGGCGCTGCGACCCGACCTGCAGCACGGCGCCGGTCTCCCTCGCGACGCGCATGAGGATCTGGCCCTCCTCGGGACAGAAGCAGCACGGCTTTTCGACGTACACGGCCTTCCCGGCCTTCATCGCCATCACCGCCGAGTACGCGTGGAAATGGTCGGGCGTCTCGGAGATTATGCCATCGAGGTCGCCGAACTCCAGCACCTTGCGGAGGTCCTTCTCCATGACGGGCCTCCTGCCGGTCGCCTTCAGCACGTAGTCCGCCGCGAACTCACGCGCCCTGCGGTCGACGTCGCACACGCACGCGATTTCCACGCCCGGCACCTTCAACGCGGTCCTCATCACGGAGAAGCCGCGTCCCTTGGCGTGGCAGCCGACGATCGCGAGCCGCACCCTGTTCGATGGCGCGCCTGCGCCGAATGCGGAACCCGCGGCCGTCACGAAGAAGGCGCCGGCCCCCGTCCTTATGAAGTCTCTCCTGTCCATGTTCGTCGCTCCTTTCGTTTGCGGGGTCACCGTCCTCCGGTGATCTCCGACAGCTTCACCTCGCGTCCGCCCTCCGCGTGCGACTTCGCCGCGGCGTCCATTATGGCGAACATCTCAAGTGTCTCCTCGTGCGGCACCGGCACGACGCCCGTCCGGAAGAACGGCAGAATCGCGTTCTTCAGCATCGGCTCGTATCCGGGGTGGCCCTCGAGCGCGACCGGCGCGCCCGTCGGCGGGAACGCGTAGCCGCCGTAGTTCCAGCTCTTCTGGTCGAGCTTGAGGTTCGCCACGCGCCCGTCGCCCCAAGTGACCGTCACGAAGTCGTTGTTCCCGGCGGTGTACGCGCGGACGGCCACGGCGCCGGGCCCCATCACAGTCATCATCGTCTCGAACGCGTGGATTCCGTACCAGACGTACCGCGAGTGGGTGCCCTGCAACTCTATCGGCGACGGCGCGAAGAAGATCATCGACGAGAACTTCGTGCCGCTTGCGCGGGCGGCGACATTGGCGGGGGCGTAGCGGAGTGTGGACGTCGAGAAGTACTCCGCGCCGTATTTCCTGCCGAGGTCGACGATGGCCTTCGCGTGCGGGTAGTCCTGCGCGATCGGCTTGTCGATGAACACGCGCTTCTTCGCCTTGAACACCTTCTCGGCCTGCCAGAGGTGCTCGCGCCCGTCGTTCGTCTCGAGGCACACGACGTCGACCTTCGAGAGCAGGTCGTCGATTGTCTCGCACATCTCGACGCCCATATCCCGCATCTGCGCGATGTACTTGGGGTAGCGGTTCGTGGACGAGACGATGTCCCGCGAGCCCCACTTGTGCGCCGCCACGACGCGGAAGCCCTCCGCGAAGTCCGGCTTGTCCACGTTCATGATCTTCGTGAACGCGAGCGTGTGGCTCGTGTCGCAGCCTATGATGCCAACCTTCGTCTCTGCGGACGCCAGCCCCGCGAGCGCGGCGACCGCGCAGGCGACGGCGAACCTCGATTCATTCCTCATTGCCATGGCCCTCCCTTTCCTTTTTGAGTATTGTATCATATCGGCGGCAGGACTGCATGGGGCATTCGCAGGCGCGGCGCATTTATCGGCGTCCATTTTCGAGCTTCAGGAATCGGTCGAGGAACCGAAAGCCCGCTTCAGAGGCGCTGGGCGGCGGACGGTGGCCCGAAGCGTGGTTGACGAGCTTGAGCCAGTCGGGATGCGCGGAGTAGCCGGCAGCGGAGCGCATGATGCGCCCGCTTTCCTCGTTGTCGTACTTTCCTGCGATCAGGCAGAACGGCTTCCCTCCCGAAAGCGAAAGAAGGTCGGCGTTCGTCCGTCCGCGGCCGCGCATGTCGGCAAGGCGCTCCCCCCAGTACCAAATGTCGCCCCAGTTGGTCTGCTCCCAGCCGATGCCGAAATCGCTCGCGACAATCACCTTGATCCGCGGATCAAGGCACCCTGCGTAGAACGCCATCTTCCCGCCAAGGGAATGCCCGATGATTCCGATGCGCGAAGAGTCGACGCGTTCATGCGAGGAGAGCAGGTCCACGAGGAGCCGCGTGTCGAAGACGAGCTTTCCGACGCCGGTCCAACCAGGCCAGTCGCGCACTAGCGAACGTCCCGCGTGTTCCCACTTCTCCCAGTTGTTCGTCGGCGCGTCCTGACGGGCATACGTGAGGTTGTATGCGTCGGCCGACGCCGTTACGTAGCCGCGGCGCGCAAGGTCGGCCATGTAGGCTATCGCGGCGTAGGACGTCAGGTTCGTGCCTGCCCTCACAAGGCCAGGGGCCTCGGGCGTTCCGTCCACGGGGTTGAAGCCTAGCATGGCCTCGGGAAAGTAGAACGGGACGACCACGGCCGGAAGCCTCATCGCTGCATTCGTCGGCATGGCGACCATGACCCGCTGCGTCGTGCCCGGGCCGTTCGCCTGCTCGTAGCATTCCACACGGATTCCGTCGCGCGCGTACGTAGCGGTCTTGCATACGCGGCGAGGAAACGAAGAGTACTCGGGCGGAGGGTCGAGAAGGCGATGCCATGTCGCCGCGTCCGCCGAAAGACGCACCCCGAGCTCGGAGGCCGTGAGCACGGAGATGCCCTCCGCCACAAGCCAGTCGAGGAGCATCCCCGTCTCGTCTAGCCAAGCCTTCCACGACATGCCTCTCGGCTGATGCATGTGGCTGATGAAGGAGATGGGCTCCCCCCTGCTGACAGCAGCCTTGATGTCGCGTCGTATGCTTTCGCGCGTCACGGAAGGATTGTCGAAATAGGAGCGATAACGGTTGTGGTACGACGCGAGGAGCGGATCAGCCGTAGCTCCGTATGGCACAAAGGCGTCGCCCAACAGATAGCCGAACTCGTCAACATAGACACTCTTGAACTCTCCGTCGGAGAGCAATGGTTCCCATCCGCCGGGCTGCGCCCAGGCGGTCGGGTCTGGCAGTCCGAGCCGCCGAAACGCTGAACGAACACGGCGCGCCTGGAAGCGCAGCACGTCGCGCGGAAACCTGAAAGCCCTGCAACTCACGCAGACGAACTCCTCGTCGGCGACGTCTGGGAGAACCGCCTTGTCGGTAGTCCAAAACGTCCGCAGCACCACGTGTCCGTCCGGCGCGTCGAAAAAGCCAAACGCCCGACCGAGACTAGGCGAATACACCTTGTCCGGACGGTGGAGCCTCTTCGCGACCGACGAGGACACGACGAGGACACCGTTCGTGACTTTGCCGCGGAAACGCCAGTTTAGCGGATGGCCGAAGTCGATATCGTACCTAAGGTTCAGGCGGAACTTCGACGGGGCAGCCTCGGCAACGGATGAATCGCCCTTCAAGGCGTCGAACTCGTCCTTGTTGCGGCAGACATAGGACAGTATCGCGTGGCTGTGCGTATGGTCGACGATCTCGTGTCCGCCACGCGCTGCATCCCTCAGAAACTCGACTTGGCCGCGACTGTTCAGGTAGGCGGGGTTCACGGCGAACGTGGCCTTCAGGCCCCTCACGTTGAAGGTCTCGGCGACATCGCGCCACTGTCCGACCGGGTGCGCGTCGTCGAATCGGAATGTGACGCCGGCGCATGACGCGGCGGCGAAGACGTCGTACACCACAAGCGCGGCACAAATCGAAACGACCAAGGACACGGCTGGCATGCTCAATACAGAATCTTCCCTTCTTCGTCGATGGCCGCAGAAAGCGCCTCGGCATCCGCAGCCGACATCTTCACTGCGGAAAAGCTTCCGCCGCGGAACTCAACTTCTGGCGCGTTAACAATCTGCACCCCCGGCGTCACGTCGACATTCGAGAACAATATGCCGCCGAACGGGCGCACCGACTTCGCGTAGATGAACGATTCCCCTCGCGAGCAGCCAGACACGTTCTCGAACCGAAGGCCAGACACGGCCCTATCGCCCGCCCTCATGTGATGTATCTTGAGGAAGGTCTTAGCTTCATGTACACGCACATTCGACACGACTATGTCGCGTATTTCTGCACCTGGTTCGTCGTGGGTGTATCCTGACACGAAGTTCAATGCCGTCGAGGCGTTCTCTATGACGAGTCCTGAGAGTGTCGCGTCGTGAATCGAGCCATGCCCGCATCCTACCCTTACCGCGCTACAAGTGGACTTCAGCACGCAGTTTGCCACAGTGACAAACGCACAGTCGTCGCGGCTGTTGGCAGGGTTGGGCTTGAACTCGCCGGCCCTCAGCGTTAGGCAGTCGTCAGACGTGTCTATCACGCAGTCGCTTACGACGACGTGCCTGGAACGGTTTATCCCAAGGCCGTCGCCGTTGAACGCAAGCGGGTCGGTACTTGTGTGTATGTAGCAGCCGCGCACCCATGCGCGCTCGCAGTCGAGCAACGTGCAGCTGTAGCACGGCGAGTCGGCAAGTTCCAGGTCGAGTATGCGCACATCCCTGGCGTCAACGAGCAGCACCATGTTGAACGGACGCCATGGTATGTCCGTCACCCATGGGTGCCCCGGCTTCGACTCCCATCGTTTGCCCGTATCGGGATCTATCAGGAACGCAGCGGAATTGCCTGCGATCTTCCCGGGGCCGCGCAATGTGACGTTGCGGCAGCCTATTCCAAGGACTAGATGGCTCGACGAAACAGTTCGTCCGGATATGTTCTGCGGGAACAACCCCTCGCCAAGGTAGTCCGCCCGGTCGGGGCTTCCCAGAAGCGTCGCGCCAACCGACAGATGGAAGTCGACGTTGTCCCTTAGAAGCAGCGTGCCGGTGACATATGTGCCGGACGGCAGCTCCACCGTTCCGCCGCCCGCCGCGCTTGCCGCATCAATTGCCCGCTGCAGGGCCTGCGTGTCTTTCGTCTTCCCGTCGCCTTTCGCGCCATATGCACGGACATCATACGATTCTACCACGGAAGCAGCCATCGTCAAAGAGCACAAAATGGCGACGGACATGGCAATAATCGTCGCGCACATCTTCATTCGTCGCTTCCGTACTCAACCTGGAACCAGGTGCGATACGCATTCTGAGGCCTCCACTCCGATCCCGCCGACGCATAGTCGCAGAATCGCACAGTCGAGGGCGTCCGAGCATCGGGGTTCTCCTGGTGAGATCCCATCCTGATGCTTGCCGTGAAGACCATCCAGAACTCTTTGCCGGGAACTCTCGCAGGAGTCATCTCGGGGAGGGGCATGGGGCCTTCGGACGGCTTTCGCCATGGCAGCACCTCGTCGATCGGCCCGTCTGCAAAGCGCGTGTCGCGGGCGAGCAGCACCGGGCCTCGCGTGAAGGCCACGTAGTGCTCAAGCCTATGCATCCTGACAGGCAAATCAATGTCAAGTTCGACCACGTCGCCCGCCATCCATCTGCGCGTCAACTTAAGGTACGAACCTGCTGCGGCGGGAATGCCGACGGGGGCGCCGTTCACTTTCGCATCCGCCCTGGCGCACCATGACGGAATGCGCAGCGCGAGAGTGAATTCGGTCGGCTCGGCTGTCATGTTGGTGATGCGTACGCCGCCCGTCTGCGGATACGAGGTGTACACGCCGAGGGCGACTTCGCGGCCCGTCGACGGAAGCCTGACCTTCGCGTTGCCAGACGCGTAGAGATTGAGGAATGCCGTCGATCCAGACGCCTGGAGGAAGGCCGTGAGGAAGCTGAGAAAGCCGCGCGGGCCGTTCGCCGTGCAGCAGTCGGTGTGCATGTAGCAGTGATGGTGTCCGCTCCAGCGGCTGCCGCTGAGCGGAGTGTAGGCCGCGAACTCGCCCCCGTCCGCGCGCATAGCAGCAAGATAGGCGTTGTAGAACGTCTTCTCGAGTTCGTCGGCCCATCGGGGTTCACCCGTAACGGACAGGAGCTTCTCGAGCAAACGCATCCAAGTCGTCGTGACACATGTCTCCTGCAGATGCCGGTACGGCAAATGCTGCTTGTCGGCGCCATGGAACCACAGCTCGCCGGAGGCCGCGCCCCCGGCCAGATTGATCTCCGTACGGACAATCTCCTCCGCCGTGGCCACCGCCGCGTCGACAAGTTCGCGTCGGCCCGTCACCTCGGCATATTCGACCAAGCCCTGATAGCAGCTCATCATCTCGTACGCCTTGCGGCGATCGACCTTCTTGCCATCGCCGTCCGTTCTGTCGGCAGGCGGCACGTGACGCAGGGCAAGGTCAAGCAGGCGTGGACCGTCCAGGTCCTCCGTCATGCCCTTCACCAGATACGACGCGAAGTCGAGATACCGTTTGTCGGAAGTGCGTCTGTACAGCCAGACCACGGGTTCAAGCACGGATGAACTTGGCATGCCTGCCCAGTTGCCCGTGCGCCGCAGCGGAACGCCGCGCCTGCCTTCGGGCCCAAGCTCGGCGATCAGGTAGTCGCACAGGCGACGGCATGCAGCCAAGGCCGCGTCGCGCCTGTCGCCCGATGCGACGTCGCAGTAGTGGAGCAACCCCATCATCGTGTACTTCATGCCCCAGACGTCCCATCCGCCGCCGCAACGCATGTCCGCCGGATAGTTTCCGATGTAGCCGCAGGGCTCCTGGGCGGCCAGCACCGCGTCTACGCCGCGTTCTATCCGCTGCCGGAGCGACTGGTCTGCCGTGTAGACCGCATATGGCGCGGCTGAGTGCATCCACTTGCCCCAGAACTCCGACTGCCACTTCCACGTGCGTTCAGAGCACGACGCGAACGGCGTGGTTATGTAGTCCACGTCAGTTGCCGCGACATGGTGGAGAATCATGCTGTCGAGGCGGTCGCCGACGGGGCCCCTGAGCCGCACGGCGTCGTATTGCGGAACTACGTTGGCGGCGGACGCCGCCATTGCGCCGACGCACACCGTGGCGACTGCGGCCAGCAAACCATTGAGCATCTTTGTCATACAGGCTACCGTGAGACTTTAACGAACAATTAACACTATCCCGTTTTCGCTCGGCACGCGCAGGACGATCTTTGTGCCGTCGACGACCCGAACCCAGCTTCCAGGGCAGGCAATCTTGGCGGCCGCGTCGAAGGCGTCGACTACCGACTGCGAGGCGTCGATCGCGGTTCCGGCCTCGAAGAGCGTCATCTTGCCCCCCCCGTTCTTCGACAACTCGCCGAGTCCGGCGAAAGAAACCTCTGGCACGGCCTGGAAAGAGATCGAAGCCGCCGCAGCGAAAGGCGCGCGCAGATATGCGTTGCTTGACACGCCGAACGAGAACTCTACTCCGGCGCCGAAGGACATCGACCCGGACTGTACAAGCACCTGCGAATTCGTACCGGATATCTCAAAGCGCACCGCGTTCTCCGACACGCCGGCGCCCGGGCAGGTCATCGCCAGGGCCGACGAAAGGCTCCCGTCTTCAAGGCGAACGACGTTGCCGGCGCCCGTGAAGGACAGCGAGCGCGCAGAGACGGTCGAGCCCCCTGAGACGTCGAGCGTCGTCTCGCCGCCTTCGCCGGATCCGCAGAGCGAGAGGATGCCGTTGCTGTCTGCCGTATGGGTCACCTGGACGGACGATTCGCCCGACACGTGAACGTAGGTGCCGGTACATCCCGAGGCGGCGCCGATGTTGAAGCCATACTTGCCGACGGTGAGAGTCGCGCCCGAGGCGACTTCAACCCCGTTGGACACCCCGCGGCCGCCGATGTCGAGCCGCAGCCCGCATGACGCGGTGGCGTTCGACTCCACCCTGAAAAGGTTGTAGTCGGCGTTGTCGTCGTAGCTCACGGTCGAAGCGGCGGCCACGTACATGTAGTTTGCGATCGTTGCTACGGTGCCCGCCCCCGACACGACCATACGGTTGGAGCAGTAGGAGTAGTCGTATTCGCCTCCGGAAACAGCCGTGCCGTCCTGCAGGCGGTCATAGGTCTTTAGGCCGGAGCGAGGGCTTGTCCGCCCGCTTATGTACTGGTTTGAGACCTTGTAGCTGGCCCCGCCGTCGACCAGAAGCTGGTTTCCGTTCGAGTCGCCGCGGAGATAGCCCGAGGCTATGTTGCCGATGCTTCCGTCTCCGTCTCCGCCCGCGCCGACCGTCGCGCCGTCCGTGATGTGCAGCACGTTGCCGTCTCCGAATTCGCCTACCGTGACGGAGGCGACGCCGCCTGACGCCGTCCAGTCGAGCTTGGTGCCGGCCCCCGAGATCGTCATTGTGTTGCCGCAGGACAGATGACCGACGTTCAGCTGCGATTTCGAACCTTCGCCCGCCAGGTATATGTGAGAGCCGCCTTTGACCTCGAAGACGTTGTTGGAGGCATAGACGCCGTTGATGCCAAGCCCGAAGTAGTAATTCCCCTTCAGCCTGGCGCTGACCGCCGCGTTGGAGACAAGGCAGTATCCGCCAAAGCCATACGAACCCACCTCAAGCGCCGCGTTCGTCACCGTTGCACCGTCAACGATGCGGAGTTCGCCCGAATGCTTGCTCGCGGTCTGCCCGACGTATAACGGGTACTCCCCGGCGTCGATCTTGGTGGCCGCGCCGGCTATGGTCACCCGCGCCTGGTCCGTCTCCGTGCCAGTTATCTCGAGATACACCTTGCCCGTCACGCCGTTGGTCATGTAGAGGTGCGTTTTGTTGTACACCGAAAACAGGGTCAGCGACGGAAAACTTGTTCCGGAAAATGCAACGGGGCCGGTTCCGTAGAGTGTCGGGTGCTTGTCGCTGTAACGGTCCGAGGTGTCAATCGTGCCGCCGCGAAACAGTATGTTGTTGGACTTTCCGTTGTATGTCCTCATCAACAACGCCTGGCCGTCGCCAGTATAGCCGTAGAGCTTGACGACCCTGCCGGAAAGGTCGAAATCAAGCGTCGATCCCGTGCAGTTGAACAGGAGGCCGTTCAGGAAGAGGTCCCGCCCCATGGTGAACGACAGATTTTCACTGGACTTCTCGAAGCGCGCGAACGGCCCATTGTGGGGAGTCACGGTCGTGTCCAGCTCCGGGACGCTGTCGCCTTCCCAGTTTGCGCCGACGGCAAGATCCCGGGGGTCGTCGGCGTCGGCTCCGCTCCAGTTCACGTACGTCACGGCGGCCGAGGCGCATAGGGACGCAGCAGCGGCCGAGGCACACAAGACGGTTCTAATCGGGTTGATGCTCTGCATGGTGTAGTCTCCTTTCGTCAATAGTCACTGTCAAAGGCGCGACCTGCGCACGAGGTAGATGCGATCAAAGCGGAGCTGCCCCTCCGCGAACCGGAGCGATACGTAGTAGTCGAACACCCGGTCGTCGTAGGACGGGTCGAAGTAGCGCCCCAGGTCCCGTACGTCTAGCGCCGTGCCCCACTTGCCCCCGATGACGAACATCGGTCGCTTCGGCAGGCGCCCCGTCCCGGCCTTGACGATCGCGTAGCCGTCGGACGGGATGGCGGCGGCCGGAACGGAGTTGTTCGCCGCCGCAAGCACCCACTCCTTTGTCTGCGCGTCGTAGAGAGAGAACCCGACCGTGCCGGCCGAGGCGTCCTTGTCCGTCCACGGCGCGGCCCCGGCCACCCCGGCTGCGGCGAGCGGGTCTGGCACCGGCTTCAAGGCGTTCTTCCAAATCCTCGTCACGTCGACGGGCAGGTACATGGACACCCGCTTCGGGTCTTCGCCCGCAAGCTCGGGCGGCAGCGCATCCGACTTTAGTGAGGCGTAGAACCTGAAGCCGTCGAGCACCCTGCGGGCCGAGTTGTGCACGGCGCTTGTCATCTGCGCCGCCTCCGCGGCGTCGCACGCGGCGTAGGCGCGCCTCAGCACCTCCGCGGAGTCGAGGCTGAAACCCGGGACCTCGGCGCGGATGCGCGAGGCGAACACTATGGTCCAGCAGTCGGGCCCTAGGCGCGCGACCCTAACGTTGCGCAGGTGCCTCGGGGAGTCCGCCACCTGCCTCTCCATGGCGTCAAACATCCCCTGCCAGCGCACGATGTCCCCGGCCCTGAGGTGCGCCATCTGGTCATACGAGTCGCCAGACCCCCACTCCTGGTTCACCGACTTAGCCAGGTGCGCCTCTGTCGCCTCCTCAAGCTCCTTCAAGTATGCGAACATGGCCTCTGCGGCAGCGCCGTACTTGTGCGCGAATATTTCGCGGACCTCCCGGTCGGCGTCCAGGTACGGGTCGCGCGCCAGCCTGAAGAACATGTACTTAGACACGTCTGCGAACTCGACGCCGCCGCCCGGTCCATCGACGCCGATGCCGCGCACCCCGCATGCGCAGACCTCCTGCAGCTCCTTCTGCATCCGGCGGTACGTCTGCGCCGGCGTCGGTGCGGAATAATACCAGTAGGTCATCGGGGTCTTGAGCAGTTTCCGCCACTGCGCAATGTTTGCGATGCGGTTGAAGCTCCTGCCGTCGGCACATCGTATGTCAGGCATCCTGGACGGCGGACGCTCGACGTTGAGGCACGCCATGTCGCATATGAAGTTGTCGGGGAAGGTCACCCCCTCCGGCGCGAGCTCCGACTGCTCGTCGCGCTTGTAGGCGAGCGAGAGTACGCGCACGCCAGGCATGTCCCTGATCGACTCGCACAGCTCAAGTACGTAGTCCCACTGTGGCCCGGCGTTCGTGCGGTGCTTCGCGGCCAGCCGCCGGCATCCGTCGCAGTAGCAGTATATGTCGTTGCCCATGTCGTTCTGCCCCACGCAGTATATCCCGGGCCCGTTGAGCCGCGCAATCTCCCGGAAACGCTCCGTGAACAGCTTTCGCAGGCCGGGGTTCGAGAAGCACACCTGCATGTTTGCGACCCGCCTGCCGCTCGAGTTGAGCGAGAAGTACTCTGGGTGCTCCTTGAACATCCCCTTGAGGAACGGACGCCTGAACCAGCCCGTGCCCGCCTTCGCGTCGAATGGCGGAACGAAGTTGAACGAGCCGTGCTGGGCGCCCATGGCGCGAAAGTTCCTGGGGCGGTAGTCGACGACGTTCTTTCCGTAGCGGGTGAAGCATTCGTCGTTCCGATTGCGCAACATAAACCGCGCGCTGAAGCCCTCGTCAGATTTCGGGTAGATGAAATCCGTCCGGTAGAAGTCGAACTTCGGCACCGTCGAAACGTCTTCGCCGGCCCAGCGAAGCGTCGTTGCCCGGTTCACGATCTCCGCACCGGGGTACATGCCATACATCTTGTACCCGAAGCACTTCTCGGCAAAGTCGTACACCGCGTACAGGGTGCCGAGGTCGCCGCCGCCGACAAGGAAGAAGTCTTCGCCGCGAGCACCGACAAGCGTCTCCTCGTCGCGAAGTCGGTCAAGGCGCTCCGCGCCGAACGCCGCATCGGCCTCAGGCCCGCGGCCAACGTAGATTGCCTGCGCCCCCCCGTCCGAGAGGCGCGCACCCGTCCCCTTTTCGAAAAGCTCGACAAGCTCGTCTGCAGCCAGCCGGTCAAGCCGGTTAGTGCCGACGACCATGCGGTAGGACGTGCGCCCCCCGTCGGCAAGCAGGATGCCTGCCATGTCCTCACAATGGCCACACTGGCAACCGAAGACGGTCGCCGACAGCGCCATGACGGCGGAAACTACCTTAGCAGACGCCGATTCGACGTCCCTTGAGCATCTCGAGCATTTCATACGCGATAATTATATACCATCTGAACCAGCCATGTCCACCCTAAGAAATTGGGGTCAACACCTGCGGACTGCCAGCATCCGTTTTGCTATAATACAACCAAGATGCTCATCTCGCCTACAGCTATTACAGCGACTTCTCTTGCGCTTGCGGCAACTTCAGGTTTCGCCTTGCAGCATCATGAAGGCATCTGTACTTCTGTTGCAGAGGTCACTGAAGCGCTTTGCGACGGGATGCTGGCCGAGCCCCGCTTCGACTTTACGGCGCAGCTTACATATGTACGCAGAATGCACGCGACAGCTCTTGCCGTCCAGGACGACACCAATGCTGTCGTCCTCTATGTCAAAGACAATCGTGCGCTCGACATACGCCCCGGCGACCGGCTGCACGTGACCGGCGCAGTGCGCCGCGTCGACAGACATAAGTCACGCGCCGAAGCCATGGCGATCGAACTCATTTCACGAGGACCGCCGCCAGAGCCGGCAATAGTGTCTCTTCGCGAGCTCCTTCAGGGGAGATTCGACTATCGCCTCGTCACCACGTCAGGAGAGGTGCGCGACTGCTGCAGGAGCGAGACCAGCGCCGCATGGGCTATCCTCGCGGTAGGAGACGGAAACGACTTGATATACGTGTCCGTGCCAATCAACGGAGACGAACTCTTGGACCTCGAAGGCATGATTGGCTCGTCCGTCATGCTCACTGGGGTCACTTTGCCAGGCGACTACATCGAACGGCGCAGTATCGGACGAACGCTCAAGGTCGCCGACAAATCGTCGGTCTCGATAGTTGGGGCCGCATCCGGCAAGGACATTCCGTCCATCGACGGCATTGGCGCGCTCAGCCCTTACGAAATCGCCGCGCTCGGGCGTCATGTCGCCAGCGGACGGGTTGTCGCAGTATGGGCATGTTGCAATGCGCTCCTAAAATCGGAGGCCGGGTCCATACACGGCCTTACGTTCAAGAAATGCCCCCCGCCATCATGTGGCCAGGCAATTGAAGCCATCGGATTCCCTGAGTCTGATCTTTTCAGGATCAATTTGACACACGCCTCATGGAGACCGATCGGCTCCGGCCAAATGGACGACGTCTGGGATTCGCCTCTCCCAATATCAGTGCGAGATCTGATAATGGACGATCACGGCACGCCAAGCTTCTCCAGGCGAAATCACGGAGTGACTTTCTCCGTAATTGGCGAGATGCTCAGTTTCGCCAACGACGGCAATGGCTTCGGGCGCATGTATGTGCGTTCGGAAGGCGTCGTATTCCCGGTAGAACTGGCGGGCGAGACACTCACACACGCCTCCACCATTCCGCGTTCCAGCCAAGTCGGCGTTGTCGGCGTATGCGTCCTGGACACTGAAGGATGGCGACCAAACTCGGCATTTCCACAAATCCAGGGGTTTCGACTGGTAACGCGGTCGCCGGATGACGTGCAGATGAAGTCCCTCCCGCCATTTTGGACGGCTCCTCGCCTTTTCGCTGTTATCGGCATACTCCTTGGTCTTCTCGTCTCCACCTTCGTGCTGACGCTCGTCCTTCGCAGAGTCGCCGAACGCAAGAGTCACGAATTGGCCCGCGAGACGATCGCCAGGATAGCGTCCGACCTGAAGGTCGCCGAACGAACGCATCTCGCCATAGAGCTGCACGACACGCTCTCGCAGATGATCACGGGCGCGTGCCTGGAGGTCAACGCCGCTCAGGAATTCATCGGCGGCGACCTCGACGCCGCCACGTCGCATCTCGACCTTGCGGCGAAGACGCTGGGCACCTGCCGCAACGAGCTCAGGTGCTGCCTGTGGGATCTCCGCAGCCGGGCCCTCGAGGAGTCTGATGTCAACGTCGCGATCCGCCGGACGCTAGATCCGTATGTCGGCGACTGCGTTTCGCTGTCGATAAACTTCAACGCGCCGCGGAAGGAGCTCTCCGACAACATCATGCATGCGCTCATGCGCATCGTACGCGAACTCGTCATAAACGCAATCCGGCACGGAAAGGCGACATCGGTCTCCATCTCCGGCCGCATCGACGGGAGACGCCTGCGCTTCCGTGTCGGGGACAATGGGCGGGGGTTCGACCCCGGAGCGGCACCGGGTTCCGCAACCGGGCACTTCGGCCTGCAGGGCATCCGCGAGCGCATCCGCGACCTTGACGGCGAAATGGCGATCGACAGTGCCCCGGGCGCTGGCACGAACGTCGACATATCCATCTCCCTTGAAGACCTCGCAGGACACCAGCCATGAAAAAGATCAAGATACTCATAGCCGACGACCACGCGATCATGCGCATGGGACTGGCCGCCATTCTCAACGCGAAGAAGGATCTCGAAGTCATAGGCGAAGCGGACTCTGGAGAGGCCGCCATCCTGCAGGCACGGGACCTTGACCCCGACGTCATAGTCATGGACATACTGATGCCGCGTAAGGACGGTGCCGAGGCTACGATCGAGATACTCCAGGAGAATCCCGGCGCAAAGATACTCATACTGACCTCGTCAGTCTCGGCGGACGCGGTGGCGCGCGCGCTGGACGCCGGCGCATCTGGAGCCCTGCTCAAGAACGTGGCCTACTCCGATCTGGTGGACGCAATAAGAACGATTGCGTCCGGGGGCCGGGTCGTCGAACCGGAGATACTGCGCATGATAAACGAGTCCCCGCCTGTCGAGAGACTCAGCGACCGGCAGCTGGACATACTCAATTCAATGGTACGAGGGCTCACAGACGCAGACATCGCCATTGAACTCGGTCTGAAGCCGAACGGCGTCCGCGACGCGATAACCCAGATATACGCAAAGATCGGCGCCGCCAACAAGGCGGAGGCTGTGGCCATCGCCCTGCGCAAGCACTTGCTCAAGACATGACGCGGCAGAGGAAAAACCCGCAATACTGCTTGCGTATTTTCCCGGTACGTGTTTCCCCGAAGCCTCCCGTCTCTTCAACCTAAGCGCCCGCGTCCGCCGCGAACATCATAGCCGCCTTCACAGCAGCTCCACGTCAATGGACGCGCCGGCGGGGACCGTTAGGAAGTCTCCTGGGCAAACACGAGGGTCGCCGCTCCAGGTGTTCTTGGCATTGTCGTCCAGTGCCGTCTCAGGCATTCCCGAAGCCCATTTTCGCGATGTCGACCGTCTCGATGCCGAGAGGCTTCATCGTCCGCCAGGCGCCGCGCGTGAAGTCCGGGACGTCGATCGCCGCGCTGCGGCGGGCCTGCGACTTCTCGGTGATTTCGCAGAGGCAGCTCCACGACGCGAGGTCGTAGACGTCCATGTCCAACGGCAGTCCGTTCTGCAGGCAGTAGACCCAGCGGAGGTCCATGATGAAGTCCATGCCGCCGTGGCCGCCAACCTTCTTCGCGAGGTCGCCGACGATCTTCCACATCGGGTGCTTGTACTTCTCGCGGTAAGCGGCGGTGCGCTTTGGGTCGAAGTTGTCGTTGGTGGAGCTGCGCACTTCGTGCGGGCCCGAGCCGGGCGTGTCCTCGACGTCGATCCTGAGCGGGTAGTCCATGAATATGCCGTGGGTGCCCTGTATGACGTTCATGCGGCTGTACGGATGCGGCGCGTTGCAGGAGAGGTTCAGGAGGATCGTCTTGCCGTTGGCCGTGCGGATCAGCGACGAGTTGTAGGTTCCCGTCAGGTACTTCCTGTACTGCTCGATGTTGTTGCCGTTCCACCTCGGGTCGCCCTCGCGGATGTGGTCGCCCACCGACTTGTTCTCCATCGAGACCAGGTAGTCGAACTTGTCGCCGCGGTTGACGTTCATGTACTGCGCCACCGGGCCGAGGCCGTGGGTCGGATAGTAGTTGCCGCGGTGCTCCTGGTACCACTCGGCGCGGAACCTGCTCAGCTCGTGCCCGCGCGTCGACCCGCTGTGCAGGTAGCCGGCCTCGCCGTAGACCGGCGAGCCCAGGACGCCGAGGCGGCACATGTTGAGGGCCAGCATCTCGAGTTCGCCGTAGCAGCAGTTCTCGAGCATCATGCAGTGCCGGCGCGTGGCCTCGCTCGTCTCGACGAGCTCCCAGCAGCTGTCGACGTCCATCGTCGCCGGAACCTCCACGAACGCGTGCTTCCCGCAGCGCATCGCCTCCAGGGCCACCGGCGCGTGGAGTTTCCAGGGCGTACATGCGTAGACGACGTCGACGCCGTCCCACTGGCAGAGGTCCTTGTAGGCCACCGGGCCGAAGAACTCCTTCGCAGGCGGAAGCTTCTTCCCGGACAGGAAGTCGCGGTTCTTCTTCATCTGGGCCTCGTCGATGTCGCAGATGGCCGACACCGACACGTTCGGGAAGTCCGCCAGGCGGCGCAGCGCGTAGCTGCCGCGCGAGCCCACGCCCACGAACCCGATGCGGATGTGCTTCAGCCTTGGCGCCGCGAAGCCCGCCATCGGCGCGCCCGCGCCGAGCCCGAGCCTCTCGAACTGGCATCCCGCCGCCGCGGCTGCGAGCCCCATCCACGCCGTCCCCTTCAGGAACGCACGCCGGTCCTGTTTTCCGACTTCACTGAACATTGCCATGCCTCCTCCCGTGTTGTTTACAATGTCGCTTGGCGCGGCCGCCGTGTCTGTGGCTCAGCCGAAGAACGCCTTGTAGAGGGCGCGCACGGCGCGGTCGCGCTCCTGGCTGCGTATGGCGATCATGAACGAGACCTCGCTCGAGCCCTGGTTCACCATCGACATCGAGATGCCGACAGACGCAAGCGCGAGGCACGCCTTCGCCAGCATGCCGGGCGTGTAGCACATGCCCTCGCCGACGACCATCAGCATCGTGAGGTCGCGCTCGACGGTGACGTAGTCGGGCGCAAGCTCGGCCTTGATCGCCGAGACGATCTTGTGCTCGCGCTCCTTCGGCAGGAAGTGCTCCTTCACGACGACGCACAGCGAATCCACTCCGGACGGCATGTGCTCGTACGATATGCCGGCGTCCTCCAGGACCTGCAGCAGGCGCCTGCCGAAGCCGATCTGCCTGTTCATCAGGTACTTCTCCACGACGATGTTGCAGAAGCCGTCCGCAGACGCTATCCCGACGACCGTGCCTGGCACCACGCGGCGCGACTGCTGGATCATCGTGCCGGGCGCGGACGGATGGTTGGTGTTGCGGATGTTGATCGGTATCCGCGCCTTGACGGCGGGGATCACAGCGTCGTCGTTGAAGACCCCGAAGCCCGCGTAGGCGAGCTCGCGCATCTCGCGGTAGGTCATCGTGGGGATGCCCTCCCCATTCTTGACCTCCTCCACGATCCGCGGATCGCAGGGATACACCGAGTCGACGTCGGTGAAGTTCTCGTAGACGTCGGCGCACACGGCGGCGGCGAGGATCGAGCCGGTGATGTCGGAGCCGCCGCGCGGGAACGTGGCTACCTTGCCCTCCTTCGTGTAGCCGAAGAAGCCGGGGTAGACGACTATGCCATCGAAGTTGGAGAACGCGCGGGAGAGGCGCGAATAGCTGTCGGGGTCGAGAGTGGCGTCGCCGAACTCGCCCCTGAGGACCATGCCCGTGTCGCGCGGGCTGGCGTAGCGCGCCTTGCGTCCGCGCGCCACGAAGGCCGCCGCGACGAGTTTCGCGTTGTTGTCCTCGCCGGCCGCCTTCATTAGGTCCATGAACTTGGCGGCCTGGAGGGCGTCCCTCTGCGCCAGCCTTGCGCGCAGGTCCTCGTCGATGCCGGCGACGACCTCGTCGCCGATCTTCAAGTCGCGGGCCATGCTCGCATAGCGCTCCAGCACCGCTGCGCGGGGCGCCTCGACGTCCTCCCCTTTCAGCGCCGTCTCGGCGAGCCCGATCAGGAGGTCGGTCACCTTCGTGTCCCCGGAGCTGCGCTTGCCGGGAGCCGACACCACCACGATGCGGCGGGCCGGGTCCGCCAGCACTATGTCTATCACCTTGTTTATCTGCGCCGCGTCAGCCAGCGACGAACCGCCGAATTTACAGACCTTCATTTTTTCCTCGTGTTGCGGCGACGCCGGAATGCGCCGCCTTGCCGAATATTATACCAAAACGGCTACCGCAGAATCAGCAGCGTGCCTATGCCGTCGCCGCGCACGCGCAGCGAGCCCGCGCCGGAGATGTAGGCGGGCATGTTCGCCGCGGAGTAGACGCCTACCGGCATCTCCGTCCAGCCGTCTGCGCCGTCTGGCACATAGAGCATGTGGACGTTGACCGTGACGCCCTCCGCCAGGTCGAGCTTTCCGCCGGAGATGACGCCGTTGAGCGTGACTACCGCGCCGTTCGCGTAAATCTTCAGCTCGTCCGACGACACGACGATGCCGTCTGCTATCGTCGCAGCGGACGTGAACGTCGCTGTATCGCCTCCGCCGGGAACGCCCGCCGGGTCCCAGTTGTTCTCATCGTTCCACGAGGTGGCGTCCGCGCCGCCGCCGGTCCATGTGTAGGAATTGGCGAGCGCGGCGAATGTCGCCATCGTCGCCAGAATCGTGATGAGACTTTTCCTCATGGCGGTGTTCCTGTTTTAGTCGTTAGTGGCTAGTCGTTAGTGGTTTGCTCGGCTGGAATGTGAAGTCGCAGTAGTAGAGCTTCACGGCAAGTTGCTTTGCCTTGAAGCCGCTGGCGGCGACCATGTCGAATGCGACGTACATGTCGTCGGTTCCTGCGGCGACATCTATATCTATCGTCGGCTTCTGGAAGCGCTTGGAGGAGTCGGCCTTCACGGTCGCAATCGGCGCTTTGCCGTCCAATGACGGAAACACGGAGATTGTTGCCGAGCCGCCGTGGGCCCTTTCGGCGAGCATGTCCGCCAGCAGGGTTATCTTGCCGGCGCATCCCGGGAGTGGCAGGCGGCGGATGATCCGTCTGCGGACGACACGTCCCGCCTCGGGATGCAACTCGCCTTCCGAGGCGTCGAAGCGCACCTTGCGGCGGTACGCGGCGCCTTGCTCGGGCGATTCCGGCTTCAGGTCGATGGACTCCACGGCATACTCCCCTTCTCCGGACAGCGTCAGTTCATAGAGCGTTAGCGGAGACTGGGCCTCAAGCACGACAAGCCGCGAGTGGAAGTCCGTCGCTTCGACTTCCGTCAGGCCGGACGGCGAGAGGGGCCTGCCGCAGAACGTTCCATTCGCCCCCTGCGAATGGCGCAGCGAGAAGCGACCCTTGCGTATGCGGCTCGGCGCATCCAGTCGCCAGATGAGCCGTCCGCGTTCGCGCACGAGCGAGAGGCCGTCCTTTCCGAGCTTCCATGCGCGTACGTCGTCGAACTCCGTCTCGTGCACGAGCTCAAAGGACTTCAGGTTTACGCGCGCGGCAGCCGAACCGTCCGCCATTACGCTTGCGCGCCATCTCTTCGTCGCTGGCTTCCACGAGGCCTTCGGCATGGTCGGAACTGCGGCGAGGTATCTCTTGATCGTTTCGCGGTAATATCGCTCGCCCGGATCGTCGGCATCTCTGAACCACAGCCCGACGCTGCCCATCTTTCCGGCGACTGCGAAAACCATGACAGGCAGGTCGAGCGCGCGGCAGATGTCCATGCGCTCCACGGTAAAGCGCGTCAGCTCGTCCCATGTCTTGTCGAGGTGGTATTTGCTCGAATGCCCCGCCGCCCAGATGCACGGAACGACAGGAACTCCCGTCAGGATGAAGCTTTCGACGTGTGCGTAGAACTTCTGCGGATCCTGGACGTGGTAGGCGTCGAACACCCATCCGTCCGCCGGAAAGTCAAGGATGGGCTTGTATGGCTCCGTGAGCCACTGGTAGACCTTGACGCCGTAACGTCCGTTCAGATGCCGGATTATGGCGTCCTGCACTTCGGTCTGCCCGTCCCACGTCACGTTCTCCTCGCACGGCGTGACGGCGAACAGCTTCTCCGGGCAGGGCTCCACCCCTTCGCCCGGCGCGAAGAGCGCGTCGATCGCCGCGACGGCCTCCGCCGGCGTCTTCGGGAGCTTCTGTATCCAGCCGGGGACCTTCGGGAACGTGAGCTGGTAGATTACCGGCACCTTGTCGGTCGCGACGCCTTTCCAGAAGCGCTGCCTCACGGCAAGATTGGTCGTGACGGACACGGTGCGCATCATGAACGTGCCCTCCTGTCCGTTCCAGCTGTAGTAGCTGAAGTCGTTGGCGCCCAGGATCCGCTGCCCCGCCGCGCATTCAGAGCAGAGAAGTGTAAAGTGTAAAATGCAAAGTGAAGAATTGCGGAGTGTTCTCATGTCAGATTTTTTCCTGCATCATTTTCCATTTTCCGTTTTCCGATTTCCATTCTTCACCCTGACCAGCAGCGTGCGGTCGTACCACACGCGGTTTTCCTTCGCCTTACTGCCCTTGTAGCGAGGTCCTTCGAACTTGAGCGAGAGCCACAGTTCCCAGTATACCGGCTCGCCCGGCGTGTAGCACTCGTCCAGCTGCGAGCGCACGTGGCACGAACCGCCGGGGAACACGTAGCCGTGCGGCGCGGGCACGAAGACGCCGAGCTTGTAGAAGCAGAACTTGTCCGGAGTCTCCACCTCGTCGTCCTTGATCGTGCGGCACGCCCAGAACTTCTTGTTGGTCGAGTCCCAGTATCCGCAGTAGAATCCCTTCGGGTCGTTGCTGTCGCCCTCGTCGCTCGACGCCTGCCCGTAGGCGGCGTCTGCCATGTCGACGAGCTTCGCGCCGCCTGCCCCGCCGGTGTTGGGAACTTCGATGTAGTCCTCTTCCGAAAGGTTCTTGAACCGCTCCGGCAGAGGTGCCGCGCCGTGCACCGCCATCTGGAACAGCTTCTTTGCGCTGCCGCACGCGTCTTTGTGGGCGCCGACGACGGGGTTGTACTTGATCGCCTTGCCCAGTCGGTTCTCCGCCCTGCCGGGGCTGCGCCGCTCGAAGGCGAGGTCGTAGGTGTTCGTGAGCCGCGCGTAGATTGTCTCGGGCGGCACGGAGAATCCGGCGGACTTCAGCTTGGAGTATCGCTTGAGCACGTAGTGGTCTACGCAGGAGCGCGCCTCGCGCACGTGCTGGAGCGTCGTCGCGTCGCCGGCGACCTTCGCCTCGGCCGCGTCGAAGAGCGCGTTCCAGCGAATCAGGCGCTCGGTGGCGAAGTTCTCGTTCAGCATTCCGTTCCACGCGAGGTAGCCATCGTGGTCGGCGGTGACCTGCTCCAGCTCCTTTATGTGGGCGAGGATATCCTTCGCCGCCGCGCCGTAGTAGAGGCGGCAAAACTCGCGCACGAGCGGAGCGACGGGCAATTCAGGATGTTCATACAACTTGGCGATGAGCCATGCCTGGAGGTCTGCGTACTGTGCGCCCATCTTGTAGCCGACGTCGTGCTCGAAGCTGCCGCCGGTAAGCCCCGCGTCGGCGGCGAGCTTCAGGTCCTTCGCCCATCGGGCGATGCCGAGGAACGGGGATCTCCCGTATGCCATCGGATAGTACCACGTCCACGAATGCCGCGTGATGGAGCACCAGCGCTTCAGGTCGGCGTAGTCCTGCGCATTGTTCGGGTGCAGGTAGTTCTTGGAGAAGTCGCCGTCGATTGGCGCGAAGACGGGGATCACGTTGTCGGGGAAGCGCCCGAACGCCTCGTTCGGCGGCTTCTGCGTCTGCGACCTTCGGTATGAAAGGAAATGGACGTATGCGCCGGGGCGCTCCGCGAGCAGCTTCTCGCCGAGCTCCTTCAGATAGTCGAAGAGCGGTGCGCCGGGCGTGCCGTACTTCTCCACAAGCGCCTTGCAGCCGGGGCAGAAGCAGAACGTTCCGCCGAACTCGTCGCGCTGGCTGAGGTCGAAGTAGCCCTTGCCGCCGAACTTGTCGGTGGCGGCGATCATTCGCCTCGTAAGCTCGTCGCGGAGTCCTCGGCATGAGTAGCAGACCTCCATGTTGTCGACGCGCTTGCCGCTCTCGTCCATCGAATACCACTCGGGATGCTCCTTGAAAGAACCCTTTACGCCGCCACGGTCGTGCGGCGGCATGCGCAGGAAGATGGAATGCACCATGGGATTTGGGCAGAACACCTCGGGCTTCAGCGCTTTCACGCCTTTCGGCAGGTCGACGTTGTTGTAGTTCGCCCACAAGAGGGCGTTGAGGCGGTTGCGGTAGTGGAAAAGGATTCCGTTTCGTGGCAGCTGGGCGGAGTTCTCTATGGTGAGTATCCAGCGCTCGGCGAGCTTCGGACGGTTCACGTCGACGAACGCCTCCGTCGGAATCGCGCGCTTCGGTATCACCGGTTCGTCCCACGGCGTGAGCCAGCGGCAGCCCATGCGATTCTCGAGGAACACGTAGACGCCGTTCGCGGTGCCCATCTTCCCCTCGCCCCAGATGTAGAGCGACGAGCCGTCGCAGACTGCCGCGCTCTCTCCGCTTGCAAGCGTCTTCGCGGCGGCAAGCGCGCGGCGCTTCGCCTCGGCGGTGCCGACCTCGATGCGGAACACGCAGTCCGGCGCGGCAACGCCGTCGCAAAGCGCGACCGCCCCGCCCGTGGCTTTCTCCAGATGCGCCTTGAGGTCGTTTGCGGCGAAGCGCGTGTCGTCTGACGCGGCGGCGTCGATTGATATTGAAGTCGTAGCTGCAGCAAGCGCAGTGGCAGCAGCGAAAACCGCCGCCGCGAACGTGACGAGAGACAACCGATGGAACCGGCTCATTCCGGAGTCGACTCCTGCGCCGACTCTCCGGTAGGCGCCTGCTTTGTGACGTCGAGAATCCAGGCGGCGGTTTTCCAGCATGAATGCTTAGTGTCCTTGATGACCTCGCGCAGAACCGGCAGCTTCACGCTCTCGTCGCGGTTGAGGATGTCGCTGAACACGGCGTCGACGGTCTCTTCGTCCTGCCCCTTGTCCATGAGTATGCCGGCGAGCAGCATGACGTTCTCGTCCGGGATCAGGTTCAGGGCCCGGTGGATGCACTCGTCCTTGCGGTCCTCCGGAACCTTGCGGAACTTCTCCACGAATGCGTCGATGTCGTCCATCGTCGGCGGGCTGCTCTTCTTCGCCGTCTCCGTCCATTTGTCCGTCAGCTCGTCAAACTCCTCGACCAGCTTGTCGGCCTCGGCCTCCGCCTTCTCCTCCGCCGTCGGCTCGGCGTCGGCGGCGTCATCGCCGTCGTCGCCGTCGTTCCCTGCGCCTGCCTTCTTCGACGCTCCGCCGGCTTTCGCGGGGCGGTTCTTCGCCTTGCGCTGCCTCTCAAACGGGATGTCCATGTCCTTGAAGTCGCCCAGTTCCTTGTCGTTTGGCTCCATGCGCTCGAACTCGCGTTCGAGATCCTCCTGCGTCGGCGGGCGGCTGGAATTCATGTAGAGGCAGACTCCGACGCAGGCGAGTGCTGCGGCGACGAGGATCCATAGTGCGGCTTTCTTCACGATGTCACTCCTTTCATCTGGCGCCGCGCATGAACACCACGGCGGCAAACGTCTTCTTAAGAATCCACAGGTCCAGCCACGGCGACCAGTTGAGGATGTAGTGTATGTCGAGGGCGACGCGGCGCGAGTAGTCGGTGTCGCTGCGGCCCGACGCCTGCCAGAGGCCGGTCACGCCTGGCTTGACGGACGAGAACGTGGCGTAGTCGTCGCCGTAGTAGTGCACTTCGCCCTCGACTATCGGACGAGGGCCGACGAGCGTCATGTCGCCGGCGAATACGTTGAAGAGCTGCGGGAATTCGTCGATCGAAGTGCGGCGGAGGAACCGGCCGAGCGGGGTCACGCGAGGATCGTCCTTCAGCTTGAAGCTGGCCTCCCATTCCGCCTTCTTCGCGGGATCGGCGGCAAGTATGGCCGCAAGCCTCTCGTCGGCGTCGGCGTACATCGTGCGGAACTTCCAGACGCGCAGCGGCCGGCCTTTCTTGCCGAGCCTGTCGTGGCGGTAGAACACCGGCCCGCGGGACGTCAGCTTCACGAGCAGCGGCACTACCGCGAATATCGGCAGCGCGAAGACGAACACGAGCGCCGCGAACAGCTTGTCGAGAATCCACTTCTCCGTCTGCAGGAGGCGCATCTTGCGCTGGTTCGCAAACTCGATTCCGCCGAAGCCGTCGATCGACGTCGGACGCGCTATCGACAGCGGCAGCGTACCGGAGGACGGCAGGTATTCGATGTAGACGTAGCGCTGCGCGTAGCTCGGGTAGTGCGCGCGGAATTCTTCCATGTCCTCGCAGGAGAAGACTATCTTCGGCCCGTCCTCAACCGGCACCGGGCGAAAGCCGGCGTATGCGTCGACGTCGAGGGCCCCGGAAAGGCGCTTCGCGGATTCGGCGGGGCCGACGACCGCCGCCGGAATGCGGAACGCCCTGAACTTGAACATCGCCCAGCGAGCCAGGTCGCGCATCGGCTGCACAAGCGCCGCGGTGAACACGCCCGAGAAGACGGTCACCACGCGGGACGTCTCCTTCATCGTCTGGTTCGTCAGCGCTATGTAGGCCACGAGGCCGAGATGGGTCAGGAGCGCGGACGCCGCGAGGCGCCGCATCTCCTCCACCGGCGACACAGGCGCCGCCGGATACGAGACGCGCCCCTGGTAGAGCCGAAACGCGACGTTCATGAGGACGAACGCCACAAGCGCCGGCCACAGACGCAGATAGAACTCCCATCCATACCTGTATTTGCCTATGCCCACCGCCCAGTATGCCCAGACGTCAAAAGCCCAGACAGACGCCATCGTCACGACGTCCGTCAGCACAAGGACGAGCACGCGAAGACGCGCAGCCCTCACCGGCCACCCCCTATTACGTAGTCCGTCCACCCGGGAATGTAGAGCTCCGCGCCCTTTACGACCGTAACCCACTTCGGATGCGGCCCCGCGCCGTACACGTCGACGTAACGCGCCGCGAACTCGCCCAGCAGAACTCCGACGCCGGTCGAGGCGAAGAGAGTCTGCGGTATCGCCCCGGGCGCGAACGTCGGGGACACGAACGCGATTTCACGCGCCGCAGGGGCGCGTCCGTTGCGGTAGAGCGCCAGGAAGCGCTCTCCCTGCCGGCCGGGAAGCACGAGCCGTCCGACCCCGCTCGCCGGCACGTCCGCAAGGCTGCGGCAGTATGCGCACGCGGGCACGGGCTTCCCTTCGCCGCGCGCGATGTAGTGGCGGCGTATGAGGTTCTGCGTGTAGATGCCGCCGAGCGTCTCGCCGTCGTCCACGATCCATACCGCAGGCTTGCCCTCTCCGACGATCACGACTCCGCCTTCGTGGCGTATTCGCGGACTCGACGGCCCGACGGCACGGCAGACCGCGTACAGCGCGGCGACTGCGACAACGCTCGCAGCGGCGGCGATTCCGAGCCACTTCAGGTAGCCGCGCCATTCGCGCCATTCGCCGCGGCACATTCGCCATGCAAACAAGCCGACGATGGCCGCCGGGAGCGCCCATACCGAGAAGAGCGACAGCATCACGTTGAAAAGCGCGGCGACGAAAAGCGACGTCCAGACCGCGACGCCCGCCGCGCCGAGTCCCCTTCGGGCGAACTTCCAGAGAAGCGCCAGCGCGGCGAACCAGCCGAACATCCAGAGCCAGCGTCCGAACCAGCCGTAGCCGACGAGATGCGTAAGATGGTCGCTGACGAGCGACATCTGCCACGTGTCGCCGCCCATCGACTGGTACCAGTGCGAGTACGCGGGCCCAGCGCCGCGCACGCCCCAGCCGCCAGGCGCGTCGACCATCATCCGCGCACCCTCGACGAAAAGCGAACTGCGGTCGCGGCCTTCGCCGCGACCCTCGACCGCCCGTACAAGGCTCTTCGTGAACCGCTTCGTGCCCTGCGTCGCCACGGCAAAGACCCCGGCAAGCACTATGCATCCGACGAGCACAAGCATGCGTCTGCCCACCGGGCGAACCGACCTTCGCAGGAAGACCGCGACGAGGAGCACGGCGAACCCGGCGAGGAACGCAAGGATCCCGCCGCGCGATCCGGTGAGAGCCAGCCCCGCAAGCGAGGCGAGCATCGTCAGCAGCCCGACCGCCAGCCCGACCTTGCCGCATTCCAGGAAAAGCGCCGCGCCAAGGAGGGCGAAGCCCGCCAAAAACGCGGCAGCGGCGTTGGGGCTCCTGAACCAGAGCGAGAAGCGCCCGGTCATGCTCCAGATGTCCGTAAGCCTGTCCAGTCGCTTCTGCATCTTCTCCTGATCCATCTGCTCCGGCTCTATCGCCCAGAGCGACGCGGGCTTTCCGGCGTAGGAGGGCTCGAACGGATATGAGATGGAGTGCTTCGACTTGCCGCGCTGATATGCGACAAGACGCCCGTTCTCGTAAGTGAAGCGGCGGCGGCCCGGCGCCCTGACCACGACCCTGTCGTCGTCGATCTCGGCCGACCACCCGCGCGGAGACTTGAAGCTGCCGTCGCCAAGCTGCTGGAACTCGCGCAGTTCGCCGTCCGGCCCCATCATTCGATAGTAGAACGGACAGACCGGCGCGAAATAGGTTATGCCGGCAAGATCAGTCTCCGATGGCGCGTCCGCAGCCTGCAAAGCGACTGCGGACGCCAAGAGAAACAGAATGCAGAGCGTTCGGCGCATCCGCGTCGTCAGTTCCTCTTGAACTTGGCCGTGTAGGACGCCTTGCCCGTGACCTTGACGGACTTCGTCGTCTTGGACGAGACCTTATCCTTGGTACCGGTGCGATACCATCCGTCGAATCTGTAGCCGCTCTTGGGCGTCGCGACGAGCGTGACCCTCTTGCCGATTCTCTGGTAGCTCGTGGTGGCGGCCTTTCCGCCGGTTCCGGCCTTCGTCCGCACCAGCACATAGTTCTTCAGGGCGGACTTCACGTTCTTCTTGAGGCCGTCGGCGGTGAATCCATCGGCTGTGAACACCGTCTTCATCATGGGCGACGTCGTATCTCCCGCAGGCTTGCAGTAGACTGCGCAGAACGGGAATCTGCGGAGAATCGTCTTGGAGTCGTCCTCGTCCGTGCCGCTGAACTTGGAGAAATTGTACGCCTTCTTGCCGGCTTCTCTGCCGATGCCGATAACGAACATGTAGCCGCATTTCTTCTGCCACGCCCTGAACGAGGACGACTCGGCTATCGAGTTGCAGACTTTTTTGCAGTGGGAGCAGCCGTTGTTGACCCAGAACACGACGAGCGGAATGCCATTCTTCTCGGCGTACCTCTTGCACTTCGAGAACTGCGTCGACCACACGCCCGGCTCGACGGCGGTCGTGGAGTACTCCAGGCCCTCGTGGACAGCGGCCTCAGACGCCGTGCAGAAAGCCGCACACGCGGCGAGAACCGTGCCGCCCAACATATTCTTCATGTTCATTTCAGATTTTCCTTTCGTTGCTCACAAAGCGACAACAGCGGCGCGAGCGGCCTCATTCCGCCGGAACGGCCAGGATGCGCGGCTTCAGCTCGTACTTGAAGACGGCCTTGTACGTGGCGGATTTTGTTATCTTCAGCTTGTAGTACGCCTTCTTCGAAATCTGCTTGCCCTTCTTGTCGTACCACGCCACGAAGCGGTAGCCCCGGTTCGAGACGGCCTTTATCGGCACCTTCTTGCCGATCTTCTGCCAGCGCACCTGAGAAACAGAGCCCCCCTTGCCGGCCTTGAGCGTGATCTTCGCGTACTTGCTCCTGGAGGAGAGTACCTTGCGGCGGAATGCGTCGGCCGTCATGCCGCTGCCGGACGACCTGCCGGCAAAGACCTTCTTGAGCGTCGGCGATACCGAGCCTCGCGGATTCAAGTAGACCGCGCAGTAAGGGAACGAGCTGAGCGTCGTCCTGCCGTCGGTCTTGGCAAACGCCTTTGCCTTCTTGCCTGAAGACGTCTTGTTGCCGATGCCGAGCACGAACATGTATCCGCTCGACTTCTGCCACTTGGCGAACGAAGACGACGCGGATATCGAGCTGCAGAGCGCGCGGCAGTAGCCGCAGCCGGGGTTCACCCACAGGACGACGAGCGGAATGCCCTGCTTCTCGGCGTACTTCTTGGCCTTGGAGAACTGCGTCGTCCACACGCTGGGGGTCACTGCGGTTGTCGAATACTTCAGCCCCTCGTGCGACTTGGTCGCCGCAGAACCGACGACGCACGTCAGCGCGCACAGCGCAGTCGCCACAATCCTCAAGATACGCACGTCAAAGCCCCCTTACTTTCCGTTGGTTGAACCGGTCGTCGCGGAAAAACCGTCGGACTGCTCGCTGTCCGGATTGTCCTTGCCGTACTGGATTATGTCCGCACGCGTCTGAATCTTCCCGGTCTCGTCGTCGAAGAGGAACGGAATGTTGTCGCCGAGGGCGTCGATGGCCGTCTTGTTGCCGCTGTCGAGAATCGTCAGCGACGTCGAGACCTTGAGCGAGTTAGGCATTCCGTTCATTTCGAAGATGAACGGGTTCAGTATCAGGCCGTCGGTGGTCAGCTTGACGAGCTGCGCGATGGCGTCGGCGATCTGCTGCGGAGTGGTGTCGAAGTCCCACAGCAGCTCCTGGATGGCCGCGAGCGACGCCTCGGAGACCTCTGGCTCAGGATCCGCCGCGAGCTGCACCAGCTCTGGGAGCGACTCGAAGACGCCGCCGCCGGCGAACTTGAGGGCGTCGATCGCCTGTATCTTGGCATATGCGGTTACCGGCTCGCCCTTCGCTATCATCGCCAGCAGCTTCCGCACCGCCGCCAGGACGCCCTTGCGGTCGAACTTGCCCTGTGCGCTGCGCATGTCGGCGATCAGGTCGAGCACGGCCTTCGACATCTCCACGGCAACCTCGCCCTCGAGCGTGAAGTCGAGATCCATGTCGAACTTGCCCTTCTCGGACTCAAAGGGGTTCCAGTTTTCGTCGATCTTGCCCTTCGGGGCTTCGCGGCCGCGCGAGGCCACGTCTATGCGCCGCGCACTGCGCTTGGCGGCGGGCTTCGCCTCGCGGATGACCCGCGAGCGAAGCACCTTGCCCGGCTTCGCTTCCGGCGCCTTCTCGCCGGGGGCCGTCAGCTTCCAGCCTCCGAAGCCAAGGCCCACGAGAGCCAGCGTAAGGACTATGAGTTTCCAGAGTTTCATCTGAGTTCAATCCCCGTCATGTTCAGTCCGCATACACCTCGAACGGTATCGAGAACATCCAGACCCGGCCGTCGATCGTCACCGGACGCGCTATCGCGCCGCTTATGAGCGTGTCGTCGTCGAGGCCACCCTTGACTGCGCTGCGGGTGTCGCGGTCGATGGTCAGCACGCCGAAGTGCTTGAAGCCGGTGAGCTGGCGCTGGGCGCCCGTCTTCTCGTTGACGATCCAGGCCGAGCACGTGCCGGACGATACGCCCGTAGCCCTGCTGAACGATATCTTCACGTTGCACGGGTTGACGCTCGCTACGAAGTCGTACTGGGTCTTGTCGTCCGAATCGGCCACGAGCGACTTCGCCGCGGCGGAGAACTTGTTGCCGACAAGCGAGACCGGCACGGCGCTCGGAGTCGCCGCGTAGGCATAGCCGTCCGGCAGCAGCTCCGACGGGAACGCATTCGGCGCACCCGCGGCGAAGGAGTCGGCCAGCGAGTTGTAGTAGCCCTGCAGATTCGCGAGGAGGTCGTACCAGCCGCCGACGGGGACGCACGCCATGCGCCAGCCCTGCACGCCGTCTTCCGTCGCCGCGACGTCGGAGTTCCAGCAGACGGTCGACCTGACCGAGTCGAAGACAGTCTTGTACTTCTTGCCGTCCAGATGGCTCTTGTCGGACTGCATGAACAGCCGCAGCTCCGCGGCGAAGCAGACGTTGGACGTCGCCTGGTAGACCGGCACTATCATGCTGTAGCCCGTCTTGGAGGAGGAATTCGCGACTATGCCGCAGGCCGTGGCGGAGGCGGAGACTGCGGACTGGTCAGGAAGGAGGCCCGCGATCTTCACGCCGCCCTTGTTGTCGACGGTGAGAGTCAGGTAGCCGTTGCCGGAGGGAACGCCCGCGTCAGGCGTTCCGCGGTCCGTGCCCTTCACCGTGCCCGGCACGAGCGAGACCGTGTAGTATCCGTCGAAGAGGAACGCCGCGTTCAGGTACTCCTGAATCTTCGCGTTGCGGCGGTACAGCGAACCAGCGTAGGAGGCCGTCTCCACCACCACGTCGCCGCCCTCGTCCTCGACCGGGTTGAGGAAGGTCAGCTCGGCCTTGCAGCCGGACTTCACCCAGTCCGAATACTTGCCGTCGGTTGCGGCGACGACGAGCGTGTTGGTGTAGCGGTCGACAACCGTCACCGGCTCCGGGGGATCCTCGCCTTCGACCGGCTCGGGCGTCACCACCCTGCTGCGCGTGAAGACGTTCACGAGGGTCTTGGTGACTGCACCGTCGGCGGACTTGCCCGTCCATCCCGTCGCTTCGCCGGCCGGCGACTTGAACACGTACGTCTTGCCGGCGATCTGGACCTTCGCGGTCATCGCGTCGGCGGACGCGGACTTGCCAGCCGAGACCGTCAGCGTCACGGCGCCGAACTCGGGGGCGCCGTTGGTGAGAACAGCGCCGCTCTCCCTGACGAGGCCGTAGAACGTGCCGATGCGGAGACGGCTCTTGTCCTCCGTCTTCTGCTTCGCCACCTTGTCGGTGTAGACGGACGCATATGCGTCGGCCGCCGTCTTGTACTTCGCGGTGTTGGATATCTTCACCGTGGCCTGGGCGGAAGTCTTGTAGCTCGGGAATGCCGCCTGCAGGACGTTCTTCAGCTTGTCGCCGGCCTTCGCCGCCGAGACGGTCGACGCGTCCTTCAGCGTAACCTTGAACGTCAGATCCTTGCCCTTTACGGGAATTGTCTTCGGCACGAGGTTGATCTTTATCGTCTTCTTCGCCTTGTCGCCGCTCTTCCAGCTGACGTAGCCGGAAGCGTTCTTGTAGTTGGTTCCCGCCTTGGCGGTTCCGGCGGAAAGCGTCCAGCGCGCGCGGAACGCCCCGGTCGCCTTGGTGCGGACCGCCGTCACGGTAACGGACGTCGCCGTGTCCTTCGCCGTGAACGTCGATTTGGTGAACTTCACCACGCCGAGGTCTTCGTAACGGCCCTTCAGCTTGTAGGCCCCGCCGACGTTGGTGGAAGTCGAGTGCGAGACGATCAGATAGTACTTCTTCGACGACTTCGGCAGCAGAAGGCGCGTGACGGACTTAACCTTCTTCGCGTAGTACGTTCCGTTCTCGTTCTTGATCGTGAACACCTGGTCGCCGCTCCCGTTGCCGTAGAGGCTGAACGTGTAGTGGTAGCCCTTCTTCGAATAGAACGAGTAGCAGTCTGTCTTGTCGGTCTTCCAGAGCGTGTGCTTCGTCTGGGTCGTGTACTTGCCCTTCAGCGTCCACGCCGTGGCCTTCTTCGTCGAGTCGTCCTTCGGATCCCACTTGTCGGTGTAGTAGATGTCGCCCACTTCGACGGTCTTGCCGCTCAGCACCTTCGCCTTCACGCTCTTCGGCGTCGTGTAGCCCTTGACGGCGGTGAAGTACAGCGTCTTTGTGCCGACCGGCATTATGACGCTGGAGTCGCTGGCGTACTGGGTGGCATTCTTCTTCTTCGAGATCTTCCACATGCCCTTCGCGCCGGTGAGCGTGACCTTCAGCGCACCGGCCTTCCTGCCGTCGGCGAAGTAGCCGACGGAGTGGACGCGTATCGGCTTGTAGTCGAGGCCCTCGCCGGCCGCGGGGCGGATGAGCATGTAGTACATGCCGGCCTTCTCCACCTTGTAGGTGAACTTGGAACCCGGCGCGACCGTCACCGTCTTCACCAGCGTCTTGGCCGATACCTTTCCGCTGTAGATCGCCGCGGTGAGCAGGTTGGTCTCCGTGTTCTTGGGATCCTTGAAGCTCGTCGAGAACGCATATGTCACCCCTGCGGAGGCGCCAAAGACGCACTTGGCGTTCCAGTTGTTCTTCCCGAGGACGATTACAGAGCTTCCGGCCTTGTCCGCGTCGCGGGTCTTGGAGGCCTTCGTCCCGGGCACGGGCGAGAGCTTCACCGTCTTCATCGTGGACGAAACGGTCGACGCCGTGATGCTGACCTTCTTGTTCTTCGGCGTGAAGTCGTCGAACAGCCCGTGGTCTTCGCAAACGCCGATGTAGTACTTGGCCGCCTTTGACGGCGTGAACACCACGCGGACGTCGTGGCTGTAGCTGCCCTTGGAGCGGTTCGTCTTCAGGATGTTGCCCTTGGAGTCGTAGAGATACGCGATGATCGGCACGTCGGCCCTGGCGCCGGAGGTCTCGACGACGTAGTTCTTGCCTTTCTTGGCCGAGAGGGAGAAGAGCTGCTGGTCGACGATCATGTCGAAGTAGCCGGAATTCGGCTTGTTCAGGTAGCCGGGCTTGAACTCTACCGGCTTCTTGAGCGACAGCGCCGTCGCCTTGTGCTTCTTGATGTCCTTCTGCTTCTCGACGAAGAACTGCAGCTTGCCAGTCGCCTTGTAGCCCTTCGACGACTTGAGCCTCATCAACACCGTCTGGTCGCCGTCAGGAAGGAACGATATGGCCTGGTTGTACTTCTTCGCCCACGCCGCGTACGGGCCGAGTATGCCGAGGTTGAGGTTGTACGTCTCGTCGAACGAGAGCTGGTTGGCGGCCTTGCCGTTGACCGTGCCGAAGCGGTAGCAGCTGCCGCCCTTTACCTTGACCTGCACATAGTAGTAGTCGCCCATGAAGCCGTCTTTGAGGTTGACCTTCTGGACCTTGTTCTTCGGCTTGATGACGAGCGGATTCGCCGCGACGCCCTTGGGTATCATCTTCTTCGCGACGTAGTTGAGCTTCGCTGTCGCGCCGCTCACGCCCTCGACGAGTATGAAGTACGTCCAGGTGCTGGGCGTCGAGGAGGTTCCCCAGTCGATGCCCCAGTCGTCGTCTGCCGCCGCGTCGGTCCAGCTCGTCGTGTCCCAGTCGTCAGTCCAGTCGCTGGACCACTCTTCGCCGGAGATCAGCCAGCGAGTCTCGATGCCGCAGTCGATGTTCTCGAAGTGCGCGAGAGGCTCGTTGATGTTCCACGCCCTGTTCTTGCATTCGGTCGTGGGCTTGTCGCCGCACAGATAGGCGACGGCGTCCTGCCCGTAGGCGTTGCGGATCCTGATCTTCTCGTTGGAGGAGTTCTTCTCTGTCAGCCAGACGGTGTAGGCCGTGCCCTTCTTCGCCGTGATCTTGTAGTAGCAGCGATAGGTCGTCTTGCCGTCTTCGTCCTTCGTCTTGTAGAGCTTCACCGTCTTCGTGCGCACCTTGGACGTCGGACTCAGCTTTATCGCGTACTTCTCCTTCTTCGGATCAGCACCGTAGCCCTGACCTGCCAGAAGCAACGCACCAAGCGCCGCAAAAAAGAGCCGTTTCACCATCTTGCCCCCTGTTTTCCTTACTGAACTCCAAGTCACGTCCCGGACGCGCCTTCACGGCGCATCCGGGCTCATCGCCAATCACTGCTCCGGGAAAGCCGCACCCGAGTGGATGCGCCCGCCGGAAAGAACTTCAACCTTCTTGGTCGAGCCGCCGTCCTTGTACGAGACGGTGTCCGGGAACGAGAGCGCGCCGCAGATGAACGGCATCTGCACCGCGTCTCCCTCGGAACAGTCGCACTCGGAACTCCAGCCCGTCAGGAGAACGCCGTTCCAGGTGGCGTCGAGATAGCTCGACTTGCCCCCCAGAGTGTAGTTCACCCGGAGCGAGCCGCTGATTATGCCCGTGGCGCGGTCGATCTTGAGCTTGAACTTGTTCGTCGCGTTTTTCACCGTGATGGCGTTATTGCCCACGGCCACGGTCTGCACAGGTATCGCCTTCGCCTTGCCACGGCCGGCGTAGCGGTCGTAGCCCGCCTTCTCCGGAGCCTCCACCTGGAGCTTCATCGAAGTCGGGTTCATCGACGACTGCCTGCAGCACTCCTTCAGGCTCTTGGTCGGGTTGTAGAACCCGCCCATCATGTGGATGTCCATCGTGTAGCCGGTGTTACCGTTGCCCTTGTGGATCCACCTGCCGAGCGGCAACACCGGCGAGAGGTCGGGGCAGCCGAGCAGGAAGCGGTTTCCGCCGTTCTTGTCAGACGCCGCACCGCTCTTGATCTCGGCCACAAGCGCAAGCTTGTCGGTGCTGAGGCTCCGGAAGACCGGCAGATAGGCGTAGCCGGAGCGGCCAACCCACTTGTTAACGCCCTTCGACAGCACCGCCGACCCGGATATCGCCTGGCCGTTCGGCAGCTTTCCTGCCCATGTCATCTTTCCGGTGGCGGCGGCCTTGGAGGTCAGCTTCAGCGAGATGTAGCCATAGCCCGCAGGCGCGTCGAAATCCTCGTTAGCAGGCTCGGCGATGTCGCCGCAGAACGTCCCGTACTGTCCGTCGCCGAGATAGTACGGCGTTCCGGCCGGGGCGAGGGCCCCGTTGTAGATGCCGACCCACGCCTTCGCCGACGCCGAGCTGCTCCAGACCTTGCCGAGCGACTTCGCCGACAGCTCCTGGTCCTTGACGTACTTGTCCGTCACGATCGCCTCGACGCGTCCGTTCGGACGGGCCTTCACCGTCAAGGCGTAGCCGTCCTTGCTCGGCTTCAGCGTCGCCGTGAGGGTGCCGTCGGCGTCCGCGAAGTTCTTGGCGTCCCAGCCCGTGGCGGAGAACGATATCGTCCCGCCGACGCTCGCGTACTTCGCGCTGAGCTTGCCGGTCTTCGGAATAGTGACGTCGAGGGTTCCGGTGAGCCGCGAAGGATCGCCGCCCGTGAGCACCATCATGCTGGAGATCGTACGCGATGTCTTGACCGCGGTGTTCGCGAGGTGGCCGTACGTCTTGTCGGACGCCTTGACCGTCGTCGGATCCACGACCCTGAAGCTCACCTTGAGCGGCATGCCCTTCACAAGCCTGCCGTTGCGCGTCGCACAGGCGCGGAAGTACGCCGTGTAGGACCCGGCGGCCGTTGCCTTGCCGGTGAACTTGAGCCTCTGCCCGTAGACCTTGGCGCTGATTCCCTTAGGAAGCGCGCCCTTGATCAGCAGAGCCGAAAGCTCGTCGCCGCTCTGGATGTAGGCAGGGTCGAAATCGACTACCGTCGTGCAGCCGGAGTACGTCACCAGCTTGATCTGGGCAAGCTTGTCGGTCTTGAACGCCGGGGCCTTGTTGTCGACGGAGACGATGGTGATCTCCTTCGGAGTCCCGGCTCGGAACGACGACTTCGTGGGCAGGAGCGAGACCACGGTCTTCTTCTCTGCGGACGGCAGACCGGAGACGGACACCGTCTTCTCGGCATAGTCGTCGGGATCCCAGTACACCTTAGTGCCGATGGCGTCGCCCGCGAAGGTCACGGAGTCGACGTCGGCCCTGAGCGCAATCGAGTTGCCGAGCGCGACGCCGTCGTTAGAGCGGCCGAGCGTCATCGAGACGCCAGCGGCGCGGCGAGCGTAGATGACGCCGTCGACCGCCGCGGCGGGATCGGTTCCCGTTATCGATATCGTGCTCTGGACCTTGTCGGACTCGTCCTTCACCTTCAGGACGTACGACGACTTGCCGAGCCCCGCGTCGTCCGCATCGCTCGTCAGCTCGTCCAGCTTGAGGACGATCTGCCCGTCGCCGAAGTACTTCATGAGCTCAGCGTCCTGCTCAAGCTGTATGACAAGGCTCTTCGCCGCGCCGTCGCCGTCCTTCCAGGACAGCTTCTTCGACTCGAAGCCCCATGTGCCGTCTATGGCGAAGCGCGGGAGCTCCTTGGTGTCGTGGTCGTAGTAGAACGTCGAGTTCTCGACATCAACGGAGACCCTGGCCGAGACCGCGCCGGAGACGCCGCCGGTGCGCAGCACCTTGACCGTCCACTTGCCCTTGCTCTCGCCGATGCCGTCCTTCGGCTCGTTGTTGTTGAACGAGATCATGCAGGGCTCCCACTCCTGGAACTCGATCTCACCGTCGGCAACCGCCGTCAGCTCGACGTCGCCGTTCACCTCGGCCCCGAACATCCCGTTCGCAAGCGGAGACAGGCCCTCGGGCAGCGGCTCCGTCACGATGCCCGTGAGGCGGTAGATCTTGCCCTCCGAAACGACTATCTGGACCGTGTCGTTCGAGGAGACCGGCACGGACGCCTTCGCCTGCTGCGGGTTGAGCGACTCGACCGACGCCGCCAGCGAGAACTCCGTGAAGTGGTTCGCGGTCGCGCTCGCCATTGTAAAGGTCGCCGCCGCCGGATCCGTGCCCCTGATGCGCAGATAGCACGTTCCGATGTCGTAGAACTCCCCGAGAAGCTCGGTGTTGGCGTTGATCTTCGTCACGATCGGATCGCCGACAAGCTCGAACGCGCCGTCCTTGTATATCATGAACTGGGCTTCGACTTCGGCGTCGGACGAGCCGGTGAGCGCGACCCTCACGTCCGCCGCACCCTTGAAGTTCGTCAGCCTGAACGTGTCGCACATGTCCGCCGCGCAGAGCCGCCCTTCCACGGCAGTCCTGTCGCCTATGGGCAGCTCGATCGACTTGGCGGACGGCATGTTGTTCCCGATCTCGGACGCATCGGCGTCCGACCCGGTCGCGTCGGCGATCGCAAGCATCTCGTCGAAGCGCTTGATGAAGCTGTCGAAGTTGTTCCTGTCGGCCTTCAGCGGGCTCACCGACGCGAAGCGAGTCAGGCGTGCGGCGACTGTGCCGTCACTGCGGAGGAGAACGAAGATCGGCACTCCAGTGCGGTTGGGGTTGCCGTCCTCGTTGCGCAGGTCGTTGGCTCCGTAGTAGAGATGAAAACCGCCCTTTTCCGGCGTGTTGTACGCATAGTTATGGAACTTCTTGAGCGTCGCAAGTGCGTCCGCGTCGGAGATCCCGTTCCGCGTCATGTATCCGAGGCCGCTGCGCACCACCGCGTTCGTGAGCTTGGCCGGAGCTCCGCCCTTGGAGACATCGTATATGCCCCACTCTGCGTTCTCGAACGCCAGCGTCGTCGCATAAGCATCCTTCGAGAAGATCGTCGGCGACGCGCGGTCCTTGTACGTCGGGCCCGTGAAGCTCGGTATGTCCATCGCCACAAGCGCGACGTTCTTCGACTTCGCCCAGGCCTGGAATTTGTTCTTGCCGTTCGAATCCTTCTGATCAAGGAAGTTGCGGTCGGTGTTCGCGCAATCATGGCACCAGAGCGAACCCTGCATGCTGACGAGCGTGTACGCCTTGGCAGTGGCGACGGATGCGGCCTTGCCGTCGGAGACGACGGATGACGCCTTGGACTTCGCCAGCGCCTTCGCCGCGTCGATGTCGGCAGTCCACTCGCCGAACTCCGCGCCCTTCCACCTTGGATTCGCGGCGCTGTTCTCAGGTTCGACGAAGTAGATCGTGTTCTTGTACTTGGCCTTGCTCTCGCCGTTGATGACGGCGATGAGCTTGTCGCCGTCCTCAAGGCCGGACGGAATGGCCACCGAGAGGTTGAGCGTCGTCGCGTTCTTAGTCCACTTCGCCGTGTAGGTCTTGACGAGATTGGAATCCTTGACCTTGTTCTTGTACACCTTCACGGTGTCGCTGCCGACAACCGTCTTCTTGGAGCTGGAGCGCGTCATGACGAGCGTCACCTTCGCCGTCGACGCCTCGGCCTCGAGGCGGTTGCCCTCGGACTCGTCGGTGAACTTGAACCAGCCGCCGACGGCGGGCGTGTAGCCGCTGAGCAGCGACTCGACCTTCTTGATGAACGCCGCGGCGTCGAGGTTGTTGCCCGTGAACGTGCCGCGCTTCTTGTTCGTGTAAGCCTTGCCCTTGTAGCTGACGCTGGCCCCGGTTCCCCAGTAGACGCCTACGTACGGGAACTCGCCGGAGCTGTCGCGCGCCACTTCCTTCGCGACGTCCGCCTCGTTGCCGGCCGGCCCGGAGTAGCCTCCGCAGGCGAACACCATGTATATCTGGTACTTCTGCTGCCAGCTGGTGAACGTCTTGGTGCACATCTCGACTTCCGTCGCCGCGCAGTGGCCGCAGCCGTTGTTCGCCCAGAAGACGACGACGGGCACGTTCTCGCTCGCCGCCAGCTTCATCGTCTTGTCCAGCTGGCTGGTCCACTCGCCGCGCTCGACCGTGCCCTTGGAATTGTAGGGGATTGCCGCGCCCCGCGAATTCTCGAACACTGAATCCGTCGCCGCAACAACCGTCAGCCCCGTCAACGCGACGAGGCACGCCATGAGTCTCTTCATTTGTTCTTTCCTTTCTCCTTCATTCCACCTACCTACACATTTGCAACGCGAAAGGTTACTTTTGCTTCGCGCCGTTTACTGTCCCAGTTTCCTTTGCACCCTGTTTGTTTGCAACACCCGTTTTGCTCGCCGACTGTTTGCCCGCAGGCTGCGCGACGACCGGCCTGTCCTGTTGCCGCACACGCTTCGCGCCGGCCTTTTTCCGCTTCTTCGGCCTCTCCACGGCGGCGGACTTCAAAAGCGCCTTGATTTCCTTCTCCAGCACCGCCCGGTCGTGCTGCTGCTTCTTGAGTTTCAGCAGCTCTTCCTTGCTTACTACCTCCTTGAACATCGGAAGCCTGAAGTAGATGCGCGACAGGGCGTAGTCTTCGCCTTTCTTGGAGTCGACCCTGAGGATCATCAGCCCGTTGTCGCCCTCGATGGGCGGCGAGAACTCGCCGGGCTGAAGCTGCTGCGCCCACTTGGCGAGATCTTCGTCTGGCTCAAGCTGCTGCAGCCCCAGCGTACCCCAGTCGCCCCCTTCACGGGCTTCGCGCGGAACTTCGGAGAACTCGCGGGCGACAGCCCGGAAGTCCGCCCCCGATTTCAGCTTTTCCCAGGTATTTGTAGCTCTGGCATAGACTATCGCGTTGGTGAGCGACATCTCGGCGTTGTACTTTGCAATAAGCGCAAGCTGCTTTTCCGCATAGTCGGGCGCCAGTTCAAGAGGATTCTTCTCCAGTATGCGTCTGCGAACAGTAATCTCCGTCGCCTGCGACGCGGCAAAACCATCCAAGATACCTGCAAGAGCAGGCCCTACCTTGCGACGCAGCCCGTCATACGTCAAGCGCCCCTTGAAGCTCGCAACAATGCCCTTCTTCGCCTTCTCCAGCGTCTCTGGAGCGACGGTCAGTTTTTCGCTCTTCAGGAAATCTTCGAAAACCACCTCGCGCTTGAACATCTTAGGCATAATCGCCTTGATTTTCTTGCGCAGCCGCTGCAGGTCGTTGAGCGTCATTTTCGGATTGGCGAGCGTGGAAACCTTGACGAACATCTCGACCCGTTCGGCCAGATTCGTCTGGCGAAGTTCGCGCCCGTTAACGGTTATGACAACGCGATTTTTCGCAGGTTTTTTGACAATTGTCTTGTCGTCGGCAGATTCCGCCGCAGACTGGCCGTTATCCGAACAGCCAGCCAGCGCTACCGCCAGAACTGCAAAAATGCATAACTTTTTTTTCATAGCACTACTCTATTATAGATATGCCGCAGAATGATGACAATGACAAACTTTTTTCGGGGAGGGTCGACGGCGGGGGCGCCGTCGTTACGCAGGTCGCGCGGGACGCGCGACCCTACCGGGTTTTGAAACCACCTCTGGGAACAACTTGAACTTAGTTGTAGACTTGGACTCGAGCGACGAGAGAAGATTCACGCGTCCCTCGCGTCACCATCGGAACTCCTAGAAAAACTAAGGGGGCTGCGCTTTCACGCAGCCCCCTTGTTTGCTTTAATCACGCTATGTGATTACTCAGCGCAGGTGCTGCACGCGACATCCTTGCACGCACGCTTGTCGGCGAGCAAAGCAGGAGTGGCGGTGCCCCAGCCAGTCTTGGCCTCGGAAGCCGTGAGGTTGGCACCAACCTTGTCGGCGATCGTGCTGTCCCAAACGAGCGTCCACTTGCCATAGGCGGCCGTGTAGGCGCAGGTGTAGGAGGTGTTGCAGCAGAGGTTCCACACCAGGTTGCCGCAGACGGTCGTCGGATCGGCGCAGGGGCCGTTGCTGACGACAGCACCAGCAGGCAGCTGACCAGCGCAGTAGCCGGAGATGGCACCGACGGTGATCTTGCCGTTGTGGTTGCCGCAGAGGCCGAAGCCCGCGAACGTCATCTGAGCGACGTTCTCGCTGCAGGTGAAGCCGACCGTGAACGCCATCTCGGCCTTCTGACGATCCTCAGCCTTGCAGCCGATGCGGTTGAGCTGGATGAGCTCGGTCGTGTCGGCGTCGAGCGTCATGGGGCTGGCGTTGTCGTAGTCGTAGAACGCGACATAGGCGTTGTCCTCCCACGTGTTGCACGCGCAACCGGTGTCACCGCAGGTGCCCGCCTCAGTGGCGGTCGTGCCGTACACCATGCCCATGAAACGACGGATCACCGGGCCACGATAGGTAGCCGTGGAGCACTCATCGCACGCGGACTGAGCGGTAACGCTGCAGCTGCCAGTCGTACGAACCATGACCTTGAGGCGATAGCCGAAGGGGCAGTCCTCGCCGCAGGTCGCAGCGGAAGCGACACCGGCAACAGCCGTGATCGCAAGCGCCATCATAACCTTCTTCATTGTTTTTTGTTCTTTCTGTTTTTTCCATCCACGTCTTCGGCAAACGGTCCGTCAACGCTTCAGGAGGTTAACCTTACTCCCAAGCTAGTTTGGGCACACTCGCGCCCCCTATTCCCGAAAGCGAACGTATTGTATCATATTTTCTGTCGATTGCGCAAGGGGGTATTTTAAAAAATTTTAAAAAAAAATTTTTCACCGCTACAAAAAGCGTCCGCCGCGCTCTCCAGTGAAGCGTCCGTTCGCATACGGCACCATGCCGTTGACCATCACGCACTTCATCCCGGAGGCGAACTTGTGCGGCTCTACATAGGTCGAGGACGAGGCGAACTCCCCTTCGCTCCAGACCGCGACGTCGGCGAACGCCCCCTTCTCCAGCACGCCGCGCCCCCGTATGCCGAAGCGCCGCGCCGGAACGGACGTCATGCGCGCTATCGTCTCCTCGCGGGAGAAGCCGAGCGCGCGGACGCGGCGGTAGAACTCCGGCATCGTGCCGTACGCGCGAGGGTGCGGGTGGTCCGCCCCCAGCGGCCCCCATGGCGCGCGAAGCGAGGCGTCGGAGCCAGGGACGATCCAGGGCTGCGAATATATCTTCGCCAGGTTCTCCTCGCTCATGCCGAAGAAAAACGCGCCTGTCTTGCAGCCGTCGCGCACGAGGATTTCGCAGACAAGGACGCCGGGGGAGGGCGAGAGACGCGAGACTTGAGACGAGGCGGCAACCACGTCTCTCGTCTCTTGTCTCATGATCTCCGCTATCGTCTTTCCGGAATACTGCTTGTTCTCCTCGCTCCACGTGCCGCCGACCATGACGGTCGACCAGTCGCGTTCGGAGGCGTCTATCTCGTCTTCTATGCGCGCACGCGTAGCGGGGTCCGACAGGCGCTCCATCTCGGCCTTCGCCGCGCCCTCCTGCGCCCAGTCCGGGAGGACTATGTCGAGATCGGTGCCAGCCGCGCAGTACGGGTACCTGTCGCTTCCTAGGAGAAGCCCTTCGGCGACTGCGTCCCCTATCTTCTCTATGACTGCATCGATCTTGTGCCAGTTGCGACGACCGCTCGTCTTGAGGTGGGATATCTCGGCTCGGATGCCCGTGGCCCTCACGAGGTCCAGGACTTCGTCGATCGCCTCGAGTATGGAGTCCCCCTCCGAACGCATGTGCGTCGCGTAGTATCCGCCCTTCGCCGCGGCGACCTTCGCAAGCGCGACCACTTCCTGCGGCGTGGAATACCTGCCCGGCTGGTAGATGAGCCCCGTGGTGAGCCCCCACCCCCCCTCGTCGAGCGCCTGGGCGAGCATTCGCTCCATCGCCTTGAGCTCGTCCGGAGTCGCTGCGCGGCCCGCGTACCCGACGACCGACGAGCGCAGGGTGTTGTGCCCGACGAACTGCACGGTGTTTACGGCGGGCCTGACGGACGAAAGGACGGCCCGGTATTCGGCGAGCGAACGCCAAGTGAGCCTCTCCCCGAGGAGGGCGGCCCAGTCGGAGCTGAGCCGGGCCTCTCCGTAGCGCGGCGCCACAGACCCACCGCACTGCCCGTTGACCTCCGTCGTCACGCCCTGCGATATCTTCGACGGCGCGTCGGGCTCGATCACAAGATACGCGTCGGAATGGGTGTGCGCGTCGACGAAGCCCGGCGTGACAAGGCAGCCGGAGGCGTCGACGACGCGCATGTCGCCGGACTTCGCCGAGCCTGGCTCGACTATGTCCGATATGCGGTCACCGTCGACGACGACGTCGCCGCGGAACGCGGCCCTGCCCGTTCCGTCGACGACGGTTCCGCCGGTTATGATCGTCATCGTCTCAGTTGACCGCCGGACGGAGGATCATGTTGCGGTAGTCGGCGTCGGAGTGGTCGCCCTGGAGGTATATCGGGCCGGGCACGAACTCGTTGGAGTCGAGGGCGCCGCCGGTAACTCCCGTGACGGGGGCGTTGTCGATTATCTTGACGCCGTTCAGCACTACGGTCATGTGGCGGCGGTAGAGCGTAACGTCGACATGCTGCCACTCGCCCGGGGCCTTCTCGGCTGAGACGGAAGGCGCGACCCTGCCGTAGTAGGCGGCCATGTTGTGGCGGTCCACGGGCTCGCCGTAGCTGTCGACGACCTGGCACTCGTACCTTCCGCGCAGGTACACGCCGGAGTTCGACCCCTTCGGCACGCGCACGTCGTAGCTCAGGTTGAAGTCGTAGAAGTCGGAGCGCTTAGTCATGAGGTTGGCCCCTCCGTGGACCCACGACCCGTCGGGCTTGAGGCCCATCTTGTTGGAGAGGACGCCGTTCTCGAACACCCAGCCGAACTTGGCATCCTTCGACATCGCCACCCAGCCGTCAAGGCCGTCCTTCAGGAGGTCGACGCCCTCGCCGAACTTGGCCTCGGCCGTGTCGGCCGGCGCGACCTCGGGCTGGCGCCTGGCCGTGAAAGCCTGCCAGTCGCCGGTCTGCTTGCCCGTCTCCCTGTCGCACGGCGCGAACTCCGCCGCCAAGAAGTCCCCGACGACCTTGCCGCGGTAGAGCTGTCCGTACGGATGGCGCAGCGAGAACAGTGCGCCGTCTACGACGACGTTCGAACACCACTCGGGCGAGCCCCAGCGGTACAGGACGAGCGCCTTCAACTCGTTCTTCTCGCCGCGCGAGAATATGAGGCTGGTCGCCGGCATCGCGTCGACGGGCAGGTCGCCCTCCCAGCTGCCCACGAGGGGATCCTCGGCGATGCGCTGCTCGCGGGCGGCGTCGACGTAGGGCTTGATCGCCGACCACCAGATCTCATAGCCTATCTCGTTCGGGTGGAGCCTGTCGTTCATGCACCACTTCGTGTCGTCGTACGCGTCGAGGAAATTCGAGGTGAAGTCGAGCCAGATGACCTTCTCGCCGTCCGCGAACGCCTTGATCGCCGCGTTGACCTTGTCGTTGCGCATGCGGATCGCGTCATTCGCATCCTTGCCGCGCGGGAAGATCGGAAGCAGCAGGGTCTTCGCCTCGGGATGCTTCGCGGCGATGATGTCGAGCGCGCGGCGGATGCCGGGCACGAGGTCGCGCCACCCTTCGCCGCCCCTGCGCCCCTCGCCGTTGTTCGTGCCGATCATCAGCATGAAGAGCTTCGTCTTGTACCCCTCGAGCTCGCCGTTCTCGAACCGCCAGACCAAGTGCTCCACGCGGTCGCCGCCGTAGCCGAGGTCCAGGATCCTGTATTTCTCGCGGAGCTTGTGGAAGAGCTCGCGGCCCTCGCCGCCCTTGCGCTCCCACCGATGCGTGATCGAGTCGCCGGCGAAGACGGCGTCGTAGACGACATTGCCGTTGTCGACGATCTCGTTGCGCTTCTCGAGGTAGCGCTGAGGCCAGTAGTTGCTGCCGCGTATTGACTGGGCGGCAATGGGCTCGCCGTAGACGTAGCCGGTCGGACTGGACGGCCACACGGACGGTATGCACTCGTCTTCGCCCGCCTCAAGCACCCTGTCGATGAGAGGGATGACTGCGCTCGCCCATATCTCGTAGCCGTGCGCGTTCGGGTGCAGGAGATCCGGGAACAGCTCGCGGCTGAGGCGGCCCTGCGCGTCGAGGAACTTGTCGGAGAAGTCGCACCAGATGACGCGCTTCCCGTCTGCGAACGTCGCGATCTCCTTGTTCACGACGTCGTTGCGGCGACGGTACGAGTCGTTGGCGTCCCTGCCCCTCGGGAAGATCGACGTCAGGATCACGCGGGCCTTGGGCTGCTTCTCGGCTATGACTTCGAGGATGCGGCGGATGCCCATGATCGTGTCGATCGGCGGCTCCTTGGCGAACTGGAAGTGCCCGGAGTTGTTCGTGCCGATCATGAGGAGGATGCACTTCGCCTCGTAGCCGTCGAGCTCGCGGCCCTCGGTGATCCGCCAGAGCACGTGCTCCGTCCTGTCGGCGGAGGTCCCGAGGTTGATCGCCCGGTACTTGCCGTCGGCGAAGAACTTCTGCCACGCGCCCTTTCCGGCCCCTTCCCAGAAGTGGGTTATGGAGTCGCCGATGAAGACGACCTTCGCGCCGCCGTTCGTGACGGCGTTCATCTTCTCGAAGTGGCGCTTCATCTGCCAGCAGTTGGGGTCGCCGTTCCATGCTGTCGGGGTTACGGCGCGGATGGCGCCGAAGGTCGTGGCCGCCGCGAAGACGGCGGAAAGCGCGCAGATGCGCGCCGCAACAGAGTGTCGTGAGTTTTTCATGTCCTGTATTTTACCATAAAATGCGGTCGCCGTACTATCCCGCCCTCGGCGCCGACTTCTCGAAGGCGTCGACGAGGGTGCGGTACTTCAGGAGAAGATGGTCGTATTCGCGCGGGGGCTGCCCGCCGCGAACCCAGCCCAGCACCGTCCTCGCGGCCTCCCGGAACTGCTCCTCGTGCGAGACGACGTGCTCCGCGGGCACGACGACGCGCCATCCGCCGGGCTCCGGGACGGACGAAAGCCCCGGCCAGCGGCACGAGAGCCGCGCGAGCGCCCGG